>NZ_DATGBO010000139.1:0-35266 GCF_035312645.1 Arenimonas sp.
CGGAATTTGTGACGCGGTGATTTTGTCGCGACGAAAATTGACAGGCCAGATGTAGGCGCGACGAAAATGGACAGGCCAAATGTAGGAGCGACGCAAGTCGCGAATTCGCAAAATTGATGCGACACCAGCAAGCGGCGAGAAATCGCGACTTGCGTCGCTCCTACATCACGCGCGTTATTGCCAGCGGCGCAGCACCAGGCTGGCGTTGGTGCCGCCGAAGCCAAAGCTATTCGACATCACGGTCTGCAAGGCGGCGTCGCGCGAGGCGCGCACCAGCGGCATGCCTTCGGCGGCTGCGTCGACGGTGTCGATGTTCGCCGAGCCGGCGATGAAGCCGTGTTCGAGCATCAGCAGGCAGTAGATCGCCTCGTGCACGCCGGCCGCGCCCAACGAATGGCCGGACAGGGATTTGGTCGAGGAGAACGGCGGGATCGCGTCGCCGAATACCGCGCGCATCGCGCCGAGTTCGGCGACGTCGCCCACCGGTGTCGAGGTGCCGTGGGTGTTGAGGTAGTCGAGTTTTCCGTCGACTGTGGCCAGCGCCTGCTGCATGCAGCGCGCCGCGCCTTCGCCCGAGGGCGCGACCATGTCGGCGCCATCGGAGGTTGCGCCGTAGCCGACGATCTCGGCGAGGATGCGCGCGCCGCGCGCCTGTGCGTGTTCGAGCGATTCGACCACGACCATGCCACCGCCGCCGGCGATGACGAAACCGTCGCGCTCGGCGTCGTAGGCGCGCGAGGCTTTTTCCGGCGTCGCGTTGTATTTCGACGACAGCGCGCCCATCGCATCGAACAGCATCGTCTGCGACCAGTGCAGCTCTTCGCCGCCACCGGCGAACACCATGTCCTGCTTGCCCAGCTGGATCTGTTCCATCGCCGCGCCGATGCAATGCGCGGAAGTCGCGCAAGCCGAGGCGATCGAATAATTGACGCCGCGGATACCGAACGCGGTGGCGAGATTGGCCGAGACCGTCGAGGTCATCGTGCGCGTGACCATGTACGGGCCGACGCGACGTACGCCTTTCGCGCGCAACAAATCCGCGGCATCGACCTGGTTGGCGCAGGAACCGCCACCGGAACCGGCGATCACACCGATGCGTGGATCGGAAATTTCATCGCGGCTCAGGCCGGCGTCGGCGAGCGCGTCTTCCATCGACAGATACGCGAACGCGGCGGTGTCGGCCATGAAGCGGCGCAGCTTGCGGTCGATACGACCGTCGAGATCGGCCTCGACCACGCCGCCGACCTGGCTGCGGAAACCGAGTTCGCCGTATTCGGGAATCGCACGGATGCCGGAGCGGCCTTCGCGCAGTGCGGCGGTGACGGTGTTGCGGTCGTTGCCGAGGCAGGAGGTCAGGCCGAGGCCGGTGATGACAACGCGTTTCATGACGGACTCACATCGATTCGGTGGAGGTGAACAGGCCGACGCGCAGGTCGGTGGCGGTGTAGATCTCGCGGCCGTCGACGAACATTTTGGCGTCGGCGATGGCCAGCACCAGTTTGCGCTCGACGACGCGCTTGATGTCGATCACATAGCTGACCAGTTTCGCGGTCGGCAATACCTGCCCGGCGAATTTCACTTCGCCGACGCCGAGGGCGCGGCCGCGGCCGGGATTGTTTTTCCAGCACAGGAAGAAGCCGACCAGCTGCCACATCGCATCCAGGCCCAGGCAGCCGGGCATCACCGGGTCGCCTTCGAAATGGCAGCCGAAGAACCACAGGTCCTTGTGGATATCGAGCTCGGCGCGGATCTGGCCCTTGCCGTGCGCGCCACCGTCGTCGTCGATATGGGTGATGCGATCGAGCATCAGCATGTTCGGCAGCGGCAGGCGGCCATTGCCCGGACCGAACATCTCGCCATGACCGCAGGCGATCAATTGTTCGCGCGTGAAGGAGTTGAACATGCTCGGCATCCTTGGCCGTCGCGCGGGTCGGCGACGCAACCCGTGATTATCCACATGGGCGATGACAGTGCGCGACTACATACAGGGGCGTACTTTCCAAGGCCTTGATTGCCTTGGGCCCTACGGCGACGTATGCGGTGGCCACCGGACATGTGGGCGGCGGGGAATGCGCGTCGATGCGGTGAGTGGTGAGCCGCAGCAACTCCCCCTGTGCACAGGGGAGGGTTGGGGTGGGGTAGAGGCTTGCGGCGGACATGACCTGCGCTTCGCGCACGCTGCGAGGCCATGGAGATTGCGTGCGCGCAGCGCACGCTATGCGGGTTATTCCAATCCGAGTTTTTCGAACAATCCGGCGCGGTCGAGATTCACCGCTTCGCTGTCGCGGCGCGCGCGATATTCGAACGTGCCGGCGGCGAGGCCGCGTTCGGACACCACCACGCGGTGCGGGATGCCGATCAGTTCCATGTCGCCGAACATCACGCCGGGGCGCAGGCCGCGATCGTCGAGGCAGGCGTCGACGCCGCGCGCGGTGAGATCGATGTAAAGCGCCTGCGCGGCTTCGTTCACCGCCGGGTCGTTCTTCGGATTGATGATGCAGACCGCGACTTTCCACGGCGCCATCGTTTCCGGCCAGCAGATGCCGTTGCCGTCGAAATTCTGCTCGATCGCCGCGGCGACGATGCGCGAGACACCGATGCCGTAGCAGCCCATGTACATCACCTGCGCCTTGCCTTCGCTGTCGAGCACGGTGGCTTTCATTGCTTCGGCGTATTTCTGGCCCAATTGGAAAACGTGGCCCACTTCGATGCCGCGAGCGATGCCCAGCGTGCCCTTGCCGTCAGGCGAGGGATCGCCGGCGACGGCGTTGCGCATGTCAGCGATCAGATCGGCTTCCGGCAAATCGCGGCCCCAATTCACGCCCGCCAGATGGAATCCCTTTTCATTCGCGCCGACGACGAAATCGGCCATCGCCGCGACGCTGCGGTCGGCGAGCACGAAAATTTTCTTCTTTGCGTTGATCGGGCCGAGGAAGCCCGGCTCGCTGCCGAGGTGTTCCAGGATTTCCGCTTCCGTCGCCAGGCGGTATTCGGCCAGGCCGGGAAGTTTTGCCAGCTTGATCTCGTTGACCATGTGGTCGCCGCGCACCAGCGCCAGCACGAAACCCTGCGCGCCGATCATCGCCACAGATTTCACTGTGCGCTCCAGTCCGATGCCGAGCAGCTTGGCCACTTCCTCGCAGGTGCGCTGCCAGGGCGTCACGACCTTGTTCATCGTTTCCGTTGCGGCGGCGCGCGGCGCAGCGGGCGCGACCGCTTCGGCCATCTCGGTGTTCGCCGCGTAATCGGAGCCATCGGAGAACGCGATCGCGTCTTCGCCGGAATCGGCCAGCACGTGGAATTCATGCGAGGCGCTGCCGCCGATCGCGCCGGTGTCGGCGTTGACCGCGCGGAACTTCAGGCCAAGACGGGTGAAGATGCGCGAGTACGCGTCGTACATCGCCTGGTAGGTCTGCGCCATGCATTCGGGCGAGAGATGGAAGGAGTACGCGTCCTTCATCAGGAATTCGCGCGCGCGCATCACGCCGAAACGCGGACGGATCTCGTCGCGGAACTTGGTCTGGATCTGGTAGAAATTCACCGGCAGCTGCTTGTAGCTGCGCAGCTCGTTGCGCGCGAAATCGGTGACCACTTCCTCGTGGGTCGGGCCGTAGGCGTATTCGGCTTCCTTGCGGTCCTTGATCTTGAGCAGCTGGCCGCCGAATTTTTCCCAGCGTCCGGTTTCATCCCAGAGTTCGCGCGGCTGGATCGAGGGCATCAGCATCTCGATCGCGCCGGCGCGGTTCATTTCCTCGCGGACGATGCGCTCGACGTTGCGCAGCACCCGCAGACCCAGCGGCGACCACGTGTACAGGCCGGCCGCGAGCTTGCGGATCATGCCGGCACGCATCATCAGCTGGTGGCTGACGATGTCGGCGTCGGCGGGGGTTTCCTTGGAGGTCGAGAGATGAAACTGGGAAAGGCGCATGGGCGGTCGCGGGCGTTCGAAAGCGGGGAGGGCGGCATTGTAGCGGCCCGCGTCGTCAGTTCGGCGGCTCAGGCGCGGGGGCGTTGGCGCGGATCACGTTCTGGTCGTCGCGAATACGCACGCGTTCGAACGGCCGGCCTTTCGGCGGATGGTTGCTGAGCTGCAGTACGCCCTGATCGTTGCGCCAGCGGTAGAGCGCAGGTGCAGCCTTGCTTTTTTCGGCGCTCGCAGCACTCGCCGATGCACGCGGCGGATGCCGGCCGGGCAGGGTGCCGGTCCACCAGGCATAGGCCAGCGCCAGCAGGGCGCCGCAGACGATGGCCCAGAAAATCTTCAAAGCAGGCGCGGTGAATCCGCGATCAGAGGCTTACTTGCTTGGGGCGCAATAGGCGCTGAGCTGGCGCTTGGTCAGTTCCTGCGCCTTGGCGCGGTCCTCGGCCGACATCACTTCGGGTTTGCCGTCGCCGTTGGTATCGGCACGCAGCTCGTCCTTGCTCGACAGCGCCTCGTCATTGAGCTTGGCGCGTTCACAGGCCAGTTCTTCCGGCGTCTTGACCTTGGGCTTGGCCGGCGGCGCCGGCTTGTCGGCTTTGAAATCGCGCGTCTTGGCGGCTTGCTTGGGCTCGATCTGCGAGTAGTGGACCACGCCCTGGGCGTCGGTCCATTTGTAGACCCGGGTCTGTGCAGACAGGCTGGCCGGCAGCAGGGCCAGGCAGGCGATGAAAAGCAGGGTCGGGCGAATCATGGCGGGCCTCCGGGGAATCGACGCAAATCTAGTTAACACCCCGGGCGGTCGCTGGCAAGCCGGGCGGCTATGGGCGCGTTCGCCTTGCCGTTACACTGGCCGGATGGAAGCCAAACCCGAAGCACCCCGCCCCCGCAACCGGCACATCTATTTGTTGCCGAACCTGCTCACCACCTGCGGCCTGTTCTCGGGCTTCTACGCCATTCTTGCGGCGGCCAACGGCCAGTTCGTCCCGGCCTGCGTGGCGGTGTTCGTGGCGGCCTTGTTCGATGGCGTCGACGGCCGCGTCGCGCGCCTGACCGGCACCAGCAGCGAATTCGGCGTGCAGTTCGATTCGCTCGCCGACCTGGTCAGTTTCGGCGTCGCGCCCGCCCTGGTGATGTATCACTGGGGCCTGGAGTCGATGAAGCTCGACAGCGTGATCGCCGGCAAGCTCGGCTGGGCCGCCGCTTTTCTTTACGTCGCCTGCGCCGCGCTGCGCCTGGCCCGCTTCAACACGCAGGTCGGCGTGGTCGACAAACGCTGGTTCATCGGCTTGAACAGTCCGTCCTCGGCCGGTCTGATGATGTCCTTCGTGTGGTCGATGACGGTATTCGGCTACACCGGCGACACCCTGCGTTATGCCGCGACCGCGCTGACCATCTGCTGCGGCCTGCTGATGGTCAGCCGCATCCGCTACACCAGCTTCAAGGGCGGCGCCAAACCCGAGGCCGAGGCCGCTGCGCAGCCCGTGGACAGCAAGAGCGAGCGCGTGCCGTTCTGGGTGATGCTGCTCGTGGTCGGCGTGCTGGTGGCCTTGATGATCGATGCGCCGCGCGTGCTGTTGACGATCACCGCCGCCTACGCCTTGTCTGGCCCCGGCTACTGGCTGTGGCACAAGCTCAGCCGCAAACCCATCGCATGAACTGGTCGGGCGAACAGCAGCGCCTGCTCGCTGCGTTGGGTTACACGCTCTATCAGCGGCCCGCAATCGCAGCGATGAATGCGCTGCCGGCCGCTGCCGCGCCGGCCGCTCGCGTCGCAAGTGGCGTCGGCGAATACGCCGCTTCGGAAAAATTGCTGCAGGCCGTGCAGCGTGCGGCGAACGGCGGCGATATCGCCGGCCTGGTCGGTGATATCGAATCGCTGCGCCGCGATCCCCTGCGCAAGCGCGCGCTCTGGCCGCAACTGCGGGCCCTGCGCCGCAGCCACTGACGCATGAACGCCCGCGCCGCCGACGCCACCCAGATACGGCCGATGCGTCAGGCCGATATCGAGGCGGTGGTCGCGATCGAGCAACGCGCCTATCCGTTTCCGTGGACCGCCGGAATCTTCCGCGACTGCCTGCGTATCGGCCATCAATGCTGGGTGTTCGAAGCGCGTACCGGGTTGATTGGCTACGGCGTGCTGAGTTGTGCCGCGAACGAAGCGCATGTGCTCAACATCTGCGTCGCGCCCGAACACCAGGGCCACGGTCACGGCCGGCGGATATTGCGCCGCCTGATCGACCTCGCGCGCTGGCACATGGCCGACCGCGTCTTTCTGGAAGTGCGGCCCTCGAATCCCGCCGCGATCGCCTTGTACAACGACGAAGGCTTCAACGAGATCGGTCGCCGCCCGAACTACTACCCCGCGAGCAAAGGCCGTGAGGATGCGCTGGTGATGGCGATGGAATTGCTCGCGCCGGAATCGCAGTGGCCGCCGCGGTTGTAGCGCCGCGAGGTCACTCCCATTCGTAGGAGCGGCGCAAGCCGCGATTTCTTCGATGTGCGAGGCGGCGTGGAGAAATCGCGGCTTGCGCCGCTCCTACAAGAGCAAGATCACAAGCGCTTTTGCTGCTCGCTCAGCGCCGCCAGCTGAGCGTTCCAGTCGACCAGTCTTGCGCGTTCCTGTTCCACCACTGCCGCCGGGGCATTGGCGACGAAGGTATCGCTGGCGAGCTTGTTGTTGCACTTACCGATTTCGGCCGCGATGCGCTTGATCTCTTTTTCCAGGCGGGCTTTTTCCGCGGACAGGTCGATCAGGCCGGCGAGCGGGATATGCAGTTTCAGTTCGCCCAACGGCGCCATCGCGGTCGCTGGCGGTGCGCCCTGCAGCCATTCGATCGATTCGAGGCGGGCCAGAAATTTCAGCGACGCCGCATGGCGCGCGATCTGGCCATCATCCTGCGCACGGCCTTCGAGCAGCAGCGGGATGGCCTTGTTCGGCGCGATCGTCATCTGGCTGCGGATTGAGCGCAGTTGGGTCACTGCCGCCATCAGCCATTCGATGTCCGACGCAGCGGCCGGGTTCGTCGACGCGAGGTCAAACTCCGGGTACGGCTGGGTGCTGATGGAATCACCCGCGAGGCCGAGTTTCGGGGCGATCGCGTGCCAGATCTCTTCGGTGATGAACGGAATCAGCGGATGCAATGCGCGCAGCAGGGTTTCCAGCACATAGAGCAGCGTGTGTCGCGTGCTGTTGGCGGCATCGACATCCGCGCCGCTCAGCGCTGGCTTGGCCAGCTCCAGGAACCAGTCGCAGTATTCGTTCCAGGCGAAGTCGTACAAGGCCTGCGAGACGAGGTCGAAGCGATAGTCGGCATAGCCTTTCTCGACTTCAAGCAACATCTGCTGCAATTGATGCAGTATCCAGCGCTCGGCGTCGGTCTTTGGCGTCGGCTTGCCGGTTGCGGAGAAGTCCTCGCAATTCATCAGCACGAAACGCGCCGCGTTCCACAACTTGTTGCAGAAATTCTTGTAGCCCTCGGCACGGTTCATGTCGAACTTGATGTCGCGACCATGCGTGGCGAGGCTGGCGAAGGTGAAGCGGAGTGCGTCGGCGCCGAAGGCAGGAATGCCATCGGGAAATTCCTTAGCTGTGGCCTTCTCGATCTTCGGCGCGTCGGTCGGCTTCATCAGGCCGGTGGTGCGCTTGGCGATCAATGCCTCCAGCGTGATGCCATCGATGATGTCGATCGGATCGAGCACGTTGCCCTTCGACTTCGACATCTTCTGCCCGTCTTTGTCGCGGACTAGACCGGTGATGTAGACGTCCTTGAAAGGCACCTCGCCGGTGAAGTGGTCGGTCATCATGATCATCCGGGCGACCCAGAAGAAGATGATGTCGAAGCCGGTGACCAGCACCGAGGTCGGCAGACGTTTGGCGAAATCGTATTTCGCCATGTCGCCGGCATCGGGCCAGCCCAACGTGCTGTGCGACCAGAGTGCGGAAGAGAACCATGTCTCAAGGACGTCACTCTCGCGCGTCAGCGCCACGTCGGTGGGCAGCGAGTGTTTCGCCCGCACTTCGGCTTCGTCGCGACCGACGTATATTTTTCCGTCGACGCCGTACCACGCCGGAATCTGGTGACCCCACCAGAGTTGGCGCGAGATGCACCAGTCCTGGATGTTGCTCATCCAGTGGCGATACGTGCTGATCCAGTTTTCCGGCACGAAACGCACGCTGCCGTTCTCGACGAGTTCGAGACCGCGCGCCGCCAGCGTGTCCATCTTCACGAACCACTGGTTGGTCAGATACGGCTCGATCACCTGGCCGGTACGGTCGCCGCGCGGCACCTGCAGCTTGTGTTTCTTTTCCTCGACGAGCAGGCCCAGCGCTTCGAGATCGGCGAGCACGGCCTTGCGGGCGACGTAACGATCCAGGCCGCGGTATTTCGCCGGCGCGTTGTCGTTGATCTCGGCGGTCGGCGTGAGGATGTTGATCATGGGCAGCGAGTGCCGCTGGCCGACCGCGTAATCGTTGAAGTCGTGCGCCGGCGTGACCTTGACCACGCCGGTGCCGAACTCGCGATCGACATAGTCGTCGGCGATGATCGGAATTTCGCGATCGCTCAGCGGCAGGCGCACGGTCTTGCCGATCAGGTGCGCGTAGCGCTCGTCTTCCGGATGCACCATCACGGCGGTATCGCCGAGCATCGTTTCCGGGCGCGTGGTCGCAACCACCAGCGCGCCGCTGCCGTCGCTCAATGGGTAGGAGATCGACCACAGCTTGCCTTCTTCTTCTTCGCTGACGACTTCGAGATCGGAGATCGCGGTCTTGAGCACCGGATCCCAGTTGACCAGGCGCTGGCCGCGATAGATCAGTCCTTCTTCGTACAGGCGCACAAAGGTTTCGACCACCGCCTTCGACAGGCCCGCATCCATCGTGAAGCGTTCGCGGCTCCAATCACCCGAGGTGCCAAGGCGACGCATCTGCCGGGTGATGGTGTCGCCGGACAGCTGCTTCCATTCCCAGACTTTTTCGATGAACTTGTCGCGGCCGAGTTCGTCGCGGCTGAGATTTTCACGGGACAGATTGCGACCAACGACCATTTCCGTGGCGATGCCGGCGTGGTCGGTGCCGACCTGCCATAGCGTGTCGAAGCCGCGCATGCGGTGGTAGCGCACCAGTGCGTCCATCAGCGTGTGCTGGAAGGCGTGGCCCATGTGCAAGGTGCCGGTGACGTTCGGCGGCGGCAGCATGATCGTGTACGGCTTGCCGGTACCGGACGGCTTGAAGCAGCCATTGGCTTCCCAGTGCGCGTACCACTTGGTCTCGAAAGTCTGCGGCTCGAAGCTCTTGTCCATGGGGCTCACTGCGGAAGGCAAAGACGGCGCGCCCGGCACGGGGCCGGGCGGCGGAAGGTCGAATTGATGGCCAAATCCTATCAAAACAGGGCTTTGGGCGCGATGCTGGCGCGCTTTGCGGTCCTTGGCTGCGGCCACACGCGACGGCGGCTATCGGGAGCATCGGCAGTGGTCGCTCGGGCGCGAGCGTCATCCTGACCAGCTCACGAGCGACCGTTACGGCCATCCATGGCCTTCACTCCACTGCCGATGCCTCCGATAGCCGCCATCGCTCGACAAGATTCAGCGGGTGGGTGAAGTGCGTTTTTTGCCATTGGCCAAACTCGCGAAATTCGTTCAGAGCAGTGGCGACCCGAGGCGGGGCTCGACGAAATGAGGGCCCGGATGGCCCTCATGGCCACTCGTGAGCTGGCCATGGACGGCGTTTGCGATCGAGTGGTCGTTGAGCCCCCGCCTCGGGTCGCCACTGCGGGGCGATTTCCTCAGCGAGCAAAGACCTTTGGCGGCCATCGTTTCCAGATAGGCGGGGTCGCCAGCGAGCTGGCTCCTACAAAGAAATCAGGCGAGCTCCGCGAATGCATCCCGCGTGAGGTTTTCCGGTGCGGCATCCGTGCAGTGCACTTCGTCCTCGATGCGCACGCCGCCGAATTTCGCGAGGTGCTCGACTTTCTTCCAGTCCACGGACGCGGCGTGTTTGGTTTCGCGAAGTTTCGCCAGCAGCGTCGGGATGAAATAGATGCCGGGCTCGATGGTCACCACCATGCCTGCCGCCAGCGTGCGCGTCATGCGCAGGAACGGGTGGCCGGCGGGACGCGGGATCAGTTGTCCGCGCTCGTCGCTGAAGCCGGCGATGTCGTGAACCTGCAGGCCGATCGGGTGACCGAGACCATGCGGGAAGAAGGTCGAGGTCACGCCGGTTTCCAGCATCGTGCCCGGGTCCATGTCGACGATGTCCAATGCCTTGAGCACACTGCCCAGGCGCAGATGGCATTCCAGATGCAAGTCGCGATAGTCGACGCCGGCACGAACCTTCCCCGCCAGCGCGAGCTGCTCGTGCTCGACGCCGCTGACCAGTTCCGCGAACGCCGCATCGCCATTGCCCCAGGTGCGCGTGATGTCGGAAGCGTAGCCGTCGACTTCCGCGCCAGCATCGATCAGCAGCGAACGCTGCTGCGCCGGCGACTGCGTGTTCTTGTATTGATAGTGCAACGTCGCGCCGTTTTCGTTGAGCGCGACGATGTTGTTGTAGGGCAGATCGAAATCCGTGTGGCCGGTTGCCGCGAGATACGCCGCATGGATCTGCGCTTCCGAAGCGCCGGTCGTGAACGCCGCCTGCGCCGCCAGATGGCCGCGTACCGCTCTGCGTTGCGCCAGACGCTGCCGTGAAAGTTCGTAAGGCGTCTTGTAGGCGCGCTGGTAATGCAGCGGGTTCAGCACCGACTCCGGATTGTTCGGCACGAAGCCCGGCAGCGCCGCGTCGCTTTCGCCGATGATTGCCGTCTTGCCCGTGCTCGGCAGATGTTGCGTGGCCTCGGCGGGATCGCGCAGGATGCGGATGTCGAAGTGTTCGACCCAGTCGCCTTCCGGCGCGGTCGGCGGCACATGCCAGTAATCATCAGGCTGATAGTAGGCGAGCACCGGTTTCTTGCCCGGTGTGTACGCGATCCAGCTGTATGGATGTTCGGTGAGTGGCAGCCAGTGCAGGAAATGCGGATTGGCCTTGAACGGATAATGCATGTCGTCGAGAAAGCGATATTTGGCGATGCCGGCCGGTACGATCAGGTGATCGAATCCGCCTTGTTGCAGGGCAAGATCGCTGCGCGCCTTGATTGTCGCAAGGTGCTCGCGGTACACAGTGGCTGCATTGCTCGTCATGGCGCGTGACCTGTCCGGATATCGCGCCAATTCTGCCTCATCCGGGCCAGCCAGGGACGAGCCCATGGACAGGCGTCGCGATGACGGAGGATTTCTCGGCCAGCCCGCCTGGTTGTGGACGCTTGCCGCGTTGCTGCTCGGCCTGGGCATGACCGCGATCACCACGCGCATGCATCACAACGCGCTGGCGCAGGCGGAAAGCGCGCAGGCGGCGCGCCTGGCCGAACGCAGTTTCGATGCTGTCGAGTCGCAGCTGCGCAGTTGCGGTTTGCTGGTGCGTTCGGTGCAGGCCTTGTTCCTGGCCTCGCAGGAAGTGACGCCCGACGAATTCGAAACCATCTACACCAATCTGCGACCGCGCGAACATTTCCCCAGCCTGCAGGCGATCGGCGTTGCGCATCGTGAACTGCGCGCCGATGGCGAGCACTTCGTCACCGACCTGGTGACGCCGCGCGACGGCAACCAGCGCCTGTACGGTCTGGATATCGCCAGCCAGCCGGCCAACATGAGGGCGCTGGAATATTCGCGCGACAAGGACGAGCCGGCGATGTCCGGTGCGTTCGAACTGATCCAGCGTACGGGTCTGCCGGGACCGAAAGACGGCGTGATCATCCGCCTGCCGGTGTTTTCGCCCGGGCCGTCGCCGACGACGATTGCCACGCGTCGCGCGCGGCTGGTGGGTTCGCTGGCGGTGTCGTTCCAGGTCAGCAGCTTGATCGAGCGCGCCCTGCCGCGCGAAACCCGCGAGGATTTCGCGGTCCGCATCACCGACGTTAGCGACCAGGCGCCGCACCTGTTGTTCGCCAGCGATACCGCTGCCGAGACTTCTGCACTCCCCGACGCGCTGACCTACCGCTATCGCCGCGACATCGTCTATGGCGGCCGCATCTGGCGCATGGAATTGCGTGGCACACCCGGTCAGATGCAGTCGATGTCGCTGCCGGCATTGACCTTCGCGATCGGCGTGCTGGCCAGCCTGCTGCTGGCGACGCTGGCCTGGTCGCTGGCCAATACCCGCGCCCGCGCGTTTCGCATGGCCAGGAATCTTTCCGCGCAATACCGCGACAGCGAGGCGCGTTTCCGCGCCCTCAACGAACTGCTGCCCACGTTGGTGCTGCTCGCGCACTCGCAGGACGGCGGCCTCACCTATGCCAATCACGCCGCGCGCGAACGCCTGCAGCTGCCCGATCCCGAGCAGAGCGGCAAGACACTAGCGGACCTGTTCGAGGACGAGGATCTGCAGGAGCAGTTCGACGATATCGCCAAGGGCGGCTGGGCGATGATCAACCGGCCGACGCGCTTCCGCAGCAGTGGCCGACGCGCGTACTGGATGACGCTGTCGGTGTCGCAGATCACGCTCGAAGGTCAGTCGCACCTGCTCGCGGTCGCCAACGACATCACCGAATTGCGCGAGCTCAACGAGATGCTCGCCTATCAGGCCAGTCACGATGCGTTGACCGGCCTGTCCAATCGCCGCGAATTCGTCCGCCGTCTCGATGCCGCGATCAACGACCTCGTCGACGGTACGCAGGTGGCGATGCTGTATCTGGATATCGACCAGTTCAAGGTGGTCAACGACACCTCTGGTCACGTCGCCGGCGACCAGTTGCTGGCGCAGCTGGCCAATCTGCTCAGCAGCCACTTGATCGAGGGCGAGGCGATCGCACGCCTGGGCGGCGACGAGTTTGGCATCCTCGTCGAGCGCACGACGCCGGCCGCCGCGTTGGCGTTTGCCGAACGCATGCGTCACGAAATCGAAGTGTTCGAGTTCAGCTGGGAAGAACGCGCCTACACGGTCAGCGCGAGCATCGGTCTGGTGCTGATCGATCACGCCGGCGCGCAGCAGCGCGAGGTGTATTCGCTGGCCGATACCGCCTGCTACATGGCCAAGGAACGCGGCCGCAATCGCGTGCAGCTGTATTCGGAGGACGACCAGGAAATCGTCCGTCGGCGCAGCGAGCTGCAATGGATAGGTCGGCTGCGGCAGGCATTGTCCGAGCAGCGGTTCTGCCTGTATTTCCAGGAATTGCATCCGCTGCAGGTCGTGGCCGATGCCGGCGGCGCGCATATCGAATTGCTGATCCGCCTGCGCGACGAGCGCGGCGTGATGGTGCCGCCCGGCGATTTCATTCCTGCGGCCGAACGCTACGGCCTGATGCCGCAGCTCGATCGCTGGGTGGTGGAGACGGCGTTCGCCAACTTTGCGCGCCTGCATCCGTCCGGAGAGCCGGTGCGGCTGTGCGCGATCAACCTGTCGGCACTGACCATCGAAGACGATACCTTTCCGGCATTCGTGATCGAGAAATTGCAGACGCATGGTGTCGCCGCCGAGCGCATCTGCTTCGAGATCACCGAGACGGCGGCGGTGGCGAGCATGGCACGGGTGATCGCGATGATGAATCGCCTGCGCGATATCGGCTGCCATTTTTCGCTGGACGATTTCGGCGCCGGCATGGCCTCATTCGGTTATCTGAAGAATTTCCCGATCGACTACATCAAGATCGACGGCAGCTTCGTGCGCAATATCGAGACCGATGCCGTCAGCCAGTCGATCGTGCGCGCGGTCACCGATATCGGCCACCAACTCGGACTGATCGTCGTCGCCGAATGGGTCGCCGACCAGCGTGCCTACGATCTGCTGAAGACCTTCGGCGTCGACTACGCGCAGGGCTATCTGCTGCATCGGCCGCAGGCGTTGCTGCGCTGACTCAACCGCCCTTCTGCAACCGGCAATCCGCGCCGCTGTCCACCGCTGCGCCCAGCGCCACCGGATCGCGCAGGAATTGCATGCGCGCGCGCATCGCGCGGGTGATCAGCAACTCGTTTTCCTCGGTCACCATCAGTGCGCAGCCGAGCTTCATCTGCTTGACGATGCGCGCGAAGCCGGCCGGCCCGCCGGCCATGAGCGCGGTGGAGGCGGCGTCGGCGAGAATCGGATCGTTGACCAGCACGGCGGTTGCGGCCGCGCCCCGCGCCGGCATGCCGGTGCGCGGGTCGAGGATGTGGCCCCAACGCGCACCGTTCGCGGCCTCGCGGAATTTGTTGTAGTTGCCCGAGGTGTAGAAGGCTTCGTTGTCGCCGAGTTCGACCGAACCCAGCGCGCCGCCGTAGGGATCCTTCATGCCCACGACCCAGGGCACACCGTCGCCGTCGCCGTCGCCGAGCGCCATCATGTCGCCGCCAAGCCCGATCAATGCGTGCTTGATGCCGCGACGCTGGAAGATCGCGATGATCTCGGAGGTGGCGGCGCCCTCGGCGACGGCATCGAAATCCAGTTGCACGGCCGGATTGCGGCTGTACAACCGATCGCCCTGGATGCTGACGTCGAGGACGCTCGGATGCGTTCGCAACCATTCCGCGACCTGGTCCAGCGTCGGCACCGGCGTGGTGACGGGAAAGGTCGAGGTGTGGAAACCCCAGAGTTCAACCAGGCCACCGACACCGGGATCGAACAGGCCGCTGCTGCTGACAGCGTAGTTTTGCGAGCGGCGCAGCAGATTGATGATCGACGGCGGCGCTTGCACCGATTGTCCGGCGCGGAAAGCGGCATTGATGCGGGTCAGGTCGGACGGCTTCCAGGGATGCCATTCGCGCTCGCGCTGGTTGAGCATTGCCGAGGCTTCGGCGATCGCGGCTTCGGCGTGTGCGGTATCGGTGCCGCGGATCTCGACATCGGTGATCGAACCGAAGACATGCAGCTCTTCGCGTGTGACCGGGCCGCTGCGCTGGCAGGCGCCGAGCGGGAAAAATACCGACAGCGCCAGGCCCAGCAGCAGGAGCCTGCGCGCGGGCACGCGCTCAGACGTACTGGCTGCCGGGGGCGTCGACCCAGTCGCGGATGTAGGCGAGATCGGTGGGTGCAACGTCGATGAAGCGGAAGCCCGACCAGGCCTGGCCGGGGGCCGCGGCTTCGTCGGCCCAGAGTTCGTGTGCGCCGACTTCGATGGCGCGTTCGACACCGGTGTGGTCGGGCAGGCGGAAACGGAACTGGTAGAGCGCATCGTTCACCAGCGGCTGTTGCAGGATCAGCAGCATGCCCGATTCGGACAGATTGCTGAGCTTGCCGATCGGCAGCTCGGTCATGGTGTCGACGATCTCGACGTTGTAGCCCACCTTGCGGCGTCTGGCGCGGCGATAGTCATTCATGGCACGGGACTCGGGGCGGGTTGGCCGGCGAAGGAACGCAGGGCATTCATCACGGTGGTCCAGGCGCGATCGATCAAGGAGCCTTTTTCTTCCTGGATCACGCGCACCTGGCCTTGCACCATCATCCGCGCGAGGCTTTCCAGCGTGTGATCCTCGACTTTCTGGCCGCGGTGATTGACGAACAGGACATGGCCGGTGACCGTGCTGAACCACGACAGCCGGCGCCGGACCATGTCGCCTTGCTGGTTGGTGCGGAACTCGAACCAGCTGCCGAACGGCGTCTGCTTGAGCTGCTCGTAGCGCGCCTGTTCGGCGGCGGTGAGCGGCACCTTCTTTTCCTTCTTGGTCTTCAGGTCCTCGCCGAGGCGGGCGCGCGCCTTCAGGCGCATCGTGAGTTCGGTGCGGCTGGCGGCGTCGTCTTCATTGCCCGACAGCGGATGCACCAAGCGCTGCGCGATCGCATTGGCCTCGTCGCCCTGATAGCCGACCTGCGACAAGGCCTGCTCGATCTCGGCCTGCAAGCCGGCGTTGGCTTCGCCAAGCGCAGCCAGTTCGTCGGCGGGCGTACGCGCGATCTGGATCAGGCGTTCGGCGAATCCCAGCTGCTGCTTCCAGACATCGGAATCCTCGCCGTGACGCAGCGCGGTCAGTGCCATCACGTCGGTCCAGGCCTGGCTGAGCAGCGTCTGGGTGAAGCGTGGCAGGTTCTGTTGCTTGAGCAGGGACTCCATCGCCGCGGCGGCGCGTTCGCGCGCATGCGAAAGTTTTTCCTTGCCGCGTGCGGCTTCGACATGGCGGCGCTCGGCGACTTCGGCCTTGCGCGTGACGGTCTGCAGATGTGAGCTGAGGTCTTCGAGCAGGTTGCTGAAAAGGCCCATGTCGCCGTCGAATTCGCGAACCGTGCGGTCGACCACCGCATTCATCTTGTGGACGAGGTCCTCGTCGGCCTCGTCGTCGCTGAGCCAATACGCGCCGGTTTCGGCGATGGTATTGAGCATGAGCCGGGCCGGGTGCTGCTGCTTGGTGAAAAAGCCCTTGTCCTGCAGGGCCACGCGCAGCAGCGGCACCTGCAGTTTGGACAGCAGCATCGAAGCCGGACTGTTCGGCTTCACGTCCTTGAGGATGCTGTCGTAGAGCATGCCGACGAGATCGATCGCGTCGCCATCTTCCTCGGCCAGGGCCGGCGCGCTCTGGTCGGGCGCGGCCTGGCGCAGCATCGCCAGCATGTCCTGCTTGAGGTGGCCGACGCTGCGCATCACCGGCTTGCCCTTGTCCATCACCGGCGTCACCGCCTTGGCCTGCAGGCTGCCGAGGATGTCTTGCAACGCCGACGGCGTGGCGACGTGGGTGGGGCCGGTGTCGCGGCCGCGGTCGGAGCCGAGCTTGCCAAGCAGCTGGCGGCGGCCGGACAGCAGTTGCCGCATCAGCTGGAAATTTTCCTCGCCGGTGTTTTCGGCGTTCGCGCCTGCGGCCGGACCGGAGGAGCCGGGGCCGCTGGAGGGGCCGGCGCCCCAGCCGTCGTTGGGCGAGCCGGTGGCCGTAGCCGGCATCCCGGCACCGCTGCCATCGCCGCGCAGGCCTTCACTGGTGACCGGGCCATCGCTGGCATGCAGCTGCGCGCGCGCCGAACGGTTTTCCGGCAGGGGCGCCAGGCTCAGGCCGATCGACTCGGTGGCGTGGCCACCGCCGTGTCCGCCGCCGCCATAACCACCGCCACCACCGGAGTTGCCCGGCTGCGGCGGGGCAGGTGCGGCGGCTGGCGCGGCTTCGGCGGCGGGTTGCGATGCCGGGCGGGCACGCAAGGGCACGTATTGCAGGTGCGGCAGCACGCCGTTCTTGCACAGGAAGGTGTTCACCGCCTCGACCAGGCTGCCGTACATCGGCATCACCTGGCGGTCGAAGGCGCGCAGGAACATCAGGCGATGGTCATCGCTGAGCTCCAGGCAGTCGGAGGCGGTGCGCATCATCCGGCACAGTGCCTGCGGACCAATCGGAAGGGTTTCGGGGTCGAAGGCGGGGCGGCCGGCAAGCACGCCGAAACGCTGGCCCAGCAGGTAAAGCGGCAGGCTGTTGCGCAATTCCGCGCGGCTGGCCATCTCGATCAGGAAACTGGTTTCGTCCATTTCCAGTTCGTTGACCAGCGACAGCTCGCTGATGCCATGGCCGCGGCCCTGCATGAAGCTGTGCTTGTTCTGCGGCTCGCGCAGGTTGGCCAGTTCCGCTTCCAGGCTGATCAGGAAGCGCGGCACCAGGTCGTGACGGGTGCGCTTGATCAGCCGCTGCGATTCCAGCCAGCGCGTCTGCACCATGTTGCTGCGCGCCTGTTCGGCGAACTTGAAAAGCTGTTGTTCGAATTCGTTGAGCGTCGCGACGATGCCGCGTTCGAGCTCATCGGAGGTGAATTCCAGGATTCCCTCGAGCAGCGCGCGCACGCGCCGCGGCAGATGTCGCGATGCCAACGTGGGCATTGCCTGCGACTGGCTTCCCGATGCAGACATGCGGCGCTCCCGGATCCAGATCCCCACCCGGATTCTAGGCACAGCACAGGCCTCGCGACTAGGCCCAGATCACACGCCCGGAGGCCCGGGCGTGTGGCCGGTTTCCAATTATTTTGCGTTCCAGCGCACCGTTACCATCCCACTGCGACCGGGCGTGTTGTAACCGCTGACGAGCTCGTAATCGCGATCGGCGAGGTTTTCCACCCGCGCTTCGAACGACCAGGCCTGGTTGACCTGCCAGCCGGCGCGCAGGTCGAGACGACCATAGCCTTGCAAGGTGCTGCCGCCGAAATCCGGACGTGTGCCGAATGCACTGGCATCGAGACCGAACGACAGACCGTTGCCGAACAGGTAGCCGGCGCTGAGGTTGATCTTGCGCTTGGGTCGGCGCAGCAGCGCTTCGTCGCGGTTGATGTCGCGCGGGTTCTGCCAGGTGGCGTTGCCGTCGAAGCTGAAGCCGCCGCGGCGGGCGCCGTATTCGAGCTCCACGCCCTTGATCTCGGCCTTGGCGATGTTGATGTACTGCGTGTAGGTGTCGTCGAGTTCGATCAGGTCGTTGATGCGGTTGCGGTAGGCCGACATCGCCAGGTGCTGGCCGACGCTGAGCTGCCAGTCGAGACCAAGCTCCTGGTTGTTGGAGTGTTCCGGCAGCAGGTCCGGATTGCCGCGGCAGCAGCCGTAGACATCGGGGATGTACAGGTCGTTGAGGGTTGGCGCGTGGAAGCCCTGGCCCCAGCTCGCGCGCAACCGCAGCGTGTCGCTGAGCTGCCAGCCCCAGGCGGCGCTGCCGGTGCTGGTGCCGCCGAACTGGCTGTCGTCGTCGTGACGCAGGGTCAGTTGCAGCGTGTGTGCGCTGAACCGGCCGGACCAGGCGACGAAGCCGCCGAGGTCGCGACGTTTCCTGTCGAAGTATTCGCCGTAGAAATTGTCGGAGGCGCGGCCGGTGTCGCGGCTCCAGTTCAGGCCGGCCTGCACGCTCTGGTGTTCGCTAACCGCGAAGCTGTTGATCCAGTCGAGCGACACGCGCTGGCCGCCGAAAGACGAATCACCGAAGTCGGACGTGGTCTGGTTGTCGTCGTTGATCACGCCAACGGAGAGCTGGTGCGACCAGGATTTCGTCAACTCGCCCTGCAGGTTCGCGGCGATCGACTGCGTGCGTACATGTGAAACGCCTTGGTCGAATTCGACCTCGGCATCGGCGATGCGCGCGGTGGCGGCGAAACGCTGGCTGCCGATCTGGTTGATGAAGCGGAAGCTGCCGTGGGTGTTGTCGTAACCGTCGTCGTCGGCATTGAAGCTGAAATTGTTTTTGTTGGTCGCCGAGAAGCCGCGGCTGTGGTCGCTGCCGACCGCGAAACCGAAACGCACGTCGTGATCGCTGACGCCGAAGCCGGTGTCGACGCCGCTGCTGCCGTAGCTGCCGCCGCGTGCTTCGACATAGGCGGCGGTCGGGTCGCGGGTGAATATCTGGATCACGCCGCCGATCGCGTCGGAACCCCAGAGCGCAGCGCGCGGACCGCGCACGATTTCGATGCGTTCGATCTCCGCCAGCGGCAGGTGCGCGAAATCGAAAATGCCCTGCACGGTGCTGTTGGCGCGCAGGCCATCGATCAGCACCAGCGTGTGTTTGGAATTGCTGCCGCGGGTGAACAGCGTGTTGACGCCGCCGGTGCCGCCGGTGCGCACCAGGTCGAGACCGGCCTGACGTTGCAGAAGCACGAGAAGATCGGGCGCCTGGCTGGTTTCGATGTCCGCGCGGGT
Organism: Arenimonas sp.; assembly: GCF_035312645.1. Taxonomy (GTDB): domain Bacteria; phylum Pseudomonadota; class Gammaproteobacteria; order Xanthomonadales; family Xanthomonadaceae; genus Arenimonas. The sequence continues at coordinate 19,501 of NZ_DATGBO010000139.1, forward strand.
GATCACCGTGACCGAAGCAAGCGTCTGCTCGATCGGCTGTTCGATGCGATTGGCGGTGACCACGACGTTGTCGATGGTCTTGGCGTCCTCGGCCCGCGCGGTGCCCAGCAGGGAAAGGGAAATGGCCGCCGACAAGGCGGTGTTGCGAAGTACAAGGTTCATGCGTTCTCCTGAAGCGCTCACCCGCGTGGGAAAAGCAGCGGCGCAGGGAGAAGGACAAACGCGGACGCAGACAGCGTCAGAGTTGCCCCGTCGCCCTCCGCAACGTGCCATAAGGCCGCGCGTCCGGATGGACGACGCAGCGATGCCCAAGGCCGGTCTCCGGACTGGCCAGCGATGAGATTCAGGGAATCAAATCCGTCTTTCGCCTTCCCAGGCGTGGCCCAGTGGCATGTTGAAAGACTTTCTGGCTTACCGTTGCGGGGGCAGTGCCGGATTCACACCGGCTTCCCGAGCACCTGGGGCGCGCGGATTGTAAGGGAAGCCTCAGGTAGGAGCCAGCTTGCTGGCGACAGGACGAGGTTCGATCCACGCAAGCAAGCGAGTTTTGGGGTAGTTGCGGCTGCGGCAGGCCTAGTCGCCAGCAAGCTGGCTCCTACCGGGCCAATCGGGCGATCACTCGTCGCGATCGGCATCGAGGCGGTCGAAGCCGCCATCTTCGCCGGTGCGTAGATGCAGGCTGATCGGTCGGCAGCAGACCGGGCAATCCTCGACATAGTCGGCGCCGCCGGCCGACGCATCGACCAGCGCCTCGAAGCGTTCCCCGCAGAACGGGCAGGTGATATGGACGGAATCGAGCATGCGACGATTCTGCGCCGATTTCTTGGTCGGGATGTAGGAGCGGCGTGAGCAGCGATTTCTTGAAATGGCGTCGCGAATTGGGAAAATCGCGGCTCACGCCGCTCCTGCATCAAGCGCCAATCAATCGGGCAGGAACAACCCGATCACGTCGTTGGTGAAGCGGCGGCCGAGGTCGGTGGGGATGCAGCGGTCGTCCTGCGCTTCCAGCCAGCCCATCATTCGCGCGTGTTCGAGTCGTTTGGCGATGACGCTGCGCGCGAGCCCGGTACGCACTTCGAAATCCGCGAGCGAAAACCCTTCGACCAGACGCAGGGCATTGAGCATGTAATCGAAAGGACGATTTTCCGGCGCGATCGGATCGTCGCCGCCGATGCGCGCATCGCTATGCGCTCTTGCAAGAAAGTCGCGCGGGCCTTTCACTTTCCATCGCCGCAGGATTTCGCCGCTGGCGCCGGAGGAAATCTTGCCGTGCGCGCCGGCGCCGATGCCGAGGTAGTCGCCGAAGCGCCAGTAATTGAGGTTATGCGCGCATTGCCGGCCCGGCTGCGCGTACGCGGAGACTTCGTATTGCGCATAACCTGCCGCCGCCATCGTCGCGATGCAGTGCTCCTGCATGTCCCAGGCATCGTCTTCGAGCGGAATGCCTTGTGGCGGCTTCGCGGCGAATACTGTGTTCGGTTCCAGCGTCAGCTGGTAGTGGGAAAGATGCGCCGGGGCGAGCGCGATCGCGCGCTCGACATCATGCAAGGCCATCGCCAACGTCTGCTCCGGCAGCGCATACATCAGGTCGAGGTTGATGTTGTCGTAGCCGGCGTCCTGCGCCAACTTCACCGCGCGCTCGGCTTCACCACTGTCGTGGATGCGGCCAAGCCGCTGCAGGCAACCGTCGTCGAAGCTCTGGATGCCGAAGGAAATGCGGTTCACGCCGGCGGCGAGATAGTTTTCGAAGCGGCCATGCTCGGCGGTGCCGGGATTGCATTCCATGGTGATCTCGGCGTTCGGCGCGAAACGCAGGCGCGCGCTGGCGGCGTCGAGAATGCGGCCGATCGCTTCCGGTGCAAACAGGCTGGGTGTGCCGCCACCGAAAAAGACGCTGTGCACCGTGCGGCCCCAGACCAGCGGCAGATCCTGTTCGAGGTCGGCGACCAGCGCCGCGACGTAGTCATCGACCGGCAACTGTTCCGGCTGGTTGTGCGAATTGAAATCGCAGTACGGGCATTTGCGCACGCACCAGGGAATGTGGATGTAGAGCGAAAGTGGCGGCGGGATCAGCATGCGGAGATTGTCCCATGCGGCGGCGACGCTGTTGTAGGAGCGACGCCTTTGTAGGAGCGACGCCTTTGTAGGAGCGACGCCAGTCGCGATTCCCATCCTCGCGGTAGAAATCGCGACTGGCGTCGCTCCTACGGCGCCAGCGCAGCCAGTTTCTCGCGCAGTAGCGCCAGTGCGCGCCCGCGGTGGCTGACGCGATTTTTCACCTCCGCCGGCAATTGCGCGGCGGTGAGACCGAGGGCGGGATCGAAAAACACCGGGTCGTAGCCGAAACCGCCGTCGCCGCGCGGGGTTTCCAGGACGCGACCTTCCCAGAGACCTTCGGCGATAAGTGGCTGCGGGTCGTGCGGATGCCACAGCAGCACGATCACGGAAATGAAGCGCGCGCCGCGTTGTGCTTCCGGTATGCCGCGCAGCTCCGCGAGCAGCTTGCGGATGTTGGCGACGGCATCGCCGTGCACGCCGGCGTAGTGCGCACTGATCAACCCGGGCGCACCGTGCAATGCATCGACGATCAGGCCGGAATCGTCGGCGAGCGCCGGCAAACCAGTCATTGCGGCGGCATGCCGCGCCTTGATCAGCGCGTTCTCGATGAAGGTATAGCCATCCTCGATCGCATCCGGCACGCCGAGCTCGCCTTGCGTGACCAGTTCGAAACCGGCATCGGCAAGCAGCGGTTGCATCTCGGCGAGCTTGCCGCGATTGGAGGTGGCGAGGACGATTTTCTTCATGGGCATGGGAAGAGTTGAAAGCCTGTTTGTCATTCCCGCGGAGGCGGGAATCCAGCGTCTTTTGTTCAGTAAAGAAAAATCCGCAGGATCAAAGACACTGGATTCCCGCCTCCGCGGGAATGACAGGGTTCGGTAGTGCTTTTCAAATTCCCAGCGCCGCGCGCTGCATCGCCACCAGTTCGCCGACGCCTTTCTCGGCCAGCGCCAGCAACGCGTTCAATTCGTCGCGACGGAAGGCGTGGCCTTCGGCGGTGCCCTGCAATTCGATAAAGCCGCCACCGTCGTTCATCACGACATTCATGTCGGTGTCGCAGTTGGAATCCTCGGCGTAGTCGAGGTCGAGCACCGGCACGCCCTGGAAGATGCCGACGGAAATCGCGGCGATACCGCCGAGGATCGGATCGCGGCTGACGTCGCCACGTTTCTTCAACACCGAGATCGCATCGCAGAGTGCGACGTAGGCGCCGGTGATCGCTGCGGTGCGCGTGCCACCATCTGCCTGCAGCACGTCGCAGTCGAGGGTGATGGTGCGTTCGCCCAGCGCCTTGCGGTCGACGCAGGCGCGCAACGCGCGGCCGATCAGGCGCTGGATTTCCAGCGTGCGGCCGCCTTGTTTGCCATTCGCGGCTTCGCGGCCCATGCGTTCGTGCGTCGAGCGCGGCAGCATGCCGTATTCGGCGGTGACCCAGCCTTCGCCCTTGCCGCGCAGGAAACCCGGCACGCGATTCTCGACGCTGGCGGTACAGAGCACGCGGGTGTCGCCGAAGCTGATGAGCACCGAGCCTTCCGCATGCTTGGTGAATTGCCGCTCGATGCGCACGTCGCGCAACTGGTCGAAGGCGCGGCCGCTTGGCCGGGTTACGCTGGTCATGGTCTGATCCGACAAATCCTGGTCGGCTAGATTACCATTCACGTCCACATCGAGCCGGAGCCCCGCATGATCCGCAGCATGACCGCCTTCGCTGCCTGCGAACGCGCCGCCACCGGCGGCCAGCTCAGCTGCGAATTGCGTGCGGTCAATCACCGCTTCCTCGAGTTGTCGGTGCGTGCGCCGGAAGAATTGCGATCGATCGAGGCGCAGTTCCGCGAGCGCGTCGCCGGCAAGATCTCGCGCGGCAAGGTCGATGTGAGCTTCCGCTATCGTCCCAACGATGCAGCCGTCGCCGAGATCAAGCTCAACGACCGCCTGGTCAAACAGCTCGCCGACATGCACCAGCGCCTGAGCGGGCAATTTCCGCAGATGCGCCTGCAATTCACCGAGTTGCTGCGCTATCCCGGCGTGGTCGAGGAAGAAGCGTTCGATCAGGCCGGCCTGCAATCCGAGGCGATGGCGCTGCTCAACGACACCATCGCGCAGTTCGTGACCTCGCGCGAACGCGAAGGCGCCAATCTCGCGGCGGTGATGAACGAGCGCATCGATGGCATCGAGCGCATCGTCGGCCAGGTGAAGCAGTGGCTGCCGGAAATCCGCGCCGCCTTGCGCGCGAAGATGGAAGTGAAAATCGCCGACCTCAAGCTGCCGCTGGATCCGGGGCGGCTGGAGCAGGAAGTGGTGTTGAACCTGCAGAAGATCGATGTCGACGAGGAACTCGATCGCCTCGGCAGCCATATCGCCGAAGCGCGACGCATTTTCGGGCTGCCGGAGGCGGTCGGCCGACGCCTGGATTTCCTCATGCAGGAATTCAATCGCGAGGCCAATACGCTGGGCTCGAAGTCCGTCGATGCGCGCACCACGCAGGCGGCGGTCGAATTGAAAGTATTGATCGAGCAATTGCGCGAGCAAGTCCAGAATCTGGAGTGAGCCGATGCGTGGGACCCTTTATGTCGTCGCGGCGCCTTCCGGCGCGGGCAAATCCAGTCTGGTCAATGCGGTGCTGGCGCGCGAGCCGGGCATCGCGCTGTCGATCTCGTTCACGTCGCGGCAGCCGCGGCCGGGCGAGCGCCACGCCCAGCACTACCATTTCGTCAGCAAGGAAGAATTCGAGCGGATGATCGCTGCTGGCGATTTTTTCGAATCCGCGCTGGTGCATGGCGACTACAAGGGCACGGCGCGGCAATCGGTGGAGCCGCAACTCGCCGCCGGCAAGGACGTGCTGCTGGAGATCGACTGGCAGGGCGCGCGCCAGGTCCGCGAGAAGATGCCTGACTGCGTGAGCGTGTTCATCCTGCCGCCGTCGCGGGACGCGCTGAAGACCCGCATGCTCAACCGCGGCCAGGATTCCGATGCGGTGATCGCCCGGCGCCTGGCGGCCGCGCGCGAGGAAATATCGCATTACGGCGAGTTCGACTATGTGCTGGTGAACGAGCACTTCGACGCCGCCGCCGCCGAGCTGCGCTCGATCTTCGTTGCCCAGCGCCTGCGTCGGACGGCCCAGGAGGAGCGGCATGCGGCGCTGATCCAGGCCTTGCTCGGGGCGTCCTGAGCGGCCAGGGTTTGAACCGGGCAGCCCGGCTCGCGTATAATGCGCAGTTCAGCGTAACTCATTGATTTTGTGGGCTGGCCTGTCCGGCCGGTTCCACCCAGGAGACTGTATGGCCCGCATCACCGTGGAAGACTGCCTGTCCGTCGTGGACAACCGCTTCGAGCTGGTCCTGATGGCCTCCAAGCGCGCCCGTCAGCTCGCCAAGGGCGTCGAGCCCGTCCTCGACAACAGCGAGCACCAGGACAAGCCGACCGTGTTGGCCCTGCGCGAAATCGCCAGCCGCCGGATCGATCTGACGGTGATCGAGGAAGTGGAAAAGTCCGAGCGCGAACGCGCCGAACGCGAAGCCCTCGAGTGGGCCGCCGCCGAAGTCGTCGATGACGACCTGTCCAAGGGTGGCGACGACTAAGCCGCTCCGACAGATTGGCGATAGCAAAAAACGGCCCCTCGGGGCCGTTTTTGTTTGCGCCAGCGCGCATTGAAGGCATCCCCGCGCCCGCGTACGCTCCGGGGATGACCCGTATGCACACCACCGTCGACCCGGCGCGCGCGCCTTGTCCGGACCCCTGTCCGGAAGCGGTGCGCGGGCTCGAAGCCAAGCTCGCCGAATACCTGACCGAAGCACAGGTGCTGTCGGTGCGACGCGCCTACCAGGTCGGCGCCAGCGCCCATGAAGGGCAGACGCGCAAATCCGGCGAGCCATACATCACGCATCCGGTAGCAGTCGCCAGCATCCTCGCCGACCTGCGCATGGACGCTGAGACCCTGTGCGCGGCGATCCTGCACGACACCCTCGAAGACACGCCGCTGCCGCGCGCGGCGATCGTCGCCGAATTCGGCGAGGCGGTCGCCGAGCTCGTCGACGGCGTCACCAAGCTCGACAAGATCCAGTTCCGCGACAAGCAGGAAGCGGTGGCGGAAAGTTTCCGCAAGATGATGCTGGCGATGTCGCGCGATCTGCGCGTCATCCTGATCAAGCTCGCCGACCGTCTGCACAACATGCGCACGCTCGATGCGATGAGTCCGGAATCGCGTCGGCGCATCGCCCGCGAAACCCTAGAGATCTATGCGCCGATCGCCCAGCGCCTGGGCATGAACCGGATCAAGTCCGAACTGCAGGACCATGGTTTCCGCGCGCTGCATCCGCTGCGCCACAAGGTCATCGCCAAGCACATCGCCAGCCAGCCGGTGATGCGGCGCGAGGCGATGGCGACGCTGGAAGCGCAGATCGCGCATCGTCTCGCGCAGGAAGCGCTGCCGTTCCGGCTGATCGGGCGGGTCAAGGCGCCGTGGAGCATCTACAGCAAGATGCGTGAGGAAAACAAAAGCCTCGACCAGGTGATGGATGTATTCGGTTTCCGCCTGGTCGTGCAAAAGGTGATGCAGTGTTACCTGGCACTGGGCGCGGTGCATTCTATGTTCAAGCCGCTGGACGCGCGCTTCCGCGATTTCATCGCGATCCCGAAAGCCAATGGTTACCAGAGCCTGCACACGGTGCTGTTCGGCCCGTATGGCTCACCGGTCGAGGTGCAGATCCGTACCGAGGAAATGGACCTGATCGCCGAACGCGGCATCGCCGCGCACTGGTTGTACAAAAACATCGGCCAGGGCATGAACAACGCCCAGATCCGCGCCCAGGACTGGGTGCGCAATCTGATGGACAGCCAGGAATCGGCGGCGTCGTCGTTGGAGTTTCTCGAAAACGTCAAGGTCGACCTGTTTCCCGACGAGGTCTATCTGTTCACGCCCAAGGGCGACATCTTCGCGCTGCCGCGCAACGCCACCACGCTCGACTATGCCTATGCGGTGCATACCGACGTGGGCAATCATGCGGTCGCCGCGCGCGTCGACAAGAAACTCGTGCCGTTGCGCACGAAACTGATCAGCGGTCAGACCGTGGAGATCATCACCGCGCCCTCGGCGACGCCGGGCCCGCAGTGGCTGGAATTCGTGGTGTCGAGCAAGGCGCGCACGGCGATCCGGCATCACCTCAAGCGCCTCGAACACGAGGACGCGGTCGATCTTGGCCACCGCATGCTCGATCGCGCGCTGGAAATCTGCGACAGCTCGCTCGATCGCGTGCCGACCGAAAAACTGGAGCAGTTCCTTGCCGAGCATCGCTATCGCCGCCTCGAGGAGCTGCTGGCCGATATCGCGCTGGGCAACCGCATGCCGGCGCAGGTTGCGCAGGTGCTGACCCAGGGCGAGACCGCCGAGCTGCCGCTGCGCAGCGGAAAATTCGCCAGTGGCGAACAGATCAAGATCACCGGCAGCGAGCGCGGCGTGCTGACTTTCGCCGGCTGCTGCTATCCGATCCCGGGCGACGACATCATGGGCTACATCACCGCCGGCAAGGGCGTGGTGGTGCATCGCGCCGACTGCCCGAACGTCGTCGAGTACCGCAAGCATCCCGAGCGCTGCGTGCCGATGGCCTGGGACCGCTACGTCGAAGGCGACTATCGCGCGGCGCTGCATATCGAGGTCGACAACAAGCCCGGCGTGCTCGCGCAGGTGGCGGCGGCGGTGGCCGAAAGCGATTCCAATATCGATTCCGTCGAGTATCGCGAACGCGATCTGCGCATCTCCGTGATGGAGTTCGGCATCGAAGTGCGCAACCGCAAGCACCTGGCCGACGTGATCCGGCGCGTGCGGCGGTTGAACGTGGTGCACGGGGTGGAGAGGAAGTGAGGGGGTGAACGGTGAGCGGTGAGCGGTGAAATTTTTGCTCGTCATCCTCGCGAAGGCGGGGATCCAGTGTCTTTGTTTGTCCTTACTTCGAGGGTGATTAAAAAGTCACTGGATCCCCGCCTTCGCGGGGATGACGAAGGCCCATATGCTTTTCGCCGCTCACCGCTCACCGCTCACCGCTCACCGCTCACCGCTCACCGCTCACCGCTCACCGTACTCACCCACCCGCGCTAAACTCCGACTTCGTCCACGCGAGATCCCGCCCATGCCTCGTCAGCCCATCGCTACCGACCGTGCTCCTGCCGCCATCGGGCCGTATTCGCAGGCGGTGCGCCGCGGAAACATGGTTTTTCTTTCTGGGCAGATTCCGCTCGACCCTGCCACTGGGCAGCTCGTCGATGGCGATATCGCGACCAAAGCGCGCCGCGTGTTCGACAACCTCCAGGCAGTCTGCGCAGCGGCAGGCGGATCGCTCGACGATGTCGTGCGCGTCGGCATCTACCTCACCGACCTCGGCGATTTCGCGGCCGTCAATGCGGTGATGGCGGACTATTTCACGGCGCCGTATCCGGCGCGTTCGACCATCGAAGTCTCCGGCCTGCCGAAAGGCGCGCAGGTCGAGGTGGACGCCATTCTCGCGTTCGACTGAGTGATCCGACGCGCCAATCCTGCAGCCCTGGAAGCGGCGTTTGCGCCCGCGGGCGATGCGTCGGTGAAATCCTTGCCGGGCGTGGGTCCGGCGGTGGCGGAGAAACTCGCGGCACGCGGCCTGCTGACCTTGCAGGACCTGTGGCTGCACTTGCCGTTGCGTTACGAAGACCGGACGCAGATCACCGCGATCCATGCGCTCGTGCCGGGGCAGCCGGCGCAGATCGAGGGCCGCGTCGAAGCGGTGGAGCGCGGGTTTCGCTATCGACCGATGCTGCGCGTCGCGATCGGCGACGATTCCCGCGCGACGGTCACGCTGCGTTTTTTCCATTTCAGCGGCAGCCAGGCTGCGCAATTCCTGCCGGGTCGACGCCTGCGGTGTTATGGCGAAGCAAGGCCGGGGTCGCACGGACTGGAGATGGTGCATCCGAGTTACCGCTTTCTCGCCGATAGCGATGCCGGCGAGCTGCGCGAGTCGCTGGATCCGGTCTATCCGGCGATTGAAGGCATCGGGTCGCAGACGATCGCCAAGCTCATCGGCGAGGCATTGCGGCGACTGCCAGCGGCGGAATCGTTGGAATTGTTGCCGCAGCCATTGCTCGCCTCGCTCGATCTGCCATTGCTGCGCGAAGCTTTGCTGATCGCGCACCGTCCGCCGCCCGATACCGATGTATCGCTGTTCACCAGTGGCCGCCATCCTTCGTTGCAGCGGCTGGCGCTGGAAGAAATGCTCGCGCACCATCTCAGCCTCCGACGTCAGCGCATCGCCCTGCGCGCGCATGGCGCGGTGGCGATCAAGTCGCCGGGTGCGCTGAGCAAACGGTTGCTCGCGCAGCTTCCGTACAAATTGACCAAGGCGCAGCAGCGCGTGTTCAAGGAAGTCGCTGCGGACATACAGCAGCCGGTGCCGATGCTGCGGCTGGTGCAGGGCGATGTCGGCAGCGGAAAAACCGTGGTGGCGGCGCTCGCGGCCTTGCGCGCAGTCGAGGCCGGCAAGCAGGTCGCGCTGATGGCGCCGACGGAATTGCTGGCGGAGCAGCATCTTGGAAATTTTCGCGCGTGGTTCGAGCCGCTCGGCCTGCGCGTGGTCTGGCTGGCGGGAAAGGTCACCGGCAAAGCGCGTGCGGCAGTGCTTGCCGAGATCGCTTCCGGCGCCGCTGATGTGGTCGTCGGCACGCACGCCCTGATGCAGGATGCCGTGGCGTTCAACGATCTGGCGCTGGCGATCGTCGATGAACAGCATCGCTTCGGTGTGCACCAGCGCTTGGCGCTGCGCGACAAGGGGCTGGCCGGCAGCAAAGTGCCGCATCAATTGGTGATGACGGCGACGCCGATCCCGCGCACGCTGGCGATGTCGGCTTACGCCGATCTCGATGTTTCGGTGATCGACGAAATGCCGCCGGGTCGTACGCCGGTGACCACGGTCGCCGTGACCGGCGAGCGCCGCGGCGAGGTCATCGAACGTATCCGTGCCGCCTGCGTCGAAGGGCGGCAGGTTTATTGGGTGTGCACGTTGATCGACGAGAGCGATGAAGTCGAAGCGCAGTCCGCGCAGACGACCTACGAAGCATTGGTGGCTACCTTGCCGCAACTGCGCATCGGCCTGCTGCACGGACGTATGAAGCCGGTCGACAAGCAGGCGGTGATGGCGCGTTTCAAGGTCGGCGAATTGCAGTTGCTGGTTGCGACGACAGTGATCGAAGTCGGCGTCGACGTGCCCAATGCCAGCCTGATGGTGATCGAGAACGCCGAGCGCCTTGGACTGGCGCAGCTGCACCAGTTGCGCGGGCGCGTTGGGCGCGGCGCGCAGGCGTCGAGTTGCGTGCTGATGTTCAAGCCGCCGCTGTCGCAGATGGCGCGCGAGCGTCTGGAGGTGATGCGCCGGACCACGGATGGCTTCGTGATCGCGGAAAAAGACCTGGAATTGCGCGGACCCGGCGAATTGCTCGGCACGCGCCAGACCGGACTGGCCGGGTTTCGCATCGCCGACCTGATGCGCGACGCACATCTGTTGCCGACGGTGCATCGCGCCGCGGAAATGTTGCTGGCCGAATCGCCCGCGCTCGCCGATCGCGTGGTGGAGCGTTGGGTAGGTAGCGCCGCGCGCTTTGCCGGCGCCTGATTTTCGAAAACGAACGGGAATGTCATGAACGAATCGAAGCGAAAGATCCCCCTGCTGATCGACACCGATCCTGGCGTCGACGATGCCCTGGCGTTATTGATGGCTTTCGAGGATCCGGATCATCAGCTGCTCGGGCTGACCATCGCGGCCGGCAACGTCGGGCTCAAGCACACGGTCGCCAACGCGCTGAAGCTCTGCGAGATCGCCGGGGTCGACGTGCCGGTGTACGCGGGTTGCCCGGTGCCGCTGGTGCATGAGGCCGAGGACGCTGCCTATGTGCATGGTCTCGATGGCTTTGGCGACACCAATTATTCGCCTGCAGCCAGGCAGCCGGAGGCCGAGCACGCGGCGCTGGCGATCATCCGGCTGGCCAAACAGTACGAAGGCGAGCTGCTGCTGGTGACGCTGGGGCCGCTGACCAACCTCGCGCTGGCGCTGCGACTGGATCCGGCGTTGCCGTCGCGGATCGCGCGGCTGGTGGTGATGGGCGGCGCGGTGACCGGACTGGGCAACACGTCCATCCCGGCAGAGTTCAACATCGCATTCGACCCGGAGGCGGCGGATATCGTGTTTCGGGCGTTCCCGCGCTTCGATCTGGTCGATTGGGAGGCGGTGCTGCGGCACGGATTCCTGCACACCGATTTCGAAGATTGGCTGGCTCGCGGGGATGCCCGCGCGCATTTCTACGACGGAATTTCCCGCAAGACCCGCGAATGGTCCGAGGGCAAGCGCGGCGCGCACTGGCATTCCGCCGATGCGCTGGCGATGGTCGCGGCACTGGCTCCTGGCGGGATCACCCGGCGCGAGGTCAGGCCGATCCGGGTCGAGACCGAAGGACGGCTCAGCCGCGGTGCGACGCCGGTCGATTGGTCCCAGCGCACCGGCCAGGCGGCCAACGCCGGGATCGTCATGGACTACGACCAGGCCGCTTTCGAGGCCCGGATCCGGGCCTGCCTGGGGGTCTGAGCCCCTTTCCCCGCGGGCTTCTGCCGATTTATCGGTCGATCGACTTGCGGCGCGGGGGGTGGCATGGCTAGAATAGCGGTCTTTTCCACGAATCTCGCCGGGACTTTCCATGAAGGCCGACATCCATCCGAGCTACAACGCCGTCGTCTTCCAGGACGTCACTTCCGATTTCTCCTTCCTGACCCGCTCCACGCTTTCGAGCAAGGAAAAGATCAAGTGGGAAGACGGTCAGGAATATCCGCTGATCAAGGTCGAAATTTCGTCCGCCACGCACCCGTTCTACACGGGCAAGCAGCGCGTCAGCGACACCAGCGGCCGCATCGACAAGTTCAACAAGCGCTACACCAAGTAATACCGGCACGGGCTGCGTCCCGCGCCATCGGCGATCCTGCCAAGCAGGATCCGAAAGTATCGACAACGGCCACCCATGCGGTGGCCGTTTGTTTTTGTGCGCCAGTGCCGGCATTCGCCATTGCGGCCTGCCGTCATGGCTGGCATCGCGCTGACTTGCGCAAATACCCTATGCGATACTTGCGGCTTGGCTGACGCCTTCCGGCGATGGTCCGATTTCCTGTCAGCGGGCGTCGCCAATGTCGCGGCGGCCGCATAGCCTTCAAGGAGTGTTGCCCGTGTCCGACACCAAGAGCGTGATCCTCAACGCCGGCGCCAAGAACGTCGAACTGCCCCTGCTCAGCGGCACCCTCGGCCCCGACTGCGTCGACATCGGCAAGCTCTACAAGGAGACCGGCAACTTCACCTACGACCCGGGCTTCATGTCCACTGCCAGCTGCCGCAGCGCCATCACCTACATCGATGGCGACGCCGGCGTGCTGATGTATCGCGGCTACCCGATCGAGCAGCTGGCCAAGCATTCCAACTTCCTCGAAGTCAGCTACCTGCTCATGCACGGCGATCTGCCCAACAAGGCCGAGTTCGCTGCGTTCGAACACGAAGTGACGCATCACACGATGATGCACGAGGCCTTCCGCACCTTCCTCTACGGCTTCCGTCACGACGCGCATCCGATGGCGATGATGACCGGCATGCTCGGTTCGCTGGCGGCGTTCTACCACGGCGACCTGGATCTCGATGATCCCGAGCAGCGCCGCCTCGCGGCGATTCGCCTGCTGGCCAAGGTGCCGACGATCGCCGCCGCCTGCCATCGCTACTCGATCGGCTGGCCGATCCGTTATCCGCGCAACAACCTCGAATACGTCGACCGCTTCCTGCACATGATGTTCGAAGTGCCCAGCGAGCCGCTGACCATGAAGCCGGTCGCCGCGCGCGCGCTCGACCTGCTTTTCATCCTGCATGCCGACCACGAGCAGAACGCTTCGACCTCGACGGTGCGTCTGGTCGGTTCCACCGGCGCCAATCCCTATGCCTGCGTCGCCGCCGGCGTGGCGGCGCTCTGGGGGCCGGCGCACGGCGGCGCTAACGAGGCCGTGCTCGAGATGCTCAAGGAAATCGGCCGCCCGGAAAACGTGCAGTCGGCGATCGACAAGGCCAAGGACAAGAATTCCGGCTTCCGCCTGATGGGCTTCGGCCACCGTGTCTACAAGAATTTCGATCCGCGCGCGAAGATCATCCGCGAGATGTGCCATCAGGTGCTCGCCGAACTCGGCGTCAACGACCCGTTGCTGGAAGTGGCGATGAAACTCGAGGAAGCCGCGCTCAAGGACGAATACTTCATCCAGCGCAAGCTCTATCCGAACGTCGATTTCTACTCCGGCATCATCTACAAGGCGCTGGGCATCCCGACCGAGATGTTCACCGTGATGTTCGCGATCGCGCGCACCGCCGGCTGGGTGTCGCACTGGCTGGAGCAGCAGGTCGATCCGGAAAACAAGATCGGCCGCCCGCGCCAGATCTACACCGGCTCGGTTGCGCGCGACTATCTGCCGCTCGAGCAGCGCTGAGTTTGGTGTAACGTGGCGTGACGAAAAAGCCCCGCGATGCGGGGCTTTTTTTGCTTTTGTAGGAGCGGCGTGAGCCGCGATTTCTCCAATCCGCGTCAGCAATTTGGAAGAAATCGCGGCTCACGCCGCTCCTACAAGGTTCCGTCGGCCAGCAGATCGCGCAACGTCGTCATCGACGCACGCCGCATCGGCTTTCCATCCACCGGGCTCAGTGGCGCCTGCCGCAAGAGCGTGGTCGGCAGCACCGTGATCTCGAAGGCGACGCCATCGGCGGAAAAACACCACTCCGGGAAGTCGCCGTCGCGTTCGCGATCCAGGCGTAGGCGGCGTGTCCGCGCCTGTGCGGGGATGTCGGCGTCGATCAGGAAGCGCGCCACGGCATCGGCGTCATCGTCGTACAGGTGCAGACAGACGGCGGTATGGCCATCGGCGCTGCCGTCGAGCACGCTGCCTACGAGGCGTGGCTCGAAACGCTCGAAGAAAGTCATCGCCTTGAGCGCGGCTTCGCGGCGCCGGTGCAGCTCCCGGGGCTGATCCGCATTCTGGAAGAGCCGCTGGTATTCCCGCAGTTGCTCCTCGATCTCGCTGTTGCGCGGCAGCGCGGCTTCATCGCTGATGCCCAATCGCTGAGCGGCCTTGATTTTTGCCTGGTGGTAGTCGGCGAGGCCGGTGGTGGCCATCAGTCGCGCCGCCTCGAACGCCACCCGTCGGCGGCGTTCCTGGTTCAGGGCTGGCGTCTGGCGATGGTCCGTACGACGCATCGCCGATTCACCGGCGTGCGGTGGCGGAAAACCTAGAAGACATCGAAAGAGGCTTCCTCGGCCGCGTTGCCGTTGTAGTCCTGGACATAACCGGTGGAGATGATGCGGTCGTAGTCTTCCTGTTTCATGAAGTCCTTGAGCGCGCCCGGCGTGCCATCCGGTAGCAGATTGCCGCTGCCGGCACTGATCGCGACGGTGACGATGCCGGCGGGCGGCGTCTGGTCGCTGATCGGCACATCCTTGAGCGCGCTGCGCATGTAGCTGATCCAGATCGGCAACGCGGCCTTGCCGCCGTATTCGCGATAGCCCAGCGATTGGAAATTGTCGTTGCCGACCCAGACCGTCGTCACGAGATCACCGCCGAAGCCTGAAAACCAGGCATCGCGGTGGTCATTGGTGGAGCCGGTCTTGCCGCCGATATCGACACGGTTGAGCACTTTCGCGGCAGTCGCCGTGCCGCGCAGCACCACGTCGCGCATCAGCGAACTGGTGAGGAAAGCGGTGCGTTCGTCGATCGCGCGCGGCGCCAGCGCCAGTGTCGACGGGCCGACGAACGTGGGGTCGAATTTCGCGGTTTGCGGCGCCGGGTTCGTGCTGGTCGGCCCGGCGGCGCTGAGGTCGAAACCATCGACCACCACCGCCGTGCGTTCTTCGCGCGCCAGCCGTTCTGCGCAGGCGCGGCAGGCGCGCGGCGCATGCGTGAAAGCGATGGTGACGCCGTTGCGATCGACGATCCTGCTGATGAAATATGGGTCGATCAGATAGCCGCCATTGGCGAATACCGAATAGCCGCGTGCCATCGAAATCGGCGTGAGCGAGGCCGTACCCAGCGACATAGAAAGATTCGCCGGCAAGCTTTCGATCTTGAAGCCGAATTGCGTGATGTATTTGCGCGCGAAATCGACGCCGATGGCATCGAGCAGACGCACCGAGACGAGATTGCGCGATTGCACCATCGCTTCGCGCAAGCGCATCGGGCCGGCGAAGGTGGCGTTGTCGTTCTGCGGACGCCAGACATGGCCGGCGCGATCTTTGAACACCACCGGCGCGTCCAGGACGATGCTCGCCGGCGTGTAGCCGCGCTCGAATGCCGCCGAGTAGACGTAGGGTTTGAAGCTCGATCCCGGCTGGCGCTGCGCCTGCGTGGCGCGGTTGAATTTGCTGCGCGAATAACTCAGGCCGCCGATGATGGCGCGCAGGGCACCGTCTTCCGGCGCGATCGACACAAGCGCGGCTTCGGCCTTGGGCAATTGCGCGAGTTCGAAGACGCCGGGCTTTTCGGTGACCAGCAAACGCACGACATCGCCGCGCTTGAGCAAGGCGGCCGGGCTGCGTCCGGTCCAGCGGCTCGCAGCCGGATCGAGCGTGATCGGCTCGGCAGCCGCGGTGACTACAATCGCGGAGTCGCCGGCAATAGCGGAAACAATCGCCACTG
>NZ_DATGBO010000140.1:0-81915 GCF_035312645.1 Arenimonas sp.
GTCCATTGCGGCTGACTACAAGACCGAATACGACAAGAAGATCAAGTCCGCGCAGGACATCGGTGCCCTCGGCAACGATCTCGCCGGCGACCGCGTGAACTTCTACACCGGCGGAACCAGCTTCAACGCGACCGATGTCAGCATTCCTGGCAATAGCGGCCTCAGTGTCGCCGTTGGTCGCTTCTACACGGTGGAAGGCAATCACCAGCGCGCCGTGACGAAGGGAACCGGTACACCGCCAGAGATTCTTGGCACCGTGCAACGTGCCTTTGGCGACTGGGATCTCGATGTCCCGTACCTCAGCACGACGATGACGCAGACAGCGGGCTGGATCGTCGATTCGACCACGCCGCAGAATCGTTGCAGCGTGGTCGGTCAAGTCAAAGCTGATGGTTCCGCCGCCAACGGCGCGCCGCCGGTGGATAGCTCTGCTGGCGCCGGCAACATGGGCGCGCACAAGTACTGGCATGGCTACAACATGCATTTGCCGGGCGGCGATCAGAGCCTGCTCTTGGCCAGCCTGCCGAACACGCAGCGACCGACCACCGGCGGCCCCTACCACTGGACGACCAACCAGAGTTGGTGGGTTTCCTGTCTGTCGGCCACCGCGAACAGTGCCGGCGGCGAAGCGTTTTTGGCGATCGCCCCCGATGGCAGCAAATACACTTTCAATTGGCTGACCAAGCGCAATGTCGACGATGTGACGAACACCATCGAGCTTGATGGTTCGCACTATCAAACCAAGTACACCTACCGCGCGGAATACCTGATGCTGCCCACGCGCATCGAGGATCGTTTCGGCAATTGGGTGCAGTACACCTGGTCGAATGATGCCTTTGCGCGCCTACAAACCATCACCTCGGGTCCGGTCGGAACCACCACGGCGGATCGTACGATCACCCTGAGCTACAACGCGCAGGGTTTCGTCAGCAGCGTCACCGATGGCACGCGCACTTGGTTGTACACGTACACCAGTGGCAGCCTGACCCAAGTTACCTTGCCCGATAGCAGTGCTTGGCAGTACAGCTTGGCCAGCCTCAATGCGATGGAGCTTCAGCCAGGCTCCTGCGACAACCCCACGAACGATCCTTGGGTCTGCTTTGGATCGGGGGGAGGCGTTTTCGGCACCTACACCGCGTATGTCGTGCACCCTGCGGGGGCGCGCGTCGACTTTAGCTTTACACCGCATTTCCAACTGGGCGGATCGGATGGTTGGTTCAATCCTTTGGGCATTACCCAGAAAACCATCTCGGGCCCGGGGCTCACAACGAGCACGTGGAAATACGCCTTCTCGCCATCGCTCGATCAAGCCAAAGCCGCGTGTCAGGCCGGTGCCTGCCCCGGACGAATCTTCACCGATGAAGTCTCTCCCGATAACAGCGTTTCTCGCCGTGTGTTTGGTATCACCACTAACGTCGATGAAACCCTGTTGCTAGCAGAAATGCAGGGTGTGATGACCACCACCACGACAAGTAGTGGCGGCACGCCGCCGGTGACGTGCAATCCGCGTTACTGCGATTTGGCCGATGACAGCTCTCCCACCACCACGACGACGACGGTGCCGGTGTTCTACACCGAGACCGATAGCGACTACGTGCCTGTCACGCCAGCACCTGCTTATGTGGTGCGGGTAGGCGTCAATCCTTTGACCGGGCCTGTGACGCAGGGCGAGACCTTTTCCAGCGAACGCCGCTTGCCGGTGAAGACGCGGACGACGACGCAGCAAGGTGTGACTTTTAATTGGCAGGTCGATAACACCTGCAGTGGTGCGCTGTGCTTCGATGTTTATGCCAATCCGACCAGTGTCACCCGCAGCAGTGCAGGCCTCGCTGGCCCGGCATCGGGCTACAGCCGCACCGAGACCAAGGCCTATAGCCACGACACCGCCAAGTGGGTGATTGGCCGGGTGGCGACCGTGACGGACGTGACCACCGGGAAGGTCATGAGCCAGACCGACTACGACGCGACGTCCGATCTACCGATCCGCACCTACAGCGTCGGCGCGTTGCAGCAGACGTTGGCCTACAACGCCGACGGCACCTTGCTCTCGGTCACCGATCCGCTGGGGCACGTGACGTCATTGAACAATTGGAGTCGCGGTATTCCCGGCGGCATCACC
Organism: Arenimonas sp.; assembly: GCF_035312645.1. GTDB lineage: Bacteria > Pseudomonadota > Gammaproteobacteria > Xanthomonadales > Xanthomonadaceae > Arenimonas. The sequence goes on from NZ_DATGBO010000140.1 coordinate 2,120, forward strand.
TTCCCGGACACGACCACGCTCGCCGCGCTCATCAGCCCGATAGGGTCGATCACCCGCGTCACCAATCAACTGCATACCGACACCAACTACGGCTACGACGTCATGGGCCGGATGAACCGGATCACCTATCCGGTCGGCGATACCGTGGCCTGGAATGACACCACGCGCAGCTTCGCCCCCGTCGCCACCGCCGAATATGGGTTGCCTGCGGGCCATTGGAAGCAGGTCGTGCAGACCGGCAATGGCCGAACCAGCACCTTCTACGATGCCCAGTTACATCCGGTGCTGACGTTGGCCGAAGACACCGCCAATGCCGCTACCAAGAGTTTTATCGTCACCCGCTATGACGCGATGGGTCGAGCGGTGTTCACCAGTTATGCCGTCGACACCCTCACCAGTGTCAATGACAGTCTGAAGGGCATGACGACGGTTTATGACGCGCTCGGTCGGGTCATACAGAGCAAGCAAGACACCGATCCGTCGCCGGCCGTGCTTATCAGCACCACCGAGTACCTGGCCGGCTTCCAGACGCGCAGCACCAACGCACGTGGCAATCAGACGACCACCAGCTATCAGGTCTTCGACAGCCCGAGCACGGACAGCCCGGTGCAGATCAGTCTGCCCGAAGGCGTGACGAACACCATCGCCCGGCAACCGTCCTTGGGCAAACCGCTGAGCGTGACCCGCAGCGGCACATATGCCGGCAGCACGCTCTCGGCCACGCGCAGCTATGTCTATGACGACAACGAGCGCCTATGCAAGACGATCAACCCGGAATCAGGTGCGGCGATCGTCAACTATGACGCCGCTGGAAATATAGTCTGGAGTGCGGAAGGCACGGCCTATACCAGCACGGTCCAAGCGAGCTGTGCGGCTGATCGCTTGGATGTCATCGCCAATTCGATCCCGAAGATTACCCGCGCGTATGACGCGATGAATCGCGTGACGACGGTAACTACACCAAGTGGCAAAGCCGATCTCACCACGACCTATGAGCTCGATGGCTTGGTCCAAAGCCTGGCAGCAGTTAACCCGGGCACTCCGACCAACTACACCGTCACCACCACTTACGGCTACGACAAGCGTCGCCTGCTCGAGAGTGAGAGCTCGGTCAATGGGACGACGACCTACACCTTGGGCTACGGCTACAACGCCAATGCCCATCTGGGCGCGCTCACCTATCCGGACGGGCGTACCGTCAGCTATACCCCCGATGCGTTGGGGCGCGCCACACAGGTCGCCGACTTGGGCGCGACGGGCGGCGCGACCTATGCCAGCGCCATTCACTACTATCCCAACGGTGCGATCAGCGACTTCAGCTACGGCAACGGCATCGCGCACACGATGGCGCAGAACGGGCGCAAGTTGCCGGCGCACAGCCAGGATCTCAACGGCTCGATCAAGATTCTCGACGACACCTACACCTTCGATGAAAATGGCAATGTCCTGAGCCTGACCGATGCCACGCCAGCCACTACCGAGAACCGCACGCGCGCTCTTGGTTACGACGGGCTCGACCGGTTGCTGGTGGCGGATGCGCCGAACCAGTGGGTGCATGCCACCTACACCTACGATCCGCTCGACAATATCCGCAGTGCCGATCAGGGCATCCGCCAGTTCCGCTACAACTATGATTCCAGCAATCGTCTGAGCACGATCAAGGAGCCGGCCGGCGCCACGCTGTTCACGCTCGGCTACGACGCCCAGGGCAACACCACGGGTAAGACACCTGGTGCGGGCTGCGCCAGCGTGCCGGCGGCGGGTTGCGCGAGTGCGGTCAACCAAGCCTTTGTGTTCGATAGCGCAAATCGTATGAGCCAGGTCACTGGCCAGCAGACCTATCGCTACGACGGCCAGGGCCGGCGCGTGCAGACCACCGATTCCAACAACACCGCCATGTACTGGATCTACAGTCAGAGCGGGCAGGTGTTGTTCACCGGCGAAGGTCGTCGCAGCCAAAACCTGAGCTACATCTATTTGGGCAACACGCAGGTGGCCACGCGCGCCTGGAATTGGAATACGGGCGCGGTGACGATTCGCTATCAGCATACCGATGCGCTGGGCAGTCCGGTGGCGGAGACGGATGCCGCTGGTAACGTGGTCGCACGGCACAGCTATGCGCCGTTTGGCGAGGCCTATACCGGCGCAGTGGACGGCACCGGCTATACCGGCCATGTCATGGATCAGGCGACGGGCCTGACCTATGCCCAGCAGCGCTACTACGATCCCCAGATTGGGAGATTTTTGAGTGTGGATCCGGTGGCGGCGGATCCCAATAGCGGAGCAAATTTCGATAGCTATTGGTACGCCAACAACAACCCATTTAGCTTCACAGACCCCGATGGGAGAGAGACGAAGGGAGCTGGCAGCAAAACTGACTCCGGCAAAGATTGCGGCACCATTATTGAATGCAAACGCAAAAAACAAAAAGAGAAAGAAGATGCGACCGATGACCAATGGGGAAGCTTCACAACGTGGGCTTCCGCAACTGCAGCGGCAAATCCTGCGCCCACTTGGCTGGTAAATGGCTCCGCTGGCACAGCAAGTGGCGTTATTAAGGTCACTACACTTGGATTTGCTTCGCAGGATTCTATCTGGGGATTTCTTGGGCTGGAGTCGGCTGATGAACATTCAACGGCATTTAGCAACGGGCAATATGGCGGCTACGCGATCGGTATTGGCGCAACTTGGACTGCAGGATTGGTAGGTGGAAGTCGAACGGTTTTCTGGTCGGGAGCCGGGAATGCGGCGAGAGCGGGGAGAATTGGTATATCGCTCGAAAGAACACCGATTGGCTCGGTTCTGAATACGTTTGGCAAAAGGGTGCCTTATCCCCTTTGGAAGGCGGCTTCTGCGACGTTCGCTGGGAACGCCACTGGCACAGCGATTAAAGTGGGGACCGCCGAGGGGTCTATTTGGCTAAGCGTGGAGAAAAAGATACTAGAATGGCGTGGCATTCCATACAAAGTTGTTCCGTAAAAATGACTACCCTCCGAAACAGAATGATGTTTGAAGACGGTTCTCAACTCGCTTGGATTGATCGCGAGTCTCTTAGATATGAGGACAATGGCTTCATCGCCTTAATTTGGATTGTTCCGGGCCCGGGTTTTTTTTCGAGAACAACAGTGATAAAACTTTCATCTCTTTGCAGTTGGCACGAGCGGCCTGATGGCCAATCTGACGTGATTTCTGCTGAAAAGAAATTGGAAATAGTTGAAAAAGTAAGGAAGTACTACGCAGGCAGGCCCGTTATTTCTGAGTAACAACGAGAAACGGAAGTACAGAAGGTGGAATGAGTCGCCCCCAGCCATCTCGTCAGTCAGCCAGAAAAATCCGACGCGCTCACGGGTAGTCTTCCGATATGACCCTATGACCGCAAGGGTCAATCTGGCCCGGCCACTCGGAAGCACTCTGTACTCCTGACCCGGGCCGAAGCGGTCAGCAAGCTGTGCCGAGTGGCAATCTCAATCTATGCAAATAGGCCGGCCAACGTAGGCAAGCAATTTAGCAATGATTGCTGAATGGTTGCTTTTGCTTGGCAATATATTGACTATCTCTCAGCACTCCGTCTCAGTCCGTGGGAAGACTGTGGCGTCGAATCTGCGTGGGCACTGGAGAAGGCGCTTGTACCGATGAGTAGAGCCACGCGAATCACGGTTGCGCAGGTAGTACTCTGCCTGCTGCTTTTGGCGCTGGTTTTTGCGAAGCCGGTCGCCGCTGCTATTTCATCGAGTGAGCCTGGAGCCCACTGGGTCCAGGTGATTCAATGCCCGCCGGCCCCTGCGCCTCAGGCGGCGTTGCAATGCCCGACGATTGATGCCGAAGCATTTGGCCGGCAGCTCGACACCCTGACGTCCTTTTATGAGACGGTTATCACATTGCTCGTGCTGCTGTTGACGTTGATTGCAGGTTTGTCCTTCGTGACGATTCGTTGGTTGTCCCAGCGCGAGGTCGAAAAGATCGCGATGGACGTAGTTGGCGGAGCAGACTTCCAGGCAAAGGTTGCCGCGATTGTCGCGAAGCAGATCGAAACTCAGGGGGGCGATATCTACGACACATTGGAAGCGCTGCAGAGGTACGTCGAGGATTTGGATGACATTGTGGGCAAGCGGAAGAATGATGCAGGCGGCTCCTCTGCCAGCGGAGAATCGTCGGGCCCGTCGCCTGGCGCGCCGTCCCACGAATCGCCCCAAGCTGCCGCTGTCGATCCAATGCCAGTGTCCCCGAGGGGAGGTTCTACGGAGCCGTTCACTGACCAAGCAGCCACCCAAGCGCAAAATTCAACTGTAGAGCCACAATCTGGCCAAAACCAAAATCCAGACATCGACAGGGAGGGCGAACATGGCGATCGTGAAACTTAATACTCGTACTCCAAGCACGTACTTCTTGGACAGAGGCGAACTCCGTACTCTTCAAGAGCTGCAGGGCGCACTGGCGAATGTCGACCTTATGACCCCCCCCCTCGACATCGATCGCGTGGCGGCTTTCTTGGATATCCAAGTTGTGCGAGAGCCTATGGGTGATGACATGTCTGGCTTCTTAGAACGTCGCAATGGCCGCTGGGTGGCTGGCGTCAATGCCTATCACCACAAGGTCAGGCAGCGATTTTCGTTGGCTCACGAGATCGCACATTTCGTGCTTCATCGCGACCAGCAGGGAGAGTTCAAGGACAGAACCTTCGCGCGACGAAATGACAATCCGGCGCCCATGGAACGGGAGGCCGATCAGTTCGCGGCGGAGCTATTGATGCCGACTTCTTCGGTTGTGAGCTCTGTGCGCAATGGCAGTCGAGGTCTCAATGACCTAGCGAACGAGTTCAACGTCTCTTCGCTGGCAATGAGATTTCGGCTAAATTCGCTCGGGTACTCTCTCACGTGACGGTCAAGTTGGATAAAAAGAGATATGTCCCCATTGTCCGCTCGAGGGATGCAGAGCTAAAGGGTTTTATTGAGTTATCGGACAAGGTGAAAGATTCAATTCTTCCGGTCATCGAGTTCACCAAGTCACGGCGAACAAAGACCAATCCAAATGGAGCAGTAGCTGTCTGTGTTGCCAAGGTAAAGGAAGGCTTGGGGGATCGTTTTTTTATCGCAGACGTGACTTCCATGGAGGCTCTCTCCAGCGCTGAAACTGACGGGTTTTTGGATCCTTCCAACAGTTTTCAGAATTGGCGCGCCTTTGTCGCGACACAGTTGCCTTTGACTTGCGTCCCTGTGGTGCATCTGACTGATCCATTCGATCCAAACAGCGTCGCGCTTCAGGCCGCGGCATTGATCCACCACAGCGGCTACATCGCCTTCAGAATTCCTCCAGGATACGAGCACGCGCTGCAGCTCGCCGCGCTGCTGGTGGCCACGCTGGGCTCGCTCGAACGCTGCATCGTTATTTGCGACGGTGGCTATGTCACCCGCGGGTCACTTCCAGCCATGTCTTCGGATGCGAAGGCAACCTTGCAGATATTTGCAAAGCCGCTGCTCAGGGCTGTTGCAGCCAGCAGTTTTCCCAGCAGCGTGGTCCTCCCTGACTATGGTGGCGACGACTACGGAAAGTTTCCCCTGCTCGAAGTAACCCTCTCGGAGGACGTGAAGTCAGCCACTTCATTGGCGGACGTTGTCCACGGAGACTACGGTCTAATCCACCCTGCGGACATGCTTGGAACGGTAACGAACTGGGTCCCTCGTGTGGACGTGCCCCTTCCTCGTGAAGTCTACTATCGTCGCTACCGCCGCGACGCCGGCGGATATGTTTATGCGGCAAGGCTGGCCCTTGCTGATCCCGCGTACCAGCCGATAGGGTGCTGGGCAGACGCAAACATACGCGATGCGGCCGCTGGCAACCCACAGGGCAGGAGCCCGGCTCACTGGATAGCTGTACGTGTCAACTTGCACATTACGAGACAGGTTGAGAGGCTCACTTAGCGGATTTTCTGAGGAGTCTCCAATACCGCGATGTCATCGTGGTTTAGTCGCTCTGCCCGCTCATCCAAAAAGGCGTTGTATCGAGCCTCGCTTCGTTTAAAAACCGCGGCCAACGCGGCAGAATTTAACTTTGACTTGGGAACCCTGGTCGCTGCCGCACGGAGCTCCACGAGACTCATGAATCTGTATTCCGAGCCTGCGAGGAGGCGACGCAAATCACTCGAGTGGAGCCACTGGAGCGCGCCGGATGACGAAAGCGCGGCGTGAATCGATGCTCGCCGGCGCCGAATCACGAAATCCTCAGCGAGTTCGATTATCCCCACTGCGGTTGGCAATTGCTCGCGGACGAACGGGACAAATTTGGAAGCCACAGCGACGTCGACTTCCAAGAATGCTTCTAGGTAGTCGTCAATTTGAGCAGGTAAGGTGCGGACATTGTCACGTGGTCCCTTGATCTCAATTGCCCGCAAGCGCTCTGAAGAGATCACTGCTAGGTCGGCTTTCCTCCTTACACCGTCAAAAGGAAGCTCAGACGCGACAATTTCGCTGTCCTCGAGCTGAGGCAGTAACCACTGGAGAATTCGGACTTTCTCGTCACGGGCGGTATTCATCGCGCTACCATTGTCTCAGCTCCAAGTCACTACGAAAAGGCGTCACGCGGCTGTCAGGCAACACCATTCAGTTTGCGCCATCGTGCTTTCGCCTCGTCGGCCGATATGGCGATCGCAGCCCTTGGCTAGAATCCAACCGTCGAGAATTTCCCGACCAGTGAACTAGCGTGCAAAATTTGCTCATTGCGCTTTTCAACCGCAAGACTTGCAACCGCTCTATATTTTCACGGCTATCGGGCCTCTTCACGATGACGGCGGAGGCTGATGCCGAATCAAAAATTCCTTGCGGAGTTTTTGCGCGGGCATGTCTGCATGCAACGAGAGGAATCAATAGGCCGTCGGCGTGTCTCATAGCCTCACCGCGTATGAGAAAGGTTGCATCATGTGCTCGGAAAAATTCGCAGAAACCGCTGCGAGCCTTGTGATCCAGCACTTATATCGAGGGGCATTTTTGGGGGCATCTATCTCGGAAAGAATGGCGGAAAGCGCATAGCCAAAGGCATTCCATCTAGTCTAAATGGGGCTGGTGGGCCCACCAAACAAACCGGTGACTCTCCGGAGCGAGGGAGTTTGCCGATCCGCATCGCCGAACACTCATGTTCGTGCGCCTTGGCGGCCGGCGCGCCCCCATCCCGTCTTCTGGCATGATCCCGACAGGGGACGCCGCGCAGCCACGCGCGGCACTAGGGTGACCGCATGTCGTTCATCGCCGAACTCAAGCGCCGTAACGTCATCCGCATGGCCGGGCTGTATCTGGTCGGCGCGTGGTTGCTGGTGCAAGTGGCGAGCACGGTGCTGCCGATGTTTGGCGCACCGGAATGGCTGCCGCGCAGTGTCGTGATCTTGTTGGCAATCGGCTTCATTCCAGCGTTGATATTCGCCTGGGTATTCGAGTTGACGCCGGAAGGCCTGAAGCGCGATGCCGAGGTGACGCCGGAGGAATCGATCGCACCGCAGACGGCACGACGCATGGAACGCATGATCGTCGCCGTGCTGCTGCTGGCTCTGGCGTATCTCGGTTTCGACAAATTCGTGCTGGCACCAAGGCGCGAGGCGGCACTGGTTGCGACGGCGACAGCATCCGCCGCCACGAAGTCGGCAAGCGCTGCCGCATTAGCAGCCAACAACAAGTCCATCGCCGTGTTGCCATTCACCGATCTGAGTCCAACCCATGACCAGGAATATTTCTCCGATGGCATGGCCGAGGAAATCCTCAATGCGTTAGCGCAGGTCAAGGATATGAAAGTCGCCGGGCGCACTAGCTCGTTCTACTACAAGGGCCGCAACGAGGACCTGCGCGCCATCGCCAAGGCGCTCGGCGTTGCCCACGTGCTCGAAGGCTCCGTGCGCAAGCAGGGCAACCAGGTGCGCATCACCGCCCAGCTGATCAACGCCGCGGACGGCACCCACCTGTGGTCGCATGCCTACGACGGCGACTTGAAGGACGTGTTCGCGTTGCAGGAGAACATCGCGCGCGCGATTACCGACCAACTGCAGGTCGTGCTCGAGGGCGAACAGAAGACGCGCTTGGTGCCAGTGAGCACCAGCAACCCGGAAGCCTATTCGCTGTACCTGCAGGCGACCGCCATCTTCGACCGCCGCGACAGTCCGCGTTTCCCGGACGCGATCGTCGACCTGGAGCAGGCGATCAAGCTCGACCCGAAGTACGCGCGCGCGCATTCGCGCCTGGCGGCGTTGTATGTCGTGCTCTCCTCCTACAACGATGTCGATACGACCCAGGCGCACGAGAAAGTGCTGGAGCACGCGCGCGCCGCACTCGCACTCGATCCGACCCTGGCCGAGCCGCATGCGGCGATGGGGCTGTCCTGGCGCGAGTTGGCCAACGGCCATCTACAGGAGCGCGAAGAATTCGACGAAGCGCTGCGGCTGGACCCGGACGACGTCACCAGCAATTTCTGGTACGGCCTGAGCCTGATCGAGTCCGGTTACCGCGAACGCGGCATCGCCTTGTTCGACCACGCGCTGGCGATCGATCCGATGATGCCGAACGTGCTGCGCTGGCGCGGCATCATGTACCGCAATGCGGGTGATCTGGACCATGCCGAGCAGTTCCTCAAGCGCGCACGCTCCAATGGCCTGGCGATTGCCGACCGCGAGCTGGCCTTTGTCGCCTTCGACCGCGGCGATACCGCGACGGCGATCCGGCAATGGCCCGATGGTTCGCGAAACTTGTTGCGCCGGCTTCCGCCCGGCGATCCGGAGATCCTTTCCGCCGGCATGTTCGGCGATGCCGCGGCGAAAACGCGGGCGATGGCCGTGCTCGATGCGTACCTGGCCAAGCCGCACGCGCAAGTGTCCGGGCAGATCCCGGTGGTTATGGTTCTGCTCGGCCAACCCCGCCGAGCGCTGGAATTACTGCGCACGACGCGAATCGGCGACAGCAGCGATATCTATGCCCTGATGTGGAGCCCGGCCGGCAAGTCGATGCGCGCGCTGCCGGAATTTCCAATGCTTTTGAAGGAAAAGGGCTTCACCGAGTCGTGGGACAAGTACGGCCCGCCGGACGACTGCCAGCGCTTGGCGCCAGGGAATTATGTCTGCAAGTAAGCCGTGGGTCTTCCGGTTGAGCTCAAGCGCCGCAACGTGATTGAACACGGTGGTGCTTTCCGTCGAGTCCCACTCTCGACGATGGCCACACTCATGAAAACCAGATGTCGAACCGCGTTTCGCCCTGACCCGTGCTGGCCAGTCGGTAGGGGAAGTCGTGTCGGTTCAACACCTCGCGGACGAACAGCAGGCCGATGCCCTGGCCGCCTTTCTTGGTGGTGAAGAACGGAGTGAATATCTGGCCCGCGGGAACCTCGCCGAGACGATCGCCGGAATCGATCACCGACAGCCTGATGCGGTTCGCATCCCGGGTCAGTTCGAGATTAATGTGGCCGTCCGCCTTGCCGGTTTCCTGCATCGTGACCGCCACGGCTTCCATGGCGTTCTTGACGATATTGAGCAACGCCTGCTCCATGAGGTTGCGGTCCAGCGCCTGCGCCGGAACATCGTCGCAGCGTAGCCAGGCGATGCGGATGCCGCGGCTGCGGCAGGGCTCGCGATACAGCTGCACGATGCCCTCCATCATTTCGCGGACATCGGTAGCCACGGGCTCTGCTGCCGGCATTTTTACCACGCGCGTGAAGCGTTCGATGAACTCGCCCAGGCTGGCATTGCGCCGCTTCACCGCGTCGATCGCCGTGCTGAAGTCGAGGCTGTCTGCCGGCGCGAGTTGCGGCTGATAGAACAGCAGTGAATCGAGCACCGAGCCGGTCGCTGCCACGGTGTTGTTCACCTCATGGGCCAGCACGCGCACCAGTTTTTCGTAGGTCGCTTTCTCCGAGCTCTCCAGCTCTTCGGTCAGCTCTTCGATCAGCAGAAAGTGTCGCGCGAAACCGCGATCGAAAAAATGACTGCGCTGGCAGCGATAGCGACGTCCGTCGGAATCGCTGAGCAGCCTGCTTTCGCCCAACGGCAAGGCATCGAGCTGGGCAAGCATGTCCACGGTGCGCAATCGGCCTGCCGCATCCAGGTGCGTGTCGAATTCGCCGTTGCCCTGCTGCCAGTCGGCCAGTGTCTTTCCTTCCGGACGGGCCAGGCCCAGCAACGACATCGCGCTGGCGTTGATCAGGCTGATGCGGCCGTCGAAATCGAATGCCACCACCGCGCTGGGCGTGGCTTCGAGCAGGCGGTCGAGGAATCCGCGTTGCTCGCCGAGCGTGAGCCGCTCCTGATACAGCGCTTCGAGCATGCCGTTGAACAGGCTGACGATTCCGGCCAACTCGTCGTTGGGCGCCTGCTGCAGGCGCGCCGCGTAATTCTGGTCCTGCAGCAGTTCGTGGAATCGCCGTGCATAGTCCAGCGGTTGCAAGGCGCGCTCGATGAGAATCGTTCCGCCGATCACGCTCGCCACCAGGAAGATTTCCACGGATACGACGACGATGGGCTGTTCGCGATACAGCAGCAGCGTCACCACGAAAAACACCAGATGCACGGCGACAAGATAGATCGTCAGGCGGCGACGCACGCTCACGAGGCGTCCTCGTTGTCGCCGGTCAGGCCGTGTTTTTCCAGCCGGCGGTACAGCGCCGCGCGACTGAGCCCCAGCGCCTGGGCGACGCGGGAAATGTTGCCTTGATGCTGCTCGAGAACCTTCTCGATCATGTGCCGCTCGACCTGTTCCAGCGTCATGCCATCGACGCCGACAACGGGGCCGGGCCGGCCGGCGTCGGCATCGCGGTGTTCGGCCGCGACAAAATCGGCCTGCTCCAGCACGCGCTTTCCGACCAGCAGCAGGGTACGTTCCAGCATCTGTTTGAGTTGCCGGATATTGCCTGGCCACGGTTGCGCGGAAAGCCATTCCATCGCCGCGGGTGCCAACGACACGTTGCCCAATCCGTACTCGCTCTCCAGATCGGCGATAAGTCGCGCGGCGATCAGCGGGATGTCGCTGCGGCGATCGCGCAGGGCCGGCAAACGAATGGTGATGAGGTTCAGGCGATAGTAAAGGTCCTCGCGGAATTCACCGGCAGCGACCAGCTCCGCCAATTCGCGGTTGGTGGCCGAGACAACGCGGATGTCGGCCTGCTCGGAAGCGCTCGCACCCACCGGTCGGTAGCTGTGGTCCTGCATCACGCGCAACAGTTTTACCTGGTCTGCGCGGTTCAACTCGCCGATTTCGTCGAGGAACAAGGTGCTGCCGTTCGCACTGGCGACATGTCCCTTGCGATCGGTTCTGGCATCGGTGAACGCGCCTTTGACATGGCCGAACATCTCGCTCTCGAACAACGACGAGGTGATCGCGCCCATGTTGATCTTGACCGCGGGCTTGCCGGCGCGCGGACTGTTGCGATGGATCGCATCGGCAACCAGTTCCTTGCCGGTACCGCTCTCTCCGAGTATCAGCACCGGCGCCCGCGTCTTCGCCACGCGGCCAATGGTCGACAATACTTTCAGCAGATCGGGATGCTCGCCGATGATTCCGGCGAAATCGAATTCGCTGTCCAGCGCACGCCGATCCAGTCGCGCTGGCGAACGCGGAATCGCCAGTTCCAGCGTGGTCCGGATCAGATCGATCAGCTGCGCGTTCTGCCAGGGTTTGGTGAAAAAATCGGCGGCGCCGACCTTGACGCCCTTGACGGCCAGGGCGATCGAACCCCAGGCCGTCATCAGCAGCACGGGCAATACCGGATGCTGTTCCTTGATCGCCGCCAGCAGGGCCAGCCCTTCTTCGCCGCTGGTCTGCGGTGAGAAATTCATGTCCTGCAGCACCAGATCGACCGAATTGGCGGCGAGCAGGGGCAGGACCTGCTTCGGGTCGTCGCAGGTCAACACCTCGAAGCCCGATTGCTTCAACAACAGGGCAAGCGAAACCTGCACCGAACCGTCATCGTCGACGATCAGCACGCATTGCTTGCGGGAGACTTCCATCGAGGTGTTGATGTGCGACGCCTTGAGCCGGTTATTCGTAATGCAAGGCTTCAGTCGGACTCAACCGGCTGGCCTGCCATGCAGGATAGAGAGCGCAGAGCACCGACACCAGCGCCATGATCGTCACCGAGATCAGGGTCGCGATGGAAAACAGCCGCCAGTCGAGGTTTTCGCCCAGCACGCCGGTGATCGGCAGCTGCACCAGCAGAACCAGGCCGACCAGCATGGCCAGCGTGCTGAGCAGCAATTGTTCGACGATGATCTGCCGGTAGATGTTGCCGGCCGTGGCGCCGATCGCGCGACGCAAGCCGAGCTCCGGAATGCGCTGTGTGGTGTTTTGCCACAACACGCCGAACAATCCGAAAGCGACCATCAGCAACAGAAACGCGGCAATCACCGAAAACACGATCAGCGGCATCATCCATCGGCGCAGGTGGGATTCGCGCAGATCGCTCAGGGGCGAAATGCGGTAGGACCAGTCATTGCGGACCAGTTTCAGCTGATTGCTTAGCGTGGCCTCGAAGATGCGCTCGGTGCCCGGCTTCACCTTCAGCAGAATCGTCGCGACGCCGCGGGTACTCGACTGCGGCGAAAAGCGCGCGATGACGAAATTGGTCGGCAGCATGAACTCGCCGTGGTTGCGCAGGTCATCGATCACGCCGGTGATCCTGAGCATCTTCCGGTCCTTGCTGTCCGGCTTGCCATCGCTGATGATTTTTCCCAGCGGGTTTTGGCCGGGGAAAAGCGCCTGCACGAAACGGCGGTTGACCACCACCGGCTCCTCGGCAGCGCCTTCATCGGCGCTGGAGAACCAGCGACCTTCGGTCAGCGTCATGCCCATCACGGCGAAGAAATCGTCGCTGACCGTCATCAGGTCGCTGTCTGCATCCGCGCCGCCTTCGGGCAGGTAGTAACCGGTCCGCCAAGTCGAGTCTTCATAAGGCGACGAATTGGCGAACGCGACTTGTTCCACTTCCGGCAGGGCCTGCAGACTGCGCTTGAACTTGTCGTACATCTGCGCATCGTTTTTCATGGCGTCGTCGTCGTTCGGCAGCTCCATCTGCACCGACCAGACGTCTTCGTAGTTGAATCCGGTCGGCAGGTGATAGAGCTGGTAATAGCGACTGGCCGCGGCGGCGATCGCGAAAACGACCACGAAAGCGAGCGCGATCTCCAGGCTGAGCATCAGGTTTCTGGATTTGCGTTTCCAGATCGGCTTCAACAATTGGCGAAACATCAGGCGGCTCCCTTGAGGGCTTGCACGGGATGGAGGCGGGACATCTTCCAGGCGGGAATCACGCCAGAAAGCAGGCCGAAAACCACGGTGATGATCAGGCCGCAGAAAAAGACCGAAAAGTTGATGTCCACTTTCAGGTAGGGAATCAATCCCGAGTTTTCCAGCCAGATCAGGACACCCTTGGCGAGGATCAGCCCGAGCAGGCCGCCGACCAGGCAAAGAATCACGTTTTCAGCGACGAACTGCAGCACGAGCGTGCCGCTGGATGCACCGAACGCCTTGCGCACGCCGATCTCGGTGCTGCGCTCCATGATCCGCCCGGTGTTGAGATTGACCAGATTCAGCGCCGGCAGCAGCATGAACATCAGCATCAGCACGGCGATGGCCGTGAGCAGCACGGCGGCACCGGAATTGGGTGCGCGCTCGTTGTCGAGCAGGCCACGCGCGAAAAAATCCAGCTTGGTGTCGGCCCACATGAACGCCTGGTTCCATTCCTTGGGATCGTCGAACTTGATCTGCGGGGCGATCTGCGCGACCTCGGCCTGCATGCGCGGGATATCGGCCGGGCTCTTGGCCAGCAGCAGCGCGCTGAACTCGCCCGACATCTGATCGCGGTATTCGGTCGACGGATCGGTGCTGATCGGCGCCCAGATGTCGGCGTAGGAGTTGAGTTGCATGACGTCTTCGACCACGCCGATGATTTCGAACTTCTGGCCGCCGACGTTCAACTTCTGGCCCACGGCCTTGCTGCCTGGGAACAGTTTGCGCGCGCTGGTTTCGTTGAGCACGGCGACAAAGCGCCCGAGCGCGACGTCTTCAGCAGAAGGCACGCGACCATCGAGCACCTTGAAGTCCAGGATCTTCCAGTAGCCGGCGTCGGCACGACGCAGCTGCAGCTCGGTGACGCGGTCATCCTGGTAGACGGACACCGTCTTGATGCCGGTGACGGCCGCCACCAGTTGCGCGGACTTCATCGGCCGCAGGTATTGCTCGATGACCTTGTAGCCCAGCGGGCTGGTGCGACTGCTGCTGCCATCCTTGTTGAGCGACACCAGCGTGGTCACTTGCAGGAAGCGATCGCTCTTGCCCTCGACGCCGGTGGGATAGAACGCGTTCTGCAGCAGCGCGGTCACCACCAGCAGCACCATCAGCGTGATCGTGATGCATAGCAGGTTGATCGCGGTAAACAGTTTGCGCCGGGTATAGACCTTCCAGGCGATCAATAGATAATTCTTGAGCATGGGATTTCCTCAGGCGACCAGTTGGCCGTCGAATACACGGATGATCTGGCTGCCGCGTTTGGCTTCGCGTTCGTCGTGGGTGACCATGACCACGGTGGTGCCTTCCTGGTTGAGCTTGACCAGGTGGTCCATGACTTCCGCGCCCATCTGGCTGTCGAGATTGCCGGTCGGCTCGTCCGCCAACAGTACTTGTGGCTTGCCGACCATCGCGCGTGCGATGGCGACGCGTTGTTGCTGGCCACCGGAAAGCTGGTTCGGGTAGTGCTCCATGCGCGCACCGAGTCCGACTTTTTCCAGCGCTTCCTTTGCCCGCCGGCGCCGTTCGGCCGCCGGCAGCGAGCGATACAGCAGCGGCAACTCGACGTTGTCGATCACCTGCAGATCGTTGATCAGATGGAAGCTCTGGAAGATGAAGCCGAAGGTCTGATTGCGCAGCCTGGCGACATCCTTGTCGCGATACGATTTCACCTCCATGCCGTCGACGCTGATCGCGCCGGTGCCGGGTTGATCGAGCAGGCCGATCAGATTGAGCAAGGTGCTCTTGCCGCAACCGCTGGGCCCCATGATGGAAAGGAACTCGCCCTTCTTCACATGCAGGTTGATGTCCTTCAATGCCAGCGTTTCCACCTTGTCGGTCTGGTAGGTCTTGCTGATGTTCTGCAGTCTGATCATGGCGTGGGTCTCTGTTCCTGGTTTGGATTTCAAGGCGCTGGGTTTGAAAAATCGCGGTGTCTAGTTGGAAACGCGGATGCTGTCGAGATGCTTGTAGCGGCTGACATCGGAAACGATCAGCTTGTCGCCGGCCTTGGCGCCGGAAACGATCTCGACCGCCTTGCCATCGCCGAGACCGACATCGAGCTGCTTTTTCCGGGCGACGCCGCCATCGACGACGAAGACGTCCTGGCGACCGCGGCCATTGAAGGCGGGTCCGGCATCGGCCACCAGCGCGTTGGCTTTCTGCTCGGTGATGATGTTGGCGTCAACGCGCAGCTTGTTGCGCAGCAGCGGGTGGTTCGGCTGTGCGAGGGTGATTAGCAAGGTGATGGTGCCGTTCTGGATTTCCGGCAGGATGGTCTGCACCTGGCCGCGCAATGTCTGGCCGCTGTAACCGACCAGCACCGGCTGCCCCGGACTCAGGTAGCGCGCGTAGAAATCCGACGCCGTGGCTTCGACGCGGTAGTTGTGCAACTCGGAAACCTTGGCGACCAGTTGCCCGCTGCTGACGCTGGCGCCCTCATCCGCCAGCACCCAGGTCAGCATGCCCGCGAACGGTGCCCTGACCTGTGTCTGCGCCTGCAGGTTGCGCTGCTGCTCCAGCTCCTTTTGCAGGATGGATTTCTGCAGTTGCGCGCCCTCGATGTTGGTCTCCGTCGCCTGGCGCGTATCGGCCACCGATTCGCGATGCTGGCGCAGCTCGATCTCGGTGCGCTTGACCAGCAGCTCGGCGGCGTTGAGGTCGGATGCCGAGGATGCGCCGATCCTCTCCAGTCGCTGATAACGACCCAGCTTTACCTTCGCGCTTTCCAGATCGAGTTGCAGCAATTCGATCTCGCTCGCCAGCTGCTTCTGTTTCTGCCGCATCTCCAGCGTCAGTGACTGGACGCGGATTTCCTGTTGCGCGATCTGTTCGTCGAGGTTGTCCATCGCGAGACGGATCGTGTGGTCGTCAAGCTCGAGCAACAGTTCACCGGCCGCGACTTCCTGGCCTGCTTTGACATGCACGTGGGCAACGCGGGTCTGGATGGGACTCGGCACCTGCTCCTCGTGCACCGGGATGACCACGCCCGAGGCATTGATGGTGTTGGCGATACTGCCTTGCCGCACTTCGCTGACCCGTATGTCGGCCATCGCGACGCTGGGGCTGATGATGCGATTGATGCCCCAGGCCGCAAGGACAATGGTGAGCAGCAGGCCGATGGCGAGCGCGAGTCGCAGCCGTTGTCGACGGCCGATCACCTGGGCGCTGATGGGTTGATCCATGGAAAGGGTTTCTTGCAGAAGGCGTGTACGACCATCAGCAAGAGCTGTGCCATGTTCCCATTCGAAACATTGCGCGTTGTAAATCAGCAGGATACGAATCGAAATGCGAGCGAACCGGACTCATGCTCTGATCGATCACGAACACCAGTGTTCGATATCGAACACCCTCAGGCGCGTTGCACGCGCGCCGCAAAGCAGCCGGGCTTGGCATTGTGCAGATGCAGGTAGGCGACATCCGGCGATGCGAGCATGCGTTCGATCAGCGGGCGCAGCGCATCGCCTGGCACGACATCGGCGTCGCGCATCATGCCTTCGGCATCGAAGGCGCGCACCGACAGCAATCGCGTGCTCAGCACCTGCGGTATTTCATCGATTGCCGGAAACGATTGCTCGGCGAGCTCGCGGATATAGATCGCATGGCTGGCGCGATACGGTGAGTCTGCGGGTTGATGTTCGTAATTGAGCAGCAGCACGGTCTCGCCGGGTTCGGCATCGCGCAGGGAAATGCGGCAGGGAAAGCCTGGGTTGCGATCGACCACGCGGCGCTGGACGCCCTGTGCGGCGAGCGCCTCGGTACTGGCACCGAACAGCGCGTGAAAGGGTTCGGCGGCAAGCGCGCAGATGCGAAAGGACATGGAATGCTCCATTGATGGCTTGGGCTCCATCCTCGTCGCCGCAGCCCGTCGCTGCTATCCGCATCCTGCGCAGCGATGGCGCTGGCGCATCGCGGCGCCTTGCCGGGATAATCCGGGCAATCCCGCGCAGTGAAGAATCCCGCCCATGTTGCAGACCGTCGAAAGCGAAACCCGCGGCAAGCCCGCCTGGGCCATCATCTGGCTGCATGGCCTGGGCGCCGACGGCAATGATTTCGCGCCGATCGTGCCGGAACTCGTGCGTCCGGAATGGCCGGCGATCCGCTTCGTGTTTCCGCACGCGAAAGTGCGGCCGGTGACGATCAACGGCGGCGTGCCGATGCGCGCCTGGTACGACATCGTCAGCCAGGCGATCGACCAGCGTGCCGACGAAGCCGGCGTGCGCGAGTCCATCGCCGAGATCGATGCGCTGATCGGGCGCGAGCGTGATCGTGGCGTGCCCGCGTCGCGCGTGATCCTGATCGGCTTTTCCCAAGGCGGCGCGATCGCCTTGGCCAACGGACTGCGTCGCGAAGCCGGCGTCGCCGGCATTGCTGCGCTGTCGACGTATCTGCCGCTGGCGCCGCAGATGGCCAGCGAAATCACCGACGCCGGCAAGCGCACGCCGGTGTTCATGGCGCACGGCGCGCAGGATCCGGTCGTGCCGCAGACGCTGGGCCAACGCAGCCGCGAGGTCATGCAGGGCCTGGGTGTCGGCGTGGAATGGCACAGCTATCCGATGCCGCACAGCGTCTGCGCCGAGGAAGTGCGCGATCTTGGCGACTGGCTGACGGCGCGCTTCCAGGCCGGCTGAAGCGACTTTTCGGCGACAAGCGCACCGTTATCGGCCATCACCGCGATGCCGTTGGTGACGCCTGACCGTCGCGACGGCTACCATGGCCGCGACCTCGGGGTGGGCCAGTCATGAAACTGCTGATCGTGGATGACGAAGCGTTGGCGCGTGAGCGCCTCGCCGCGATGATCGCGGAGCTGCCCGACTGCGAAGTGGTCGGCGAAGCCGCGAATGGTCGTGAGGCAGTCGAGAAAGCCGCGGCGCTGGCGGTCGATGCCCTGCTGCTCGATATCGCGATGCCGGTGATGGATGGCCTCGAGGCTGCGCGCCATCTGGCACGACTGGAGCCGGCGCCGGCGGTAATCTTCTGCACCGCTTACGACGAACACGCACTGGCGGCGTTCGAAGCCGCCGCCGTCGATTATCTGGTCAAGCCCGTGCGTCGCGAACGCCTGCTCGAAGCGCTGGAGCGCGCGCGCCGACATCGCGCCGCGCAACCCTCGGCACGCGCGGTGATGCCGGCCACGCGCCAACGCAGCCATCTGTCGGCGCGTCTGCGCGGCAGCCTGCGCCTGATCCCGATCGAGGATGTGCATTATCTGCAGGCCGAAGAAAAATACGTCGTCGTGCATCACGCGCGCGGCGAAGACCTGATCGAGGAATCGCTGAAATCGCTGGAATCGGAATTCGCCGATCGCTTCGTGCGCATCCATCGCAATTGCCTGGTCGGCGTCGACGAATTCCTCGAACTGCGCCGCCTGCCTGATGGCCAGGTGCACGCGATCCTGCGCCACGGCGGCGCGGCGCTGGAAGTCAGCCGTCGCTGCGTGCCCGGTTTGCGCGAGCGATTGAAACACCTGTGACCTTTTCTTCGTAGGAGCGATGGCAATCGCGACCTCGCTTAGCACTGCATTTTCGTCGCGATTGCTATCGCTCCTACGCCGCTCCTACAAACACCACCACCGCAGCATTCAGCGATAATCCCGCCATGACCAGACTTCGCCTTGCTACCCGCCAAAGCGCACTCGCGCTCTGGCAGACCGAACATGTCGCCGCACGACTGCGCATCGCGCATCCCGGGCTCGAGGTCGAGCTGGTGCCGATGACCACGCGTGGCGACCGCATCCTCGATCGACCGCTCGCTGATATTGGCGGCAAGGGTCTGTTCCTCAAGGAGCTCGAGGTCGCGATGCTTGAAGATCGCGCCGACGCCGCCGTGCATTCGTTCAAGGATGTGCCGATGGAACTCGACGGCCCGTTCGAGATCGGCGCGATTCTGGAGCGTGCCGATCCTTTCGATGCCTTCGTATCGGTGCGTTACACCGACATCGACGACCTGCCGCGCGGCAGCCGCGTCGGCACCTCGTCGCTGCGTCGGCAGGCGCAGTTGCGCGCACGCCGGCCGGATCTGCAGATCGTCGACCTGCGCGGCAACGTCAACACGCGCCTGGCCAAACTCGAGGCGCGCGAATACGACGCGATCATCCTCGCCTGCGCCGGCCTGGAGCGCCTCGGCCTGTCGCGCTATATCCGTCATCGCCTGGAAGCGCCGGGCTGGTTGCCGGCGGCGGCGCAGGGCGCGATCGCGGTGGAATGTCGCGAGGGCGATTCGCCGACGCTCGCGCTGCTGTCGGCGCTCGATCATTCGCGCACCCGCACCTGCGTTGAAGCCGAGCGCGCGATGACACGTCGCCTGCACGGCAGCTGCCATGTTCCGATCGCCGCCTACGCCTCGCTCGATGGCGGCATCCTCTCGCTCGAAGGTCTGGTCGGCGATGCCGGCAACGGCCGCTGCGTGCGTGCGCAAGCCGTGGGCAAGGCCAACGACCCTGAAGGCCTGGGCCGTCTGGTCGCTGCCGAGTTGTTGGTGCAAGGCGCCGACGAAATGCTGGGCCTGGCGAAATAGAATTTGCTGCGTTGTAGGAGCGATGGCAATCGCGACAGGAATGCCGCGGCAATTGCTGTCGCGATTGCCATCGCTCCTACGAAAAGCAATCAGTCACACCGCATCCTGGTAATACACCATCACCACATGCCGGGCCTGGGCGAAAAAAAGCCAGCGTTCGACGAAGGTGCCGAGCAGTGCCGACAGCGCGGCGATGCCGAACAACAGTCGGGTGTCTGTGATCGGGAAAAAAAACAGCGGGAGCGCGCACAGCATCGGCACGATCGCGAACAGGACAACCGCGATCAGGCGCAGCTTCGCCGCATGCTTGCGCGCGAGCACGAAGCCCATTTCGGTGGTGAGGTAGTTTGCTTCGGTGTGCGGGCGCTCGAACACGGTCGCGACGCGATCCGCCGGCAGTCCCAATGCCGACGCGCGCGACGCCGGTAGCTCGGCGCGATCGATGTCGCGCCAGTAGCGGCGCTTCAGACGCCAGGCGAGCATCGACGTCAACAGGACGGCGAGACCGGCGATGTCATTGCCAAATAGAAATTCGCCGGCGAAGACACCGAGAAAGATCAGGCCGCCGGTGTGCAATGCGAACACGAGATACACCGTCGGCACCAGGCGGTGCGACCAGGCTGGAATCGTGCGCAGGCTGGCGTAGATCATCGCCGTGCAGAGCACCGTTGCCAGCGAGCCGATAGCCAGCAGGATCGCCATCAGCCGCGCGGATGTTCCGTCGATAGGCAGGAAGCCGGCGGCGATTCCCAGGCAGAAAGCAAACGGGATGAACGTGGCGATCGCCAGCACGCCCTCGCGCGACAGCCAGGACGTGCGCCATTGGCTGAAAGCGCGCCATGCGCGCAGCGGCTTGCCCAGATGCAGCACCGAGCTGCCCAATCCGATACTGACGAAAGCAGCGCCAAGCGCAAGCACGACAAGATAGGCGGCTGAGGACGACAGTTTTGGATGGTCGCCACCGGTGAAGAAGATCATTGCCCAGAACCACGCGCCATATCCCGCGCCCGACAGCGCGGTGAAAAAAATCACGGAAAAAGCCGGATGCATGTCAGCGACTCAGAGCGCGGTCTAGCCAGCGCAGCAGGGAAGGAAGTTGTTCTTGCTCGAGTTTTTCTTCGCGCGCAACGGTCGGCGATGCGACTGGTTGCATCGCCACAGCGCCTGCGCGCCGCGGTCGCGGCGGCAGATAGCGGTTGACCGGCGCATAACCGAGTTCCGGCATCAGCGCGACACCGCTGCGTTCGGCGACAAGTTTCGATACAGCGGAATTCTCATCGCCGAGATCGCCGAAATGCCGCGCCCGCGTCGGGCATGCCTGCACGCAGGCCGGTTGCCGCGATGGTTCCGGAATGTGTTCGTTGTAGATGCGATCCACGCACAGCGTGCATTTCTTCATCACGCCTTCGACCGCCGAATATTCGCGCGCGCCGTAGGGGCAGGCCCAACTGCACAGCTTGCAGCCGATGCATTTGTCCTCATCGACCAGCACGATGCCGTCTTCGGCGCGCTTGTAGCTGGCGCCGGTCGGGCAGACCGTCACGCAGGCCGGCGTTTCGCAATGCAGGCAGGAGCGCGGGAAATGCAGGGTCATCGCCGGCTGCGCGAGCATCGCCAGCAGATCCGATTCTTCTGAAGAACAAGCAGAGGCCGATGCGGCCTGCGCGCCTGGCGCTGGCAGTGCCTCGATCTCGTAACTGTGCACGCGATTGAACCAGACGCCGCTCGGATCCTTGCCGTAAGGGCGCTCGTCGGTGAGTGGACCGGCGATGCCGCCGGCATTCCATTCCTTGCAGGCGACCGCGCAGGCATGGCAGCCGACGCAGGTGTCGAGGTCGATCACCAGACCGAGTTTTTTCTTCGAAGGCAGCGGCAGACCGGTCATGATTTTTTGCGAAATAGTGCGCCGAAGCGCAGCGGGCGATTGTCGGCGGCAGCCCCGGCGAGCGGCGGAAACTGCGGCGTGCTTTCTTCCTGTGCATCGGCTTTGGCGATGCGCACGCGCAGATCGAACCAAGCGGCCTGGCCGGTGACCGGATCGGCATTGGCGTAGTCGCCGCGCGGTGTGATGTCGGAAATCAGGTGGTTGAGCAGAAAACCCTGCCGCGATTCCGGCGCGTCCTTGGCCAGCTTCCAGGCGCCGCGACGCTTGCCGATCGCATTCCAGGTCCAGACGGTGTCGGGCTGCATGTTGCTCGCCGTTTTCGTCTGCACGGTGATTCTTCCGTGGTGCGAATCCACGTGGACCCAATCGCCGTCGGCGACGCCGTATTTTTTCGCCGTGTCGGGATGCAGATAAAGATAATTGCGCGCGGTGATCTGGCGCAGCCAGGCGTTCTGCGATCCCCAGGCGTGATACATGAAAGGCGGGCGCTGGCTGATCGCGGACAGCGGAAAATCGCTGGCCGAGGTCTGCGCGCCTTCGAACGGCTCGTACCAGATCGGCAACGGATCGAAATACGTGGCGATGCGTTCGCGCTGTGCTGGTGGCGGCAACACCGCGCCGTGGCCTTGGCCGGCGAGACGGAATTTCTGCAGCGTTTCCGAATACAGCTGCAGCACCACCGCCTCGGGTTTGGCGATGAAACCCATGCGCGCCGACCATTCCAGATAGTCGCGATTGGCCATTTTGTAGTAGCGCGCCGACGCCGGAATTTCCTCGCGCCAGAAGCCACCATTGGCGATGTATTTGTCGAGTTGCGCGGGATTCGGCGAGCCCTTGCCCGATTGCGATCCATCCTCGCCGCGCCAACCGGCGAGCAGGCCGACACCAGGCGCGCGTTCGTGGTTGACGATGTAGTCGGCGTAGTCGCGATATCGCGGCGAGCCATCGGCGGTGATCAGCGCGGGAAGTTTCAGGCGCGCGCCGAGGTCGAGCAGAACGCTCTGGAAACCGCGCACGTCGCGGCCTTCGCCAGCAATATCGGAGGCCAGCAGCGGATGCCGGATCGCGTCACCGGCGCTGTCGGCATCGGAGATCGGCCGGTCCAGCAACGAGATGCAGTCGTGGCGTTCCAGATACGTGGTATCGGGCAGCACGAGGTCGGCGTACGCGGTCATCTCGCTGGCATAGGCGTCCGAGTAGATGATCTTCGGAATGCGGTACTCGCCGTTTTCATTCTTGTCGGTGAGCCAGCGCAGGGTCTCGGTGGTGTTCATCGCCGAGTTCCAGCTCATGTTCGCCATGAACATGAAAAGCAGGTCGATCGTTTGCGGATCGCCGGCCCAGGCATTGCGGATCACCGTGTGCAACATGCCGTGCACGGCCAGCGGATACGACCAGGAATACGCGTGATCGAGGCGGCGTGGCTGTCCATCTGCATCGACCAGCAGATCTTCCGGGCCGTGGATGAAACCCAACGGCGGCGCGTCGAGCTTGCCGTCGGCACCGCGATTTCTTCCGGGGCGGTTTGCCGGCGGGATCGGGCGCGGAAACGGCGGCTGGTAGCGGAACGAACCGGGCGCGTCGACAGCGCCCAGCAACATCTGCAGCAGATGCAGCGCGCGACAGGTATGGAAGCCGTTGCTGTGTGCGGAAATGCCGCGCATCGCGTGCATCGCGACCGGGCGACCCGGCATCGATTCGTGCCGACGGCCATGCGTGTCGGTCCAGGCGATCGGCAGCGAGAACTTGCTGTCGAACGCGGCCGCCGCGAGTTCGGTGGCGATGCGACGAATCGTGTCGGCGGGGATGCCGCAGCGTTCGCTCACGGCATCGGGTGCGTACTGCGGATCGAGGTAGCGTTCGGCGACGAGATGGAAGGACGGTACCGCGCGACGACCATCGGGCAGCGTGACTTCACCGACGATGGCCGGTGCGATGTCGATGGCATCGGCGCGCGCGAATCGCGTTGCCTCGGCATTTTCCTCATCCGCCCTGCGGGCACCTTCTCCCCCGGGGAGAAGGGATACGGCGCATAACGCGTTTCCCTCGGCATCGCGCGCAAACAAACCGTCGTCGCCGCCACCGGGATTTCGGATCACCAGCCAGTGCGCATTTGTGTAGCGCACCAGGTAGTCGAGATCGACGCGATCGGCCTTGAGCAGTTCGTGGATCAACGCGAATGCGAACAGGCCGTCGGTGCCGGGGCGGATGCCGATCCATTCGTCGGCGACCGCGCCGTAACCGGTGCGCACGGGATTGATTGCGACGATCTTGGCGCCGCGCGCTTTCAATTGGCCGAGGCCGAGCTTGATCGGATTGGAATCGTGGTCTTCGGCGACGCCCCAGAGCATCAGATAGCGCGTGTGTTCCCAGTCGGGCTCGCCGAATTCCCAGAAACTGCCGCCGAGCGTGTACAGGCCGCCGGCCGCCATGTTCACCGAACAGAAGCCGCCGTGCGCGGCGTAATTGATGGTGCCGTATTGCTGTGCCCACCAGCCGGTGAGCGCCTGCGATTGGTCGCGACCGGTGAAGAAGGCGAGGCGGTCGGGATCGCGCGCGCGCGTTTCGCCCAGCCATTGCGTCGCCAGCGTCAGCGCTTCTTCCCATTCGATTTCGCGGAATTCGTTGCTGCCGCGCTCGCCGGTGCGCAGCATCGGTTTGCGCAATCGCGCCGGCGAGTAGTGCTGCATGATGCCGGCCGAACCTTTCGCGCAGAGCACGCCGCGGTTGACAGGATGCGCCGGATTGCCCTCGATGTAGCGGACCTTGCCGTCCTTGAGATGGACGTTGATGCCGCAGCGGCACGCGCACATGTAGCACGTCGTCTGCTTGACGGCGTCGCCGACCGGCTGCTGCAGGTTGAGCTCAGGTTCGCGCATCGGGGCTGTGCGCTTGCGACTGCGCTTCGTCAGCGAGATGCGCGCCCACGTCTGCTATGCGGTCAACCGGCATCACGACTTCGGCGCAACGATCTTGATCGACGGGTCGTTGAAATGGTCGTATTTGATCGTCGTGCTGGAGGGCTTTCCCATCAGCGTGCGCGCGGTCTGCAATTGCACCGGCAGGCCATTGCCCGAGCCGATCCAGATGGTGCTGGTGCTCGGATGCGGCTGGCCGACGGTGTAACGGTATTTGTGCGCCGGCAGGCCGCCGATCAGATCCATGCCCAGGTCTTCGACCACCAGGGTTTTTTCGATTTCGGCGAGCATCGAGGCATTGCGGTACTGCGCGATGGTTTCCTTGCCCATCGGCACCTTCACGGTTTTTCCGCCCATGTCGAAGTACATCGTGCCGTTGACGATCACACCCGGTGGCCGCCCGGCGGAGGTGACGCGGTAGCTGTCCGGCGCCTGGAATTCGATGGCGCTGGTATTCGGTCGGCCGCCAAACGTGCTGGTGACCGCACCGCGGAACGAGGTCAGTGCGAGGAACTTGGTGAACGCGGCGTGCAGGTCTTCCTTCGGTCCGGCATGGGCGGGCGCGACGACGGCGAAGACGAGGGCGAAAGCGAGGGCGGGACGGAACATGGAAATCTCCGGGGTTGGAGCCGCGACGGGGGCGGTGCCATTCTAGGCGGAATCCTCCTCGAGCTCGACGCCCCCCAATGGACCGCTACGAACGCATCCTCGCCCTGCACCGGACCTTCAAGTCCGCGCGTTATCCGGTCTCCAACCAGCGGCTGATGGACGAACTCGGTTGTTCGCGGGCGACGCTTTATCGCGACATCGCCTTCCTGCGCGATGCTCTCGGCGCACCGGTGGAGAGCGATGCCAGCGGCGACGGCGGCTTCCGCTACGACGAAAGCGAAGCCGAGCGTTTCGAACTGCCCGGCCTGTGGCTCAACTCCGACGAGTTGCATGCCCTGCTGGCGACCCATCAATTGCTCGATCGCACCGGCAACGGCGTGCTCGCTTCGGCGCTGGCGCCGTTGAAAGCGCGCATCGAATCGTTGTTGTCGGAGCAGGCCGGCGGCCGTCGCTGGCCGGTCGAGCGCGTGCGCGTGTTGGGCAGCGGCGTGCGTCGTCGCGACGAGATCGCTTTTCGCGTGGTCGCCGGCGCGGTCCTCGAGCGCAAGCGCCTGGGCTTCGATTACCTCGCGCGTTCGACCAACGAGCGTACGCACCGCAGCGTGTCGCCGCAGCGGCTGACGCATTACAAGGACAACTGGTACCTCGACGCCTACGACCACGAGCGCGAAGGTCTGCGCAGCTTTTCCGTCGATCGCATCCAGCATGCGCGTGTCGTCGACGAAGCCGCGCTCGATCTGCCCGATGCCGAGCTCGACCAGCATCTCGCCGCCAGCTACGGCATTTTTTCCGGCGCGCCCAAAGGCATCGCGACGATCCTGTTTTCCGCCAAGGCCGCGCGCTGGGTCGCCGACGAGCACTGGCATTCCAAGCAGGAAGGCCGCTTCCTCGCCGATGGCCGCTACCAGTTGAAGATCCCCTACAGCAACGCTAAAGAGCTGCTGATGGACGTGCTGCGCTATGGCGCCGATGCGGAAATCACCGAGCCGGAAAGCCTGCGTCAGCAGGCGCGCACGCTGCTGCAACTGGCGGTATCGGCCTACGAGAAAAACGCGTGAGTGCATTTTCCGGGCAGAGCGTCGCCCTCGTTCTTGGCGCGGGCGGCGCGCGCGGCCTGGCGCATATCGGCGTGATCGAGGTATTGCAGGCGCGCGGTTTCGAGATCAATGCGGTGGTTGGTTGCTCGATGGGATCGCTGGTCGGCGGAATCTTCGCCGCCGGCAAACTGCAGCAATACCGCGACTGGACCTGCAAGCTCGATCGCAGCGATGTGCTGCGTCTGCTCGATTTCAATTTCGGCCTGCCCGGGCTGATCCGCGGCGACCGCGTGATCGGCGTGCTGCGCGATCTGGTTGGCGAGCATCGCATCGAGGATCTGGCGATTCCGTTCACCGCCGTCGCCACCGATCTCGATAGCCAGCGCGAAGTCTGGTTGAGTCGCGGTAGCTTGTTCGATGCGATCCGCGCCTCGATCGCCATCCCGATGCTGTTCACGCCGCATCGCGTCGATGGCCGCGATCTGGTCGACGGTGGTCTGTTGGCGCCACTGCCGATCGCACCGACGCGCTCGGCGCATGTCGATCGGGTGATCGCCGTCGACGTCAACGGCCCGATCGCCTGGCATCTGCCCGGCGATCCGCCCAGCGACGAAACTCTGGCCGCGGCCTATGGCGTCGATGTCGATCTCGTGCACGAAGACGAGGAGGTGGCCGCCGAGGACGAGGAGGGCGCCAGCCTGCGTGCGCGCATGACGGCGCTCTGGAACAGCTGGCGCGAACACGACGAACCGGTGCGCGACAACGGCCACAAGCGCAGCATGCTCGACTTGATGGCGCGCTCGCTCGACACCATGCACGCGCACATGACGCGCATGCACCTGGCGCAGGATCCGCCCGACTTGCTGATCCAGATCCCGAGCAACACCTGCGCGATCTACGAATACTGGCGCGCCCGCGAAATGATCGAACTCGGCCGCCGCGCGGCGGAAAAAGCCTTGGCCGAACTCGCGGAATAGTCCTGTGGCCACGATTGCTGCCGGGCGAGGCGAGGCCAAAATACGGGAAGCGATGGACGAAGCCCCGATCGACGCCGCCGGCGCGCGCCGTCTCGATCCGTGAGAAAGCGCGGTTGCAAGGTGGCTGCACGCCCGCCATCGCGACGGGCAGCTTCCGGAGATCCGTCATGCCTCGTCTCGTTGCTGCTGTCTCTTCCGCGCCATCGGTGTCGCCCGTGCTCGCCCGTTCGCTCTGGCAATGGCTGACGCTGGGCCTGCTGGTCACGCTTTTCCTGCCGGCGGCACGTGGCGTCTCCGATGCGGCGGGCCCCTGGTCGTTCTGGCTATTGCTGGCGCCGCTGATATCGCTGGCAATGCTGTATCGCCACGTCATCGCATCGGCCTGGCGCGGTCGAGCGCACGAACGAGCCGCCGCGCGCACGCGCAGCCCGCGCCAGAGCGGCAAGCAGGCGCGGCGACTGCTGCGTGTGCGTAGCAAGCGACAACAGCCGCAGCGCGCGGCGTGATCGCAGCACTGCGAACGGCATGACTTTCGGCCTACGCGCTCCGGAGGCGCGCTGCATGCTAATTTGCGGCCTCGACCACGAGGCCTCGACGACGGGGTCTCTTCACTTCGGAGACATCCCATGCGCCCATCCGCGATTGCCTGGTTGGCCAGTGCCTTGTTTGCCGCCCATGCCGGAGCCCAGACCATGGCCAAGGACGACCCCAACCTCTGGCTCGAAGATGTCAACGGCGACAAGGCCCTGGACTGGGTCCGCGCCCAGAACGCCGATTCGCAGAAGGCGCTGACCAGCGATCCATCGTTCGGTGTGCTGCGCGACGACCTGCGCGCGATCCTCGATTCCAACGCGCGCATTCCTGCCGTGACCAAGGAAGGCGAGTACTACTACAACTTCTGGCGCGACAAGCAGAATCCCGCCGGCCTGTGGCGGCGCACCACGCTGGCCGAATACCGCAAGGCCGAGCCGGCCTGGGAAGTGCTGGTCGATCTCGATGCGCTCAACAAGGCCGAGCACGAGAACTGGGTCTGGCACAGCGCCGACTGCCTCAAGCCGGCGTATACGCATTGCTTGATCGCGTTGTCGCGCGGCGGTGCCGATGCCGATGTCACCCGCGAATTCGATCTCGCCAGCAAGACCTGGCGCCAGGATGGTTTCTTCCGTCCCGAAGCCAAGGGCAGCCTGAATTGGAAGGACGAGAACACCGTCTACGTCGCCACCGATTTCGGCGCCGGTTCGATGACGCCCTCGGGTTACGCACGTATCGTCAAGCAATGGCAGCGCGGCACGCCGATGTCGGCGGCGACGCTGGTGTACGAAGCGCAGGCGACCGACATGGCGGCGGGTGCGAGCCGCGATCACACGCCCGGTTTCGAGCGTGACTTCGTCCAGCGTTCGCTGGCGTTCTACAACGACGAGCTCTTCCTGATCGGCAAGGACGGCAAGCTGGTCAAGATCGACGTACCGAACTCCGCACAGAAGGACGTGCATCGGCAATACCTGATGTTGGAGCTGCGCGATCCGTGGACGGTCGGCGGCAAGACTTATGCCGCCGGTGCATTGATCGCCGCCGATTTCGACAAGTTCATGGCCGGTGGCCGCGACTTCACCGTGCTGTTCGAGCCGACCGATCACGCGGCGCTGTCCGGTTACACCTGGACGAAGAATCACCTGCTGCTCAACGTGCTCGAAGACGTCAAGAATCGCATCAGCGTGCTGACGCCGGGCGCGGATGGCAGCTGGAAGCGCGAACCGTTGGCCGGTGCGCCGGGCTTCGGCACGATCAGTGTTGCCGCGGTCGACGACGAAGCCTCCGACGATTACTTCATGACCGTCACCGACTACCTCACGCCGACGTCCCTGCTGCTCGGCACGGTCGGCAGCAAGCCGGAAACGCTCAAGCAGCTGCCGGCGTTCTTCGACACCAAAGGCCTGGAAATCAGCCAGCATTTCGCTACCAGCAAGGACGGCACAAAAGTCCCGTATTTCATGGTCGCGAAGAAGGGCGTTGCCGCGAACGGCAAGAACCCGACGCTGCTCTACGGCTACGGTGGTTTCGAGATTTCGCTGACGCCCGGCTATTCGGCCAGCGTCGGTCGCGCCTGGCTCACGCAGGGCGGCGTGTACGTGGTCGCCAACATCCGCGGCGGCGGCGAATACGGCCCGCGCTGGCACAAGGCGGCGATGCGCGAAAACCGCAACAAGGCCTACGAGGATTTCGCGGCGGTCGCCGAAGACCTGATCGCGCGCAAGATCACCACGCCGGCGCACTTGGGCATTCAGGGCGGCAGCAATGGCGGCATGTTGATGGGCAACATGACGGTGATGTATCCGCAGCTGTTCGGCGCGGTGGTCTGCCAGGTGCCGCTGCTCGACATGAAACGCTACAGCCACCTGCTTGCGGGTGCGTCATGGATGGCCGAATACGGCGATCCGGATACCGCCGACTGGGATTTCCTGCAGAAATATTCGCCGTATCAGAATGTGCGCAAGGACGTGACATATCCGCCAGTGCTTTTCACCACTTCGACCCGCGACGACCGCGTGCATCCCGGCCACGCGCGCAAGATGATGGCGCGCATGAAGGAGCAGGGCCACGACGTGCTGTACTACGAAAACATCGAGGGCGGCCACGGTGGCGCGGCGAACAACGAGCAGGCCGCGTTCATGCAGGCGCTGGCCTACACCTTCCTCAAGAAAAAATTGTTCTGATCTGCAGGAGCGGTCATGACCGCATTGCGTTTCGTGGGAGCGGATCTGGTCGCGACAGGTCCGACGTGCAATTTGGAGCAATCGCGGTCATGACCGCTCCTACGGGGCGGGTCATGACTTTCCTGTCGCTGAAATCCATTTTATTTGCGGTTTGCCTTGCCGCTCTTCCTCCGAGTTCCCAAGCCGCCGACATGCCCACGCCTCCGATCGCCGCAAAGAAACCGCATGCCGTCGTCGCTGCCGCCGGCACGCGCCAGGACGAGTACTACTGGCTGCGCGACGACAGCCGCAAGAATTCCGCGATGCTCGCCTATCTCAAGGCCGAGAACGCCTACGCCGACGCCTTGCTGGCGCCAACGAAACCGTTGCAGGCCAAGCTTTATGCCGAGATTACTGGCCGCATCAAGCAGGACGATGCGTCGGTGCCGTATCGCGAACGCGGTTACTGGTATTACCGCCGCTACGAAACCGGCAAGGACTATCCGATCGACGCGCGTCGCGCCGGCACGATGGATGCGCCCGAGGAAACCCTGTTCGACCAGAACGCGATGGCCGCGGGCAAGGGCTTTTTCCAGATCGGTGATTCGGTGGTCAGCCAGGACAACAAATTCATCGCCTGGGCTGAAGACGACGTCGGCCGCCGCCAGTACGTGTTGCGCATCAAGGACATCGCCAGCGGCAAGGTTCTCGATGACGTCGTGCACAACGTCGAGGCCAATCTGGTCTGGGCCGACGATAACCGCACGATTTTCTATGTCGAAAAAGATCCGGTCACGCTGCTGAGCACGCGGGTGAAAACGCATGTGCTGGGCACGCCGGCGGCGCAGGACAAGCTGGTATACGAAGAGAAGGACGACAGTTTCTACGTCGGCATCTCGCGCACGCGCTCGGACAAGTACATCTGCATCAGCCTCGAGGCCACCGTCAGCAGCGAGAGCCGCTGCACATCGGCGGCGGCGCCGGGCGAATTCGCGGTGATCGCGCCGCGTCAGCGCGATTTCGAATACGAGGCAGACCATCTCGGCGGTCGCTGGGTGATCCGCACCAACTGGGACGCGCCGAACTTCAAGCTGATGACATTGGCCGACGATCAGCCGCTGGGCGACCGCGCACGCTGGATCGATCTGGTTCCGCACAAGACCGATGTCTTCATCGAGCAATTCGACCTGTTCAATGACTTCATCGCGATCGAAGAGCGCTCCGGTGGCTTGTTGCATCTGCGCACGCTGGACAAGGACGGCATGAGCGAATTTGTCGCTTCCGACGAGCCGGCGTACACGATGGGGCTGGACGTGAACGCCGAGGCGGACACCGATTGGCTGCGCTACAGCTACACCTCGCTGACCACGCCGAATACGACTTACGAACGCAACATCAAGACTGGCGAACGCCGCCTGCTCAAGCGCGATCCGGTGCTCGGCGGCTACGATCCGGACAATTACGTGACCGAGCGACTGTGGGCGACCGCGCGCGACGGCGCCAGGATTCCCGTATCGGTCGTGTACAAAAAAGGCTTCCGGAAGGACGGTAGCGCGGCGCTGCTGCAGTACGCTTACGGCAGTTACGGCATTTCCAGCGATCCGTATTTTTCCGCGTCGGTGGTCAGCCTGCTTGATCGCGGCGTGGTCTATGCGATCGCGCACATCCGCGGTGGCGAAGAAATGGGCCGCGCCTGGTACGACGACGGCAAATTGCTGAAAAAGAAAAACACCTTCACCGACTTCATCGATGTCACGGGCTTCCTGGTCGCCCAGGGTTACGCCGCGAAGGATCGCGTCGCCGCGCAGGGCGGCAGCGCCGGCGGCTTGCTGATGGGGGCGATCGCCAACATGGCCCCCGACGACTATCGCGTGCTGATTGCGCAGGTGCCGTTCGTCGATGTCGTCACCACCATGCTCGACGATTCCATTCCGCTGACCACCAACGAATTCGACGAGTGGGGCGATCCGAAGCAGAAGCAGTACTACGACTACATGCTGTCGTATTCGCCGTACGACAACGTGGAAAAGAAGGCGTATCCGGCGATCTTCGTCGGCACCGGACTGTGGGATTCGCAGGTGCAGTATTACGAGCCCGGAAAATGGGTCGCGCGTCTGCGCGAGCGCAAGACCGACGAGCATCCGCTGGTGTTTCGCATCAACATGGAAGCTGGCCACGGCGGAAAATCCGGCCGTTTCCAGCGCTACCACGAGATCGCCGAGTACTACGCGTTCATGCTGCAGCAGTTGGGAGTGCAGGAGTGATGGCCGCAGCCCCCCCGCCACTGCCGCAAGGATCATCGCCGTCGGCAGACAATTGGCTGATGCGCAACTGGAAATGGCTGGTTCCGTCGCTGGTGTTCGTGTTCATTCTGGTGGTCGGCGCGTTCGTGGCCGGCATTTTTTCGATCATCCATTCGGTGATGCATTCCAACGGGGCGTATCTGTCCGCCATCGCCAGCGCCCGCGCAAATCCGCAGGTGCAGGCGCAGTTGGGTGCGCCGATTGCCGAAGGCTGGCTGACCAGCGGAAATATTCGCGAAGACGGGGCCGGCGGATACGCCGAGCTTGCGATCCCGATCGAAGGCCCGAAAGCGAAAGCGACGATCTATCTCAAGGCGGAAAAGTCCGCGGGCGACTGGAAATTCAGCGAGCTGGAAGTGCGGATCGGCGATGCGGCCAAGCCGATCGACCTGCTCGCCGCCAGCCCCGAATCCGCGCAGGATGATCCCGCGCCCTGGCTGCAGGAGTTCACGCGCGGCCTGCCCATCGATGCGGCGAAATTCGTCTCGCGGATGGGCGCGTGCCAGCACTACGGCGGCGAGCCCCTGTACGACAAGGCGCGTGCGGCCGAAGTCGAGCGCGCGATGGCGCGGCTCGAGTGCGCGACGCTCGATGCTGACGAAGCGCGGATTCGTGCGCGTTTCGCCGACAATCCTGCGGTGCTGGCGGCGATCGATCGCGCCAAGCGCGGTTGAGGTTCCGAGGCCGGCGCGATGGCTTCGCGCTCCGCCCAGGCAGGTTTCCCCGCGCGTTTCCGGCGCTATACTCCGGCAATGAAAAATCATCGAATCGCTGCCCTGGTCATCGCCTTGTCGATGTTTGTCCTGCTCGCCGCCTGCGGCAACAAGGGTGAGCTGGTGAAGCCCGACAAGCCGGCCGATGCTCCGGCCGCCAAGTCCTGATCGCATGGGACTGCGCTTTACCAAGATGCACGGGGCCGGCAACGACTTCGTCGTCCTCGATCTCCGTCATGGCGACCCCGCACCGAGCGCGGCCCTGGCCGCGGCACTCGGCGACCGCCACACCGGCGTCGGCTTCGATCAGTTGCTGACCATCGAAGCCCCCGAACACCGCGACGCCATCGCGCGTTACCGCATCTGGAATCGCGATGGCAGCCTCGCCGAGCAATGCGGCAATGGCGCGCGCTGCGTCGCGGCCTGGCTGGTGCGCGACGGTAGCGCCAACACCGCGAGTTTCACGCTGGAAAGTCCGGCCGGGCGCATCCAGGTCGAACACATCGGCGACGGGCGCTTCTCGCTGGACCTGGGCAAACCCGATTTCGAACCGACGCGCATTCCCTTGCTGACGGCGGCGCTGATGGCGACGGCGCAGCAGCGCTATACCGCGACGATTGCCGGTCACGCCGTGCATTTCGGCGCGGTATCGATGGGCAATCCGCATGCATTGATCGTCGTCGACGACATCGCGCGCGCGCCGGTCGCCGAACTCGGCGCGGCGCTGCAGGCATCGGGCCTGTTTCCGGAAGGCGTCAACGTCGGTTTCGCGCAGGTCGTTTCGCGCGACGACATCAAGCTGCGTGTCTATGAGCGCGGCGCCGGCGAGACCCTGGCCTGCGGCAGCGGCGCCTGTGCGGCGGTGGCGATCCTGGTGCGCCAGGATCGCGTCGACCGGCTCGTGCGCGTGCATCTGCCCGGCGGCGCACTCGACATCGCCTGGCCGCAGGACGATGCCTCGGTACGCATGGCCGGGCCGACGGCATTCGTTTTCGAAGGGGAGTGGTTGGCATGATCGAGGAAAAAAGCGAGCGCCTCGGCGCGCACGACGTCGCCGTCTGGCTGCGTCGGCATCCGAAATTCCTGGCGCAGTTTCCCGATCTCGCGTTGTCGCTGGTGGTGCCGCGCGAAGACGGTCCGGCGGCGTCGCTGGCCAGCTATCAGCTGGAAGTGCTGCGCGACAAGAATCGCGAACTCAATCGCCGGCTCAACGAATTGTTCGCCAACGCCCAGGACAACGAGCGTCTGGTTGTGCGCACACATCAGCTCAGCCAGGCGCTGCTGCGCGCCGACGATGCCGCCGGCACGGTGCGCGCGATGGTGGCGAGCCTGTCCGAGGACTTCCAGGGCGATTCGGTACGCATGATCCTGTTCGCGCCGATCGCTGGCTTGACCGCCGACTGGCTGCAGGTGATCGCGGAAAACGACGCAAGGCTCGCGCCGTTCCGCGACTGTCTGACGAGCAACGAGCCGATCTGTGGTCGTCTCAATCCCGACAAGATGACGGTGCTGTTCGGCGACGAGCAGGAAGCGAGCCAGTCCGTGGCGTTGATGCCGGTGGCCGGCGTTGGCGTGATCGCGGTTGGCAGCCGCGACGGAAACCGCTTCTTTCCGGGCATGGGCACCTTGTTCCTGCGCCTGATGGGCGAGAACTTCGCCGCAGCACTGGCGCGCAACGCGCGCGCATGACGCCGCGATGTCGGTGCTGACCGCGAGCATCGAGGCCTTCCTCGGCTATCTCGCGGTCGAGCGCCGGATGTCCGTACACACGATCAGCAACTACCGGCGCGACCTGCTCGCGCTCGCGGAGTGGATGGAAGCTTCTGGCATCGCGAGCTTTCGTGCATTGCAGGGCGAGCAGTTGCGCAGCTTCATCGCCAGCGAGCATCGCCGCGGCCTGTCCGGTGTGAGTCTGCAGCGGCGCCTGTCGGCGCTGCGCAGTTTCTTCCAGCATCTGCTCAAGCACGGCGAACTCGCCGGCAATCCCGCGCAAGGCCTGCGCGCACCGAAAGCACCGCGGAAATTGCCGCAGGTGCTCGATGCCGACGAGGCCGCGCAACTGGTCGAGGTACCCACTGACGGTGCGCTGGGGCGGCGCGACCGCGCGATGCTCGAGCTGTTCTATTCCTCAGGACTGCGTCTTTCGGAATTGTGTGGACTGCGCTGGCGCGAACTCGATCTCGCCGATGGCCTGGTACGCGTCAACGGCAAGGGTGGTCGCATGCGCGTGGTTCCCGTCGGCAGTCATGCATTGAGTGCATTGAACGAATGGCGCGAGGAATCCGCGCCGGCGCTCGATGCGCCGGTGTTTCCCGGCCGCGGTGGCGGGCCGATCACGCCGCGCGCGATACAGTTGCGCGTGCGCCATCTCGCGCAGCAGCAGGGGATATGGAAACGCATCTACCCGCATCTGCTGCGGCACAGTTTCGCCAGCCATGTGCTCGAATCCTCGGGCGACCTGCGCGGCGTGCAGGAATTGCTCGGCCATGCCGACATCGCCACGACGCAGATCTACACGCACCTGGATTTCCAGCACCTCGCCAAGGTCTACGACGCCGCGCATCCGCGCGCGAAGCGCCGGCCATGACCACTGCCACAATGCGATGATTCGCGCATGACCACGCCCAAGCCCACCGACATCACCCTGCATCGCGCCTCGCATGTACTCGAGGTCGCGTTCGACAACGGCGAGCGTTATCGCCTGCCCTGCGAATACCTGCGCGTGGAATCGCCGTCGGCGGAAGTACAGGGACATGGCCCGGGGCAGCGCGTACTGGTGCCAGGCAAGCGGCACGTGAACATCCGGGCGATCGATCCGGTCGGCAATTACGCGGTGCTGCTGCATTTCGACGACGGCCACGCCAGCGGCATCTTCAGCTGGACCACGCTGCGCGAGCTGGGCCAGGAATACGAGCAGCGCTGGCCCGCGTATCTGGCCGAGCTCGAGGCGCGTAGCCTGAGCCGCGAGCCGTAGGAGCGGGCACGACCGAAGTCGCGGCAAGGGGGATTCATCGCGGTCATGCCCGCTCCCACGAACGGGCCCCGGCCGTGGAATAATGCCGGCATGGACGAAAAAACCACCCATTTCGGTTTCCGCGACGTGCCGGTCGAGCAGAAGAAAAAGCTCGTCGGCGAGGTCTTCTCTTCGGTTGCGGCCAAGTACGACCTGATGAACGACCTGATGTCGCTGGGTGTGCACCGGGTCTGGAAGCGCTACTTCGTCGGCACCTCGGGCGTGAAACGCGGCGACCGCGTGCTCGATCTCGCCGGCGGCACCGGCGATATCGCTGCGCTGCTGCACGAACGCGTCGGCGATGCCGGCGAGGTGGTCATCGGCGACATCAACGCCGCCATGCTTGGCGTCGGTCGCGATCGCCTCACCGATCGCGGACTGGTGCGCGGCCTGCGTTACGTGCAACTCAATGCCGAAGCGCTGCCGTTTCCCGACGCGAGTTTCGATCTGGTCACGATCGCGTTTGGTCTGCGCAACGTCACCGACAAGCAGGCCGGACTCAACGAGATGCGTCGCATCCTCAAGCCCGGCGGTCGCGCGCTGGTGCTGGAGTTCTCGCAGGTGAAGCCGGAGTGGTTCCGGCCGATCTACGATTTCCATTCCTTCAAGGTGCTGCCGAAACTCGGCAAGCTGTTCGCCAACGATGCCGACAGCTATCAATACCTCGCCGAATCGATCCGCAAGCATCCGCCGCAGGAAGAATTGCAGGCGATGATGGCCAAGGCTGGCTTCGCCCGCTGCACGCACCGCAACCTCAGCGGCGGCATCGTCGCGATCCATTCGGGTTACAGCGTCTGATCACCGGCATCTCATGATTGCGATGGTGGTCTCGTAGGAGCGGCGTGAGCCGCGACCAGGGCTGGCGAGATAGGCATTACGGCAGGACTGCCGATGTTGTCGTAACCGCTACTCGCCGAATTGTCGCGACGACCGGCTTCGCCGTTGAAAACGCCATCGCTTCTACGTTGTCAGGTCAAATCACCGCTCCCACGCGTACGCGAATTTCATGAACAGGGTGCGTTCGCGTTGGAACAGCGGCGTGGTCTCGTCGCCCTGGTAGCCATCGGCATAGCCGGCGAAAAACGCCGTGCCCGGATTGATCTTGTAGCTGTAGATCAGCTGGCTGCTGATCGAGCGATCGCGCTCCGGCACCGGGAACGAGGACAGGCGCGGGTCGAAAGTGATGTCGTTGCGCACCAGCGCCAGGCGCAGGCGCTGGCGCAGGCTGAATTGCCAGGACAGGCGCAGGTCGGTGAGGTTGGCGACGTAGACATTGCCGCCATCGCGACTCAGGCGCTCGTAGTTGTGATCGACCGTCAGGCTCAACGATCGTCCGAGGTTGAGCGTGATGGTTGGTTCCATCGAGGTGACTTTGCCGAGCCGGGTGTTGGCCAGATCGGTCATGTCGCCATGGCGCACGAACAAGGTCAGGCCGACGCCACGCACCGGCTTGAATTCGCCATAGATGCGGTTGATTTTTTCCGGGAAACGCTGGCCGCGCCATTGCCGGTCGCGTTCGACGTGACCGAGCTCAATGTAGCTTTGCAGCGGGCCGTTGGCGCCGAGGAAGATCTCGCGCTTGAGCTGCATCAGGGTGCCGTCGCTGGTGCGATCGTCGTTCCAGCGCGCGCTGAGGCGGATCTGGTTGAAGAACTTGTCCTTGTCGCCGTACCAGGCGCGATTGAGCCCGAAGTAGTTCTGTTGGTAGCCGACCTGGCCGATGAAGCCGAGATCGGCGCGGAAACCGTCGTCGAACTTGTTGCGGAAGAAGAAGCCAGACCAGTTGCGCGAATCGTAGTCGTATTCGACGTAGTAGGCGTCGCCGTCGATGCTGGCCTTGCCCGGATCGTGCGTGCTCGAGCTCATGAACTGGCCGATCACGGTGTGGTGCCCTTGCTGCCAGCGGCCGTCCACGGCCTGCAGGCTGTTGTGGTAATCGTCGCCGCGGCGCTCGGTGGCGAGCACGCCGACGCTGGCGGTATTGGTCAGGTCGTAGCGATAGCGCAGCGCGGCGTCGTTGGAGGCGGTGTCGTAGCGCGCGAGTCGTGAGCCGAACACGCCCGGCAGCAGCAGGTCGGTGACGGTGTCGCGCGCGACGAACACGCCATAGGTCTGCTGACCGTTGCGGCCGGTGGCGCGCAGGCCGACATCGGGGTCGTTGACGTTGCGCGTGTAGACCAGCTGGTTTGGCGTGCTGAAGTAGTCGGCGCCTTCAAGGAAAAACGGGCGCTTTTCCGGGAAGAACAGCGCGAAGGTGTTGTTGACGGAAAGTTGCGAGCTGTCGCTCTCGACCTGCGAGAAATCCGGGTTGATGGTCGCGTTGAGGGTGAAGTTGGTGCTCGGCGCCCACTTCACGTCGACGCCCGGCTCGACCTTGAAGCCGTCGCTGGTGAACGGCGTCGCCGGCGCGTTGCGCTCCTGCGAATAGTGCATCGTCACGGTCGATGCGATCTCGAGGTTGCGGCCCGGATCGATGCCGGCGAAGCCGCGCAGCTTGCCGATGCCGCACAGATAGCAGGGCTTGTTGCGGTCCTGGATGTTGTTGGACAGACGGTAGCGGTTTTCGCGCGGACGGAAGCGCACGAAATCGGCGCCC
Organism: Arenimonas sp.; assembly: GCF_035312645.1. Taxonomy (GTDB): domain Bacteria; phylum Pseudomonadota; class Gammaproteobacteria; order Xanthomonadales; family Xanthomonadaceae; genus Arenimonas. Next base: position 40,618 of record NZ_DATGBO010000140.1, read on the forward strand.
CATTGCTGCGCATCCTTGCTGCTCTTGAAGCGCAGCGTGGAAAACGGCACCGCGATCTCGACGATGTAACCCTTGGCGTTGATCTCGCCGGCGGACTGCCACAGGCCGTCCCAGGAGTCGTCCTCGTTGTGGTTGGCTTCTTCGTAGACCAGATCCATCTGCGCGCCGAGCGGGTTCACATACAGCTCGTAACTGCGGCGCTGGTCGTCGAAGGTGTCGAGGTTCATGCCGACGAAGTCGTCGTTGTAGGCACTGTCGCGATCGCGCAGGTAGGCGCGGATCTGCTTCGGATCGGGATCCTCGGCGACGAACGCGACCAGCAGCTCGCTGCCGTTCTCGCCGATGTAGACGGTGGTCTTGGTGCTGGCGGGAGTGTTCTCGCCCGGCTTTGTTTCGTAAGTCAGCTCGAAATGCGCGGCCTGCTGCCAGAACGGCTCGTCCATGCGGCCATCGATCTTCGGCTTGCCGTCCAGGTGCGGAACATCGACCGGGTCGGCGGCGCGGGCCACGCCGGCCTGGGCAAGCAACAGGACGAGCAGGGGAAATGAGAGCAGGCGCATGACGATTTGGATTCCCCGGGAGATGCCGGAAGGCTAGGGCCTGAACGACACCCCGTCCCATGGCATTAGTCATTTAAACCTTTTGCTCCGACCGGGCTAAACTCGCCTCCTCTTCCGCCACCGACGACACGACCATGCGCCTGCCCGTCCTGATGCTCGCTGCTGCCCTCCTGCCCCTGGCGGCCTGCCAGAAGCCCGCTACGCCTGTCGCCACCGTTGCTCCGCCCGCGACGGCCACGCCCGCCGCCGAACCCGCGAAGGCCGCCCTCGTGCACGATGAAAGCTCCTACGCCGAACCCGACAAGGTCGTGATCAAGAATCTGGCGCTCGATCTGGCCGTGGATTTCCAGAAGAAGATCCTCGCTGGCAGCGCCACGCTCGACCTCACCTGGAAAGACAGCGCCGCCACCGCGCTGGTGCTCGACACCCGCGAGCTCAAGATCGCCAAGGTCGAGGCCGGCGACGGCAAGACCTGGCAGGACGTGCCGTTTGAGCTCGCCGCGCCCGCGCCGATCTACGGCAGCAAGCTCACCATCACTCTGCCCAGCCAGATGCCGCAGGTGCGCATCAGCTACAGCACCTCGCCCGAAGCCAGCGGCCTGCAGTGGCTGACGCCGGCGATGACGCTGGGCAAGAAAACACCGTTCATGTTCAGCCAGTCCGAAGCCATCCACGCGCGCAGCTGGGTCCCGTTGCAGGACACCCCCGGCGTGCGCTTCACCTACAGCGCGCACATCACCACGCCGAGCAACGTGATGGCGGTGATGAGCGCCGACAACGATCCGAAAGCCGTGCGTGACGGCGACTACAGTTTCTCGATGCCGCAGGCGATCCCGTCCTACCTGCTGGCGATTTCCGCCGGCGACCTGGTGTTCCGCCCGATCAACGAACGTGCCGGCGTCTGGGCCGAGCCGGCGATGGCCGACAAGGCCGCGAAGGAATTCGAAGACACCGGCAAGATGATCGATACCGCCGAGAAGTTGTACGGCCCGTATCGCTGGGGCCGTTACGACATCCTCGTGCTGCCGCCATCGTTCCCGTTCGGCGGCATGGAAAATCCGCGCCTGACCTTCGCCACGCCGACCGTGATCGTCGGCGACAAATCCCTGGTCAGCCTGATCGCGCACGAACTCGCGCACAGCTGGTCGGGCAACCTGGTGACCAATTCGAGCTGGAAGGACATCTGGCTCAACGAAGGTTTCACCACCTACGTGCAGGACCGCATCGTCGAATCGCTTTACGGCGCCGATGCTTCCGACATGGAAAAAGTGATTGCGCAGCACGGCCTCGCCGAAGAGATCAAGGACATCAAGCCCGACGACCAGCTGCTCGCGCTGGCGCCGCTGACCGGTCGCGACCCCGATGACGCGCTGACCTCGATCGCCTACATCAAGGGCCAGTGGTTCCTCACCTTCCTCGAACAACGTTACGGCCGCGAAACCTTCGACGCCTTCCTGCGCAAGTGGTTTGATGATCACGCCTTCACCAGTCAGGACAGCGCTGAGTTCGAGCGCTTCCTTCATGCCGAGCTGATCGAGAAGAATCCCGGCAAGACCACGCCCGAGGAAATCAACGCCTGGCTGCACGGCCCGGGCATCCCGGCGTTCGCGACACCGGCGGCGTCGGCGCGTTTCGACAGCGTCGATGAAGATCGCACGCACTGGCTGGGCGGCCACATGAAGGCCGGCGATTTCGACACGTCCAAGTGGACCACGCAGGAATGGGTGCGCTTCCTCGAAGGCATGCCGGAAAAACTTTCCGCCGACCAGTTGACCGAGCTCGACGCGGCCTTCCATTTCACCGGTACGCCGAACGCCGAAATCGCCCAGCGCTGGTATCCGCTGACCATCCGCAGCGGCTACACGCAGGCGCGCCCGGCGATCTCGCAGTTCGTCAGCCGCATCGGCCGGCGCAAGCTGATCATGCCGATCTACACCGAACTGGCGAAGACGCCTGATGGCCTGGCATTTGCCCGCGGCGAGTTTGCCAAGGCGCGTGCGGCGTATCACCCGATCACGATCGCTTCGGTCGAAGCGGCGCTGGCCGACAAGAAGACGCCCTGATCGATGCGGAAGGGTCGCGTCGCGCTGGCGGTTTCACTGGGGCTGGCGCTGACGACGGTGGGCGTGGCGGTGACCATGCCCGAGCGCGTGCTCGATGCCGAGTTCGCGCGGCAGCGCTGGCTGGCCGGTGCCAGCCAGCACACGCTGCAGGTCGACGACCATCGCTGGAGTTACATCGAGGCGGGTCACGGGCCGCTGCTCGTACTCGTGCACGGCTTTACCGGCAGCAAGGAAAACTGGCTGCCGCTGATGCGCGAGTTGGCGAAGACGCATCGCGTCGTCGCACCCGACCTGCCCGGCTGGGGTGAGAGCGAACGCAAACCCGACGGCGACTATGGCCCCGGTGCGCAGGCGATTCGTCTTGCTGCCTTCCTGGCCGCGCTGAAGGAAAAACCCGCACTGCTGGTTGGTCATTCGATGGGCGGACAGATCGTCGGCCTGCTCGCGGCGCGGCGACCGGAATTGGTGACGCGCGTCGTGCTGATGTCGTCGGCCGGTGTGTTGTTTCATGAAAACGAATTCGGCCGCGAAGTCGTCGCTGGTCGCAACCCGTTCGAAGTGACCACGCGTGCGCAACTGCAGCGCTATCTCGGCATCGTCTTCACCGATCCGCCGTTCGTGCCCTGGCCGGCGAGTGAGGCGATGGTGCGCCGCCGCCGCGCCGACGTCGCCTTCGAACAGAAGGTGCTGGATGGTATCGGCCGCGGTCCCGAAGCCTTCGCACTGCAGGCCGAATTGCCGAACATCCAGGCGCCGGTGCTGCTGCTGTGGTGTCGCGATGACCGCGTGGTCGACGTCAGCGCCGCGGAAATTTTCCACCAAGGCCTGCATGACAGCCAGACCGTGTTGCTCGCCGGCTGCGGCCACATGCCGATGATGGCGCAGCCGGGCAATGTCGCGGAAGCGTTGAACGCGTTCGTGAAGTAGCCGGTCGCCAGCAAGCTGGCTCCTACAAATTACGAGCGCACGTAGGAGCCAGCTTGCTGGCGACCCTACAGAGCATTCGTCAACATCAAGGCTGCTCGCCTTTGCGCGACGCATCGCGCAGCGCGCGGAACGGGCTGTCTTCGCGATAATTCGGCCAGTCGCGGCTCATCGCCAGTTTCTTGCCGACGCCATACAGGGCGTTGAGGTCCTGCACGATGCCGCGCAGATCCCAGGCCGGATCGTAGTTGTCGCTGGCCTGGTGATAACGGTGCGCGGTGTAATCGGCGAGTACCGACAGGCCATAGTCGCGGCCTTTCTCGATATGGTCGGTGCCGCCTTTCGCGTACAGCGCCGGCACGCCAGCCTTGGCGAAACTGAAATGGTCGGAACGGAAGAACTGCCCTTTCTCCGGCGACGTTTCCGGCACCAGCACGCGGCCTTGCTTGTCGGTGATCGGACGCAGCACGGCATCGAGATCGGAATTGCCGAGGCCGACCACTACCAGATCGCGGGTCGGGCCAACCACGGGCATCGCGTCGATGTTCACCACCGCCACGGTTTTCGCCAGCGGCACCAGCGGATGCGCGACGTAATATTGCGAGCCGAGCAGCCCCGATTCCTCCAGCGTGACCAGCAGAAAGATCACGCTGCGTTCGGGTGCGGGCTTGAGCACGGTGAATTGCTCGGCGATTTCCAGCACGCCGGCGACGCCGGTGGCATTGTCGACCGCACCGTTGTAGATGTTGTCGCCGGGCTCGCCGGAGTGCGTGCCGAGGTGATCCCAGTGCGCGCTGTAGACGATGGCTTCATCGGGATATTTGCTGCCCGGCAGTTTCGCAACGACATTGCGCGAGGACGATTCCCGGATTGTGTTGTGCAATTGCGCGTCGAAGTGGGCATCGCCCAGCGGCAATGCATGGAAACCGCGCTTGCCGGCGGCGGCATACATGGTCGCGAGATCAAGCCCCGCACTCGCGAACATCGTCTGCGCCGCGGCGCCGCTGATCCAGCCCTGCATCGGCAGACGCGGCTGCGGGTCGTCTTCGCTGCGAAGGTCGAATTGCGCGCCGCTCCAGCTGCTCTTCACCACGTCCCAGCCGTAGCCGGCACCGGACGTATCGTGGACGATGATCGCCGCGGCGGCACCCTGGCGCGCGGCTTCTTCGAACTTGTAGGTCCAGCGGCCGTAATACGTCATGCGCCGGCCTTCGAACAGGTTTTCGTCGCCGGAATGGAAGCCGGGATCGTTGACCAGCATCACCACGGTCTTGCCGCGCACGTCGATGCCGGCGTAATCGTTCCAGCCCAGCTCCGGCGCATTGACGCCATAGCCGACGAAGACCATCGCGCTGTCGCGTACGGCGATATCGGCCTGGCCGCTACGGGTGTTGACGATGAGATCATCGCCAAAACGCAGCGCCTGCGATTTTCCGTGCTGCACGATCGCGAGCATGCTGTGCGCGACGTCAGCGGTAGTTTCGACCATTGGCACGGTCTGGAAATAGCTGTCGCCATTGCCCGGCTGCAGGCCTAGGCGCTGGAACTGCTCGCGCAGGTATTCGACGGTCTTGTCTTCGCCGGCGCTGCCTGGCGCGCGGCCGCCGAAATCATCGGAGGCGAGAACCTTTACGTGGGCCGCGAAATCCTCGGCGGAAATTTCCGGTCCGAAGGCGTGGCCGGCGCGTTCATTGGCCGAGACCAGCGACGCTTCGGTGATGTGCATGGCGCTTGGTTGGCAGCCGCAAAGGCCCAGTGCCAGCACCAGGCAGAACGAGGCTCGAATCATGCGGGTCTCCCACCGGCGAGACCCGCATTCTAAACGTACTGCCGCCGCTTACGGCCGTGCGGGCAGGGTATCGGTGTAAGGCTTGGCGGTTGCGCCGATGACCTTGCCGATCTTCGCGCTGGGATGCACGAACAATTCCACCTCGCGTTCGAAGCGCAACTCGCCATCGACTACGGCGTTCGGGCCAATCACCACGCGTGGCGTGCGCTGCTTGCCGAAGCTGATGTTGAAGCCGCCATTGTTCGGCTTCTCGACCAGGATGCCGCCGGCGACATGCGATTTCGCGCCGATGGTGATGTCGCCGTTGATCGTGTGCACGCGGCCGCCGACTTCGGTCTGCTGCACCAGGATGCCGCCGTTGACGGTGCTGATGTCGCCGCCAACGTGCGAGTTGAAGCCGACGCGGATGCCGCCGTTCACGGTTTCCAGATCCTTGCTCACCTGCACGCCAGCGCCAGCGGTGATGCCGCCGTTGACGGTGTTGGCGTTGTGCAGTTGCGCCTTGTCGTCGATGTCGATGCCGCCGTTGACGGTATCGGCGTCCTTGATCACGGCGCCGGTATCGATACTGATGCCGCCGTTGACCGTGCTCAGATCGCCGTAATTCTTGCCGGCTTCGGCGTGCACGCCGCCATTGATGCGGGAGGTGTCGTTGTCATCGTCGTCGTCATGGGCCTGGGCGCCGGTAACGGCGAGGCAGAGCGCGAGGGCGAGCAGGGTGCGGCGCATGGGGTGTCTCCGTTGAGGGTCGTGGCTCGGATGCCGGGGTTCGGGAAAAGGTTTACGGCCAGGGCAGGAAGCTTTTCTGGCGAACCCTTTCTAGGCCTGTTCGCTACAATCGTCCCGTGCCGAACGTCAGGAGTGCCCATGGCCCGCCCCAAACCCTTGCTGCTGCTGATTCTTGACGGTTGGGGCCACCGCATCGAACGCGCCGACAACGCCATCGCGCTGGCCGAAGTGCCGAACTGGCGCCGTCTGCTCGCCGATTATCCACACACGCTGGTGCATACCGAGGGCCGCCACGTCGGTCTGCCCGAGGGGCAGATGGGCAATTCCGAAGTCGGGCACATGAATATCGGTGCTGGCCGCATCGTCTATCAGGACCTGACCCGCATCGATGCGGCGATCGAAGACGGCAGCTTCTTCAGCAACCCGGAGCTGACCGCCGCCTGCGCCGGCGCGAAGGCGGCGAACCGTTGCCTGCATATCTTCGGCCTGCTCTCGCCGGGCGGCGTGCACAGCCACGAGACGCACGTGTTCGCGATGATCGAGCTCGCGCGCCGGCAAGGCGTTGCTGAAGTCGCCGTGCATGCCTTCCTCGACGGCCGCGACACGCCGCCAAAATCCGCGGAAGCCAGCCTGGCCGCCCTCACTGCTGCTTGCGCGAACGCCGGCAACGCGCGCATCGCGACCGTCAGCGGTCGCTATTACGCGATGGATCGCGACGCACGTTGGGAGCGCGTCGCGCCGGCGTACCTGGCGATCACCGAAGCGCAATCCGAGTTTCACAGCGCCGATGCGCTTACTGCACTGACAGCGGCTTATGCGCGTGGCGAGACCGACGAATTCGTCAAGCCGACGGTCATTGGTTCCGGTGCGAAATTCGCCGACGGCGACGCCGTGGTGTTCATGAATTTCCGCGCCGATCGTGCCCGCGAACTCACCGCTTGTTTCGTGCAACCGGATTTCGCCGGCTTCATGCGTCCACGCGCGATCGCGCTGTCGCGTTTCGTCTGTCTCAGCGAATACGACGCCCGCCTGCCGGCGGCGGTCGCCTATGCCTCCGAGGATCTGCGCAACACGTTGTCGGAAGTACTGGCGGCGAATCACCTCAGCCAGTTGCGCATCGCCGAAACGGAAAAATACGCGCACGTGACCTTCTTCCTCAGCGGCGGCCGCGAGCAACCCGAGGCCGGCGAAGATCGTCTGCTCATTCCCTCGCCGAAAGTCGCGACCTACGACCTGCAGCCGGAAATGAGCTGCCCGGAACTTACCGCCGCGCTCTGTGCCGACATCCGGGCGCAGCGCCACGACGTGATCATCTGCAACATCGCCAATCCCGACATGGTCGGGCATTCCGGCTTGCTCGACGCGGCGATCAAGGCAGCGGAAGCGGTGGACGTGGCGCTGGGAGAAATCCGCGCGGCGCTGCAGGAGGTCGGTGGCGAGATGATCGTCACTGCCGACCACGGCAATCTGGAAATGATGCGCGACCCGATTACCGGCGAGCCGCATACGGCGCATACGGTCGGTCCGGTTCCGCTGGTGTATGTGGGCCGCACCGGAAAAATGCGCGAGGGCGGTGCCTTGCGCGATATCGCTCCGACGATGCTCTACCTGCTCGGCCTCGCGATTCCCGTCGAGATGACCGGTCGCCCGCTGGTGGAGTTGGGCTGAGTGCGACGTTTTCTGCTGATCGCACTGTTGGCCCTGGCCGCGACATCGGCGCAGGCGCAGACGGCGGCGCAGCGCGCGCAGGATCAGGCCGCACAAAAACAATTGGCGCAGGTGCGCGGCGAGATCAAATCGCTCAGCGAAGAGCAGAAAAAGATCGAGGCCGACCGCGATACGGCCAACAGCGAGTTGCGCGCGGTCGACGGCAAGGTTGCGGGGTCGCAGCACGCGCTGCACGACACCGAGGCGCAGATCGCCGCACTGCAGGCGCAACTCAAGGATCTGCAGCAGAAGCAATTGGAGCTCGAGAGCAAGCTCAGCCGGCAACGCGAGGAGTTGGCGCGGCTGGTGCGTTCGGCCTATGCGCTGGGCAAGAGCGAACAACTGAAATTGTTGCTCGAGCAGGATCGGATGAGCGATCTCGCGCGCGTACTGGTCTATCACCGCTATTTCCAGCAAGACCGGCAACAACGCATCAGCGGGCTGACCGCTGAGCTGCAATCATTGGCCATCGTCGCCGACCAGGTGCGAGCGCAACAGCAGCAGCTCGAACTCGCCCGCGGCCGGCAACGCACGCAGCTGGGTGCGCTGGCAGCGCAGAAGCAGGAACGCGCCAAGCTGGTATCGACGCTGGCGGCGCAGGCGCGCGATCGCGGCCAGCAGATCGATGCGCTCGGTCGCGACGAAAAAAGCACCGTCGCCCTGCTCGAGCGCCTGCGCAAACTGATGGCGCAGATGCCGAAACCGAAACCGTTGCCGCCGCCGACGCATTCGACGCGTCCCAGCGGCGCGCGCCTGCCGCCGACGGTGGGCAATGCCGCGATTCCGACCGGCCCGATGAATCTGCCGCTGGCCGGTACCGTCCTAGCCGGCTACGGCGGCGTGATGCCGGATGGTCACACCAGCCAGGGCCTGCTGATCGCCGGTAACGCCGGCGCGGAAGTGCACGCGGTCAATGCCGGCCGCGTCGCCTATGCCGACTGGTTGAAAGGCTACGGCCTGCTGCTGATCATCGACCACGGCGGCGGCTGGATGACCTTGTATGCATTCAACGACGCGCTGCTGAAAAACACCGGCGACAGCGTCCGCGCCGGCGAAGCGATTTCCACGGTCGGCAGTTCCGGCGGACAGGGCCGGCCGGCGCTGTATTTCGAATTGCGCCGCAACGGCCAGCCGCAGGATCCGCGGAGTTGGCTGAAGAGGTAATCGGCGCGAACGAGGACGATCCCATGTCAGTCGAGAAGATCAATATTGCCGCCGAGTTACTGGATCGGGCGCTGGATCTTTATTTCCGGGGTGATTCCTACTTTTCGAGTCTCCACCTCGCAGGAGCGGCGGAGGAAATTCTTGGAAACTACGTCACAAGGCTTGGCGGAGAACCATCGTTCGAAAACACGAGATCCGTCGCTGTTGCTATCGCAGATCGATCCAACGACGGTGCAGAAACCATTACCCGAAGAAAAATGGCAGACACCATGAATCTGCCGAAAAACCGCACGAAGCATATGAATGCGTCGGGCGACGATTGCGTGTCATTTGATCCGAAGGAGGCGGCGAAGGACCTTCTGGATCGAGCGGTGTCTGATTATTATCAACTGATGAGCTATGTTTCCTTGGAGGAAACCGCACTGGTCAAGAGATTCAATCAAGAGATCATGCAACGCGGTGACCAAACATCGTGAGCGCTTTTGTATCGATCCAGCGATGAACTCACGCGCCGCGTTTTTTCCGCGCCAGCGCCGGCCGGAAACCGAACGCCATCACCACGCCGACCATGAATCCGGCCAGATGCGCCCACCAGGCGACGGCGCCGAACGAGGGGCCGACGAAAGTGAAAACCAATTGCAGCGCCGCCCACAAACCGATCAATAGCGCCGCCGGCGCGCGCACGAATTCCAGCCACAGGCCCATCGGCACGACGATGCCCAGGCGCGCATTCGGAAACAACACGAGATAGGCGCCGATCATTGCCGAGATGCCGCCGCTGGCGCCGACGATCACGCGGCCGGGGCTGTCCATCAGCAATGCCGCCGCGAAGTTGGCGAGCGCGCCGCCGATCAGAAACAGCGCGAGCAATCGCCAGGAGCCGAGTGCGCGTTCGGCCGGCACGCCGAAGATGATCAGGAACAAACCGTTGCTGATCAGATGCCAGAGACTGGCATGCACGAACAGCGCGGTGACCAGGTTGAGAAAGCGACCGTTGCGCCAGAGCAGGTGCCAGTCGGTCGGGTTCCCGGAGACCGCACCCCAGCGCTGCAGCAGCGCCTGGTGTTCGGCATCGCCGTGGCCCCAGGCCATCCAGACGTAGACGCCGATCGCGATCAGCGCGAGCAAGGGTGCCGCCCAGCGACGTTTCGGTTGCTTGCGCGTGGGCAGGTCGACGAACAGCATGCGGACGATCCTAGGGGCGGGGCAGCAGGTAGCGGCGGCCGTTGATGTCGAGCACGATGCCGTCGCGACGGATTTCCGAAACGATGTTGCCCGACAGGCTTGAACCTTCGGTGACGCGCTGGCCGTCGACGATCGCGAAACGCTGCGCCGGCGTCGCCGACCAGACATGCATGCTGATCTTGAGCGCGGGCAGAGCGCTGCGTTGCGCATCGTCGAGCGCGGCGATGTTCGGCAAGGCTTCGTCGGCATCGCTGTTGGTGGTCGCGGCGGATGTGGACGCCGACGGTGGAATGGGCGGCGGGAGTTGCGCGGAAGGCGTCGTGGACGGCGTGACCGGCGCTGCAGCCACCGTAGGAGCGGTCTTGGCCGCGACCAAGGCTGGCGCGGTCTCCGATCTTGCGGACGGGTCATCGTGACGCGTGGGCAGCGGCGCAGCGACAACTGTGGCTGCGGATGCCGGTGCCGGCTTCGGTTCCGTCAGTACCGGTATCGACGCGATCGATTCATCCGTCGCCGCGCCGGTCGCGCGCAGGTTCCACCAGACACCGGCCAGCAATGCGATCGCCGCGATCACGATCACCACCTGCCAGGTCTGGATCCCTCGTCGCGCCACGCGCGGGGTCACCATCGGCGATGGCGCGAACAGGTCGGGCGATTGTCCGCGCCGGCGTTCGGCTTCGGACTTGCGCAGGGCGTCGAGGATCAGCGACATCTCAGCGGACTCCCGTGTGCAGCGTCAGCCACAGCGCGACGATCGTCAGCGCGCCGAGACCGAGGCTCCAGCCGAACACGCGCCAGCGGCGTTCGCGCGCATCGATCGGCGGCAATACTTCGCGCGCGGCGAGATCGACCAGCGCTGCGTCGATGCGCCCGCGCCCGTGCACATAACCGGCGAGCAGGCTGCGCTCGCCGAGCACATTGAGCAGACGCGGCACGCCGCCGGACAGCGCATGCAATCGCCGCACCGCCGGCGCTTCGAAAGGAAATGCGCTCGCCCCGGCGATCGTCAGGCGATGGCGCAGATACGCCTCGGTTTCCTCGGGCGCCAGCGGCGTGAGGTGGTAGCGCGCGGTGATGCGTTGCGCCAGTTGCCGCAACGCCGGCCGCGACAAGGTGTCGCGCAGTTCCGGCTGGCCGAGCAGGACGATCTGCAGCAATTTCTGCGTCGGCGTTTCCAGATTGGTGAGCAGGCGGATCTGCTCCAGCGCTTCGCGCGACAATTCCTGCGCCTCGTCGACAATCAGCACCACGCGCAGCCCCTGCGCATACGCATCGAGCAAGTGCGCGTTGAGCGCATCGATTTCCATCTTCAGGCTGCGGCGTTTTCCGGGCAGATCGATATGCAGTTCTTCGCAGATCGTGGTCAGCAATTCCAGCGGCGTTTGTTTTGGATTGAGCACCAATGCCACGCGCACGTTCGCCGGCAGTTGTTCGAGCAGCAGGCGACAGAGCGTGGTCTTGCCGGTGCCGACCTCGCCGGTGAGCTGCACGAAACCGCCGCTGCCGCCCTGGCCGATGCCGTAAAGCAGATGCGCCAGCGCGTCGCGGTGGTGTTCGCTGAGGAACACGAAGCGCGGATCGGGCGTGATCGCGAAAGGCGGCTCGGCGAGGCCGTAATGTGTGAGGTACATGCGCCAAGAGTAGGGCATCCGCGCCAGCGGCCCAACCCGGCTCAGTGATGGAGCGTGATCGCCACGGCCAGGTGATCGGAACCGGCAGCGGGCAGCGCGCGATAGTCGGCGCTGCGGAAACCGGCGGTGAGGATATGGTCCAGCGCCCGGTCCGGCGCCCAGCTCGGAAAGCTCGGCGGGCAGTGATCCAGTGGCTGCAGCCGCGTGCGCCGATACAGCGAAGCCATTTCCGGCGCATCGACCGCGCAATTGAAATCGCCCATCAGCACGAGGCGTTTTTGTTCGGCGAGCAACTCGGCGAGAAAGGCCAGTTGCAGTTGTCGCGAGCGTGCGCCCAGCGACAGATGGGTGATGGCGAGTTGCCAGGCATCGTCGCCACTGCCGAAGTTGGCGATCAGCACGCCGCGCCCAGCGACGCGGCCGGGCAGGGCGTAGTCGAGCAGATCGTTCGGCGCCAGACGGCTGAGCAGGGCGTTGCCGCTGCCCGCGATGCGCGAAATGCGTCGGTTGGCCTGGTGGCTGAAAAACGGGAAGCCGCCGCGTTCGGCGAGGTAATCGCTCTGATTGCTGAAACCCGAGCGCAGACTGCCGGGGTCGCTCTCCTGCAGGCCGACGATGTCGAAGGGGCGGAACAGTTCGGCGAGGCTGTCGAGATTGGCGCGTTTGCCGTTGGGCAGGACATGCGACCAGCTGCGTGTCACGTACTCGCGGTAGGCGCGGGTGCTCGATCCGGCCTGGATGTTGCAGCTCAGCAGGCGCAACGACGTGGCGTCGGGCGATGGCATGGGGCATCCTCGCGCTCGATCGGGGCGGCCGCAAGCCCCGGGAAAAGAAAAAGGCCGCGATGCGGCCTTTTTCTCGAAACGGCAGACGAAGCGTTATGCCTTCTTGGCGGCCGGCTTCGTGACTGCCGGTTTGGCTGGAGCCACGGCGGCCGGCTTGGCCATCGCACGCTCGCGTGCAAGCAGGAAGTTGGTGGTGGTGAACATGTATTCCAGACCGCGATCCTGGCTGGCCAGCACGCGGTACTTGCCGGCGATGATCAGGGTCGGCGTGGCGTTGACGCCGGTGCGCACCGCGAACTGCTTGGCGCGGTTGAGCTTGGCGGTGACGGCGAAGCTGTTCATCGTCGCGAGGAATTTGTTGCGGTCCACGCCCATGGTGCCGTAGAGGTCGGCGATTTCCTCGAGGCTGCCGGTCTTGAGCACGTGGTCGATGTGGATCGCCTTGAACACCGCGTCGTGCGTGCGCGGCTGCACGCCCATGATCTCGGCGGCGAAGTAGGCGCGGGCGAAGCTGTCCCAGGCACCACCGAACACACCCGGCACGTATTCATAACGGACGTCGGCCGGCAGCTTTTTCTTCCAGGCATTCACCGACGGCTGGAAGTGCGCGCAGTGGATGCACATGTAGCTGAAAACTTCCGCGACTTCGATCTTGCCCTGGCCGTAGGTCGGCTGCGGCGTTTCGAGGATTTCGTAGTCGACGCCCAGACGCGGCTCGGCGTTGGCGGGGATCGCCGGCGGGGCTGGCGACTGCGCGCAGGCGATCAGGGGAACAAGCAGCAGCAGTGCGATCAGGGCGCGGCGGAACATGGAAATCTCCTGGGAAAGGGGCGAACCGGCGACACCATGCCGACGGTCGGCTGAATCGTGGCTGGCGCGCAAGCGGCGTGATCGGGAACTTTAACTGCGTTACTCGGCCTTGGCGGCGGCGCGGCTGTTGTGCAGGCCTTCGATGTACGTGGCCAAGCTCTGGATTTCCTCATCGCTGAGGTTGTGGGCGATGCCGCTCATGATCACGTTGGCATTGCCAGCCTTGCCCCAGACCTCGCCGCCGCGGAACGCCTGCAGCTTGGCGACCGTGTAACCGGCGTGCTGGCCGCCGATCGAGGGATAGGACGGGCCCGGATTGCCGCGACCGCTGGGGCCATGGCAGGCCATGCAGGCCGGGACGCCGGCTTCGGGCTTGCCGGCGCGGAAGATCGACTCGCCGACCTGGTAGAACTTGCGGCCCTGGTTCGGACCGGTCGCGATCTTGGTGTCGTCGGCGACGCCGGGCACGGCTTTCTGGGTCGCGAAATAGGCGCCGATGTCGCGCATGTCCTGCTCGCTCAGCGGCGCGCCCATGCCCATCATGATGGCGTTGTTGCGCTCGCCGCTCTTGAACATCTTCAGCTGGCGCCAGATGTAGCGCTCGTGCTGGCCGGCCAGGCGCGGGTATTGCGGATCGGAGGAATTGCCGTCGAGGCCGTGGCAGGCGGCGCAGGCGCCGGCCTTGGTCTGGCCGGCCTTGACGTCGCCGAAGGTCGCCGGCTTGGCATCGGCAGCCGCTGCCGCAGCGATGGCTGCGGCCGGGGCCGGCGCAGGATCGGGCAGTGGCGTTACCGTGGCGGCCTGTTGGGCGACGGCGGTCGTGACGAGCACGGCACTGGCCATACCGAGGATGCGCAAGAACTTCATGGATGAGCTCCGGACAGCTTGTTGCGGGGCATGCGCGGGCCGCATGCAAGGGCGCGATTATCCCAGTCCCGGCTGCGCGGGGTCAATGAAAGCCCGGTGCGTCGCCGGCTCGGGCGTTGCTCGGGAACGGCGCCGCGCCGCGCTCGCGTAAGATGCCGGCATGGCCAATCCTCTCGCCCAAGCCGAATTCCGCTTTTCCGCCGATGCGATCAAGCAGTTGCCGGTCGATACCGTCCTCGAGGTCGCGTTCGCCGGACGCTCCAACGCCGGCAAGTCCAGCGCCCTCAATGCCCTGACCCACCAGAAGTCGCTGGCGCGCACGTCCAAGACGCCGGGTCGCACGCAGCAACTGGTGTATTTCGAAGCCAAGCCCGAACGCTACCTGGTCGATCTGCCCGGCTACGGTTACGCCAAGGTGCCCGAGCAGGTGCGCCTGCACTGGCAGCAGTTCATCAACCAGTATTTCCAGGTCCGCGCTTCGTTGGCGGGCCTGATCGTGGTGATGGATGTCCGTCATCCGCTACGCGAATACGACCTGCAAATGCTCGATTTCGCCAAGAACCGCAGCCTGCCCGCGCACTGCCTGCTGACGAAATCCGACAAGCTCGGCCGCGGCCCGCAGGCCAAGACGCTGCTGGAAGTGCGCAAGGCTCTGGGCGGCGTCGCCACCGCGCAATTGTTTTCCGCCGAAACCAAGATCGGCATCGACGAAGCGCGCAAGGTCGTCGCTGGCTGGCTGCAGCTGTAGCACGCCGCACCGATCGCGCGATCAGAGGCTCACGCGGAATCCCGCAGCCGTGGATCCAGCCATCCGCGCAACGCGTCCACCATGAAGTTGATCACCACGATCGCCAGGCCGATCACCAGCACCACGCCCAGCACCAGCGTGTAGTCGCGGTTGAGTGCGCCCTGGACGAAGTAGCGGCCGATGCCGGGAATTCCGAACACCTGCTCGACCACCGCCGAACCGCTGACGACGTTGATCAGCGCCGGCGACAGCCAGGCGATCACCGGCAACAGTCCTGGCTTGAGCGCATGCGCGAACAACAATCGTGCTTCCGACAGTCCACGCCCGCGCGCCGCGCGCAGGTAATCGGCATCCAGCACTTCGAGCAGACTGGCGCGCGTGAGCCGCGCGCAGTACGCGAGGTTGGGCAGGGTCAGTGCGACGATCGGCAGCAACGCGCTGCGCCAGCCACCGTCCCAGCCACCGGCCGGCAACCAGCGCAGCGTCACCGCGAACACCAGGATCAGCAGCGGCGCGACCACAAATTTCGGCATCGCCAAACCCAGCCCGGCGCCGAACATCAGCAGGCGATCGCTCCAGCGCCCCGCGCGCAACGCCGCCCACACACCTAGCGGCATGCCCAGCAGCAGGGCCAGCAACAATGCGCAGCTGCCATTGATCAGCGACACCGGCAGACTCGAAGCGATCAATTCGTTGACGCGATAGTCGGGATACTGGAACGAAGGCCCGAGATCGCCGCGCACGACATCGCCCAGCCAGCGCGCGTATTGCTGCAGCAGCGGCTGGTCGAGCCGGTACTGCGCATCCAGCGCCGCCTGCACTTCAGGCGGCGCCGCTTTCTCGCTATCGAACGGCCCGCCGGGCGCGGCGTGCAACAGGAAAAAGCACAGCGTCGCGAGCAGCCAGAGCGTGAGCGCGGCTTCGAGAACGAGCAGGGCGATGCGCTTCATTGCGCGCCGCGCTCGCAGATGTCGCGATTGCCATCGCTCCTGCGGCATCGCCCCGTAGGAGCGATGGCAATCGCGACCACAGGAAAAATCACCGTCGCATCTCCACCAAGCGCAGAAACCGGCTCGCATGATGATCGAGCGCATTCGCCTCGAAACCCTGCACTTCCGGGCGCACCAGATGTTTCGATGTGTAGAAATACACCGGGATGATCGCCTGCTGCGTCAGTACGCGCGCTTCCGCCTGCTGCAACTTCTGTCCGCGCTGCTGCAGGTCGGGCGCGGCATCGGCGGCAGCGATCAGTGCATCGAAACCCGGATCATGCAGGCCGCTCCAGTTGGTGATCGAACCGGTTTCAAAATTGGCGAGAAAATTGCGCGCGTCGTTGACGTCGGCGATCCAGCCGCCGCGAAACGCCTGGGTGATCACACGCTGCTTGCGGTTGCCGACGAAGACTTTCCACTCCTCGTTGCGCAGCGTCACCTGCGCACCAAGCACCTCGCGCCACATCGCCGCGACCGCAAGGTTCATCCGGCGCAGCGGCGTCGAGGTGTTGTAACGCAGTTCGATCTGCAGCGGCTGCGCTTCGCCGTATCCCGCCTCGCGATAACGCTGCCGCGCCAGCGCTTCGCGCGCTGCCTGCGTGGCGCCTGCCCAAGGCAGCGACACCGGTCGATAGTCGGCGACGCCGGGTGGAATCAAACCGTAAGCAGGGCTTTCGCCGAGGCCAGTGATGTAGCGCGTGAGCTTGTCGCGATCGATCGCCAGCGACAACGCCTCGCGCAAGGCGGCGTTGCCGCGCAGTGGCGGCTTGTCGAGATTCAATCCGATCCACATCGCGCCAAGATATGGACTGATGCGCAGTTGCGTGCCGAAGCGCGGACGCAGCAGCGCCAGCGGCTGCGGCGGCACGGTCTCGGTGATATGCAGGTCGCCGGCCTCGAAGCGCTGCAATTCGCTGGCGGCGTCTTCTGTCACCAGATAGCGCACGTGTTCGATCGGCGCGACATCGCGGAACCAGGCGTTGCGCAGCAGGCTCACCTGCGCCTGCGGCCGCCAGTCCTCCAGGCGATAAGCGCCATTGCTGACCAGATTTCCGGGGCGCGTGTGTTGCGCGCCGAATTTCTCCAGCGCCGGCAGATACACCGGATACGCGATCGGCAACAGCAGCAACTGCGGCAACGCGACGCTGCGGGTGATGCGGAACACCACTGTGCGCGGATCCGGCGAGGTTATGCCCAATCGTTCCGGCGGCAATTTCCCCTGCTGCACCGCTTCGGCATTTTCGATCGCGGTGAAATGCACGGCGAAAGGTGCAGCGGTCGCCGGCGCGAACGCGCGCCGAAAACTCGCGACGATCTGCGTGGCAGTCAAGGCCTCGCCGTTCGACCAGCGCAAGCCATTGCGCAGATGAAAAATCCATTCGCGGCCGTCGCCCGACAGCTCCCAGCGTTCGGCCATGCCGGGAATCAGCTGGCCTTTTGCATCTTCCGTGACCAGGCCTTCGTAAAGGTCGCGCAGGATGTTGCCGCAACTCACTTCCGGGCAGCGATGCGCGTCGAGTGTCGACGGCTCCGGGCCGTTGCCGCGCAGCAGCGTCTGCGCCGTGGCGGTGGCGGAAATCGCCAGCAGCAACGCCAGCAGCAAGCCGATCGCAGGCAACGGGTACACTCGGGGCGGGGTGATCGCTGGCAAACGGGCTCCTGCCGTGACGAAGGTTTCGGCCGGGGCGACCGTCGCCTTGCGATTGTAGGGCCTCGCCCCCAACTAACGTATCCATCTTGAAGAGGGCGCGCCCGTGTCCGGTCCGAGCAACGTCAAAGAGCTTCCCATCGCCAGCAAGCAACAGCTGGTCGAGTTTCACGCCTCCGGCGCCCGCCCGCGCGAGCAGTGGACCATCGGCACCGAGCATGAAAAATTCGGCTTCCGTCTCGACGACCTGCGCCCGCCGACCTATGAAGGCGAGCGCGGCATCGAAGCGATGCTGCGCGGCCTCACCCGTTTCGGCTGGCAGCCATACGAAGAGAAGGGCAAGGTCATCGCGCTGCTGCGCGATGGCGCCTCGGTGACGCTGGAGCCGGCCGGGCAGTTCGAACTCTCCGGCGCGATGCTCAAGAACGTGCACGAAACCTGCTGCGAAACCATGCAGCATCTGCAGGAAGTGAAAACTGTCGCCGAAGAACTCGGGCTCGGTTTTCTCGGCATGGGATTCCAGCCGAAATGGCGTCGCGACGAAATGCCGTGGATGCCCAAGGGCCGCTACCAGATCATGCGCGACTACATGCCCAAGGTCGGCGGTCTCGGCCTCGACATGATGACGCGCACTTGCACCGTGCAGGTCAATCTCGACTTCGCTTCCGAAGCCGACATGGTGAAGAAATTCCGCGTGTCGCTGGCGCTGCAGCCGATCGCCACCGCGCTGTTCGCCGATTCGCCGTTCACCGAGGGCAAGCCGAACGGTTACCTCAGCTATCGCTCGCATATCTGGACCGACACCGATCCCGACCGTACCGGCATGCTCGATTTCGTCTTCGAGGACGGCTTCGGCTTCGAGCGCTACGTCGACTACCTGCTCGACGTGCCGATGTATTTCACCTATCGCGACGGCGAGTACATCGACTGCGCCGGCCGCAGCTTCAAGGATTTCCTCGCCGGCAAATTGCCCAATCTTCCCGGCGTATTGCCGACGATGAAGGACTGGGGCGACCACATGACCACGGCGTTTCCGGAAGTGCGCCTGAAGAAATATCTGGAGATGCGCGGCGCCGACGGCGGCCCGTGGAATCGCCTGTGCGCGCTGCCGGCATTTTGGGTCGGATTGCTCTACGACGATGTCGCGCTGGATGCGGCCTGGGATCTGGTCAAGGATTTCACCATGGCCGAACGCAATGCCCTGCGCGACAACGTGCCGAGGCTTGGCTTCAAGGTGCCGCATCGTGGCGGCACGCTGCGCGATATCGCCATCGAGGCATTGAAGATTTCTGGCCAGGGCCTGGCGCGGCGCAATCGCCTCAACCGCACCGGCGCCAGCGAAGCTGTGTTCCTCGAACCGCTGATCGAATTCGCGATGGCCAACCAGACCCCGGCCGAACGCAAGCTCGCGCTCTATCACGGCGAATGGGGCGGATCGGTGGATCCGCTGTTTCGCGAATTCGCATATTGATGGGCGCGTAGGAGCAATGTAGGAGCGACGCAAGTCGCGACATCCCATCAGCGCCAAAGACATCGCGACTTGCGTCGCTCCTGCAGGGGTAAAAAAGACGACCGATCTACGGTAAGTTGTACGCAACGCCCGCCGCGAGAATCCGCCGCATGCCGTTGCCCGCCGCCCCCGTCGACGATAGCCAGCGCGAGATCGATTTTCCGGTCACCGACGAGCCATTGCGCGAGGATGTCGGTCGGCTCGGTGCGCTGGTCGGCGAAATTCTCTCCGAACAGGTCGGCGCGGATTTTCTCGCCGAGGTCGAACGCATCCGCAAGGCGGCGATCGCGCGTCGCGAGAGCGATGGTGGCGTCGAGGTGCTCGCGCAACAACTGAGCCATCTGCCGCTGGCGCGCGCCGAGGATCTGGTACGCGCGTTCGCGACGTATTTTTCCGCGGTCAATCTCGCCGAGCTCGTGCATCGCATCCGCCGCCAGCGCGATTACCAGCGTGCCGGCGCCAGCGCGCAACCCGGTGGTCTGCGCGAGGTCGCGGCGGCACTGCGTGATGCAGGCGTCGATGCCGACGAATTGCGCGCAGCGCTCGCCGACTGCCTGGTGCAGCCGGTGTTCACCGCGCATCCGACCGAAGCGGTGCGACGGGCATTGCTGGAAAAGGAGCGCATGATCGTCCGCGCCCTGGTCGCGGGTTTCGACGAGCAACGCACGCCGGCCGAGCGCCGCGCCGATCTTGCGATCATTCGCACCGCATTGACTGCCGCCTGGCAGACCGAGGAATCGGCGCCGGAAAAGCCGACCGTCGCCGACGAGCTTGAGCATGTCAGTTTCTATCTGACCGAAGTGCTGTACCGGATCCTGCCGGTCTTCCACGAAATATTCGAGGATGCGCTCGGCGAAAATTTTCCCGGCGTCGCATCACCCGACGGACTGCTGCGCTTCGGCTCCTGGGTCGGCGGCGACATGGACGGCAATCCCAACGTCGGCGCGGAAACCATCGCGGCGACGCTGGCCACGCAGCGCGCGCTGGTGCTGGCTGCGTATCGCGCCGATCTGCGCAACCTCGCGCAATTGCTGAGCCAGTCGGCGACGCGGGTGGCGATTTCCGCGGCGGTGCTGGCACGGATCGACGACTACCGCGCGCTGCTGCCGCCGGAAACGCGGCCACGACCGCGTTGGCAGGACATGCCCTATCGCGCGCTGCTCGATCTGATCGTGCAACGCCTGCGTGCGACGGAGGCCGGTCTTGCATCGGGCTACGGCAATGCCGCGGAATTCACCACCGACCTCGAACTGATCGGCGACAGTCTGCGCAGCCATCACGGTGAACAGGCCGGCTGGTTTGCGCTGCGTCGTGTATTGCGGCGCGCGCGCTGCTTCGGATTTCATCTGGCGACGCTGGATGTGCGCCAGGATTCGCGCCAGCACGACATCGCGTTGGCGGCCTTGTTTGCTGATGCCGGCTATGCGGCGCGCGATATCGAGCAGCGGCTGGCATTGCTGCGGCCATTGCTTCTGGCGAATGCGTGCGTCTCCGCGGCTGACGCGCCGGCTGCTGTCGCGACACTGGCGGTGTTCCGCACGATGGCGGCGTCGTTGCCGCGCTACGGGCGCGTCGCCTTCGGCCTTTACATCATCAGCATGAGCCGCAGCGCCGCCGACGTATTGGCCGTGCTCGCGCTTGCGCGGCTGGGCGGATGCGTCGATGGCGATGGCGCGGTGCCGCTGGACATCGCGCCGCTGTTTGAAACCGTCGCCGACCTGCAGGCATCGCAGGATGTCTTGCGCACCTTGTTTGCCGAGCCAGCGTATCGCGATCACCTCGCGCGCCGCGGCGGTGTGCAGTGGGTGATGCTCGGCTATTCCGACAGCGCCAAGGACGGCGGCCTGATCGCCTCGCGCTGGGCGCTGCAGCGCACGCAGGTGGAGTTGACTGAACTGTCTGCGCAGGCCGGCATCGTCATCCGCTATTTTCATGGCCGTGGCGGTTCGGTGTCGCGCGGCGGCAGCAAGACCGAACGCGCGGTGATCGCGGCGCCGCGTGGATCGATCAACGGCGTGCTGCGCGTGACCGAACAGGGCGAAGTCATCCATCGCAAATACGGCATCCGCGCGATCGCGCTGCGCAATCTCGAACAGGCCGCCGGTGCGGTGCTGCGCGCGACGCTGCGGCCACGCGCAGCGGAGCCACGCGAGGTGCGCTGGCGCGAAATCGTCGCCGTCATGGCCGAAGTCGCGCGCGGTCATTACCGCGGCCTCGTCTACGACACGCCGGAATTCCCGGAGTACTTCCGTGCGGCGACGCCGATCGACGTGATCGAGCGGCTGCGCATCGGTTCGCGGCCATCACGACGCGGCGGCAGTGGTGGCGTCGACAGCCTGCGGGCGATTCCCTGGGTGTTTTCGTGGTCGCAGAATCGTGCCGGCCTGACGGCGTGGTATGGCGCCGGCACCGGCTTGAGTGCGGCGATCGCCGAACACGGCCTGGCGACGATCCAGGAAATGGCAAGCGACTGGCCGTTCCTGGTGATGATGCTCGACGACCTGGAAATGGTGCTGGCGAAATCCGACATGGCGATCTTCGAGCGCTACTCGCAGCTCGCCGGCCCGCTGCACGCACAACTGTATCCACGCATCGCCGAAGAATTTTCGCGTACCCGCGAAGCGTTGCTGATGATCAAGGGGCAGACCGGGTTGCTTGAGGGCGATCGCAGATTTCGCCGTTCGATCCGCCTGCGCAATCCCTATGTCGATCCGATCAGCCTGCTGCAGGTCGATCTGCTTGCACGTTGGCGCGAGGCCGGTCGGCCAGAAGATGCCTTGTTCGCCGCGTTGGTGGCGACGGTGAACGGGATCGCGGCCGGCGTGCAGAACACCGGCTGACGATGGCCTACGCAGTCGGCGCTTTCGTCAACTGCGCTTCCACACGCTTGAGCTGGCTCAGCCAATCGGCATTCATCTTTTTCGAATAGCGCGGCATGCGCTGGGCGAGCTTGAGGCTTTCGGCGACCAGCGTGCGGGCGCGTTCGCGATCGTTCCAGGCCAGCAGGATGGCGGCGTAGCAGGCGCGGGCTTCGAGACCGGCGTAGTAGCCGACCAGTACTTCGAATTCCTCGCGCGCCTTGCTGCGTTCATCGAGTGCGGCCAGTGCGCGGGCGTAGGTCAGGTGACCTTCCGGCGATTTGAACGTGGGCTGGTCACGAATCAATGCTTCGAGCAGACCGCGCGCTTCGCCGGGATTGCCCGATTCGACCAGGGCATGCGCGAGCCGCACCTGGATCTGCGGGTCCTTCGCGTAAATGCCCTGCATCACCTCGTGGTATTGCACCACGGCTTCGGAGGCGCGATCGGCATTGAGCAACGCATCGGCCAGACGCAGGCGGTGTTCGGGCGTGGCGGCGACTTCCAGCGACTCCTGCGCCGCGCGCAATTCGCGGCTTGGATCGAGCAGGCGGGTGACGCCGCGTACGACCTGCTGGCCCTGGCGGGTATTGCGCGCATCCGGCAACCAGATCGTCAGTGCGTAGACGAGGCTGCCCAGCCCCGGAAACGCGAACAGTATCCATAGCCAGTAGCGATCCTGGCCGCTGCGCACGGCATGCGCGGCGAAGAAGATCGCGATGATGATGTGCAGTCCGAGTCCGGCGATGGGCATGCGACCTCCAGATGAGGCCGCCATTGTCATCCAAGCCGGGCGATTTCGCAGCCCGTAGCTGGTTGTCGCGATCAGCCGGCGCTGACGTCGCGCAGCTGCCAGTGCGAGCCAGCCAGCCAGCGCAGACGCATCTTGAACAGATCGCCGGGAAGGCGGGTGGTGACAACGAGATCGATCGCCAGGTCCCGCTGCGAGCCGACTACCGTGGCCTGCGGATCGGTTGCGCCGAGACCGGGCTCGACGCCTTCGGGATCGTCCTGCTGGTCGCGCCAGCGATCGAACAGCGCGGTCGTGCGCAGCGCCTGCTCGAGTTCCGTGGCCAGCTCGCCAGCGCTTTCGCTGCGGAACGCGAGGGCGTCGTCGTTGCCGCGGGCGAGCGCGGGGTTGGGCAGGCGGATGTAGTAACGGGTGGCCATGGTGTTCTCCGGCGTGGCGATCATGAGGCGGGCGGACCGCAGGCCGACACTCTAACCGCCATTGCCGTGACGGGCATGTCCTCGCGGCACGGAGTTCTACCTTGCTCAGTGCGGCGCATTCGCGTCGGTGAATTCGCTCAGCGTCGCGCAATACCAATCGGCAACGCGGACAGGGCCTGCATCGCCGGCGCGGAAAGAATCGCCGGGTCGGCGATCACTGCCTGTGCGAAGGCGAAGGCATCGTTGCCCCAGAACAGTTCGCCATCGACGCTGAGCGTCGGGACGCCGAACACGTTTTCGGCGACGGCCCGCTCGAAATTGTCGCGCAGCGCATTCTTCACTTCCGCGGCGGCCAAAGCCTGCGTGGGATCGGCGACGCCCAGCGCCGCCGCCAGCGGCGCGATTGCCTCGAGGCTGTCGGCGGCACGGCCTTCGGCCCAGAGCCAGTGGAAGATTGCGTCGATCGCTTCCGCCGAATTGCCGGCGGCAAGACAAAGCCG
The DNA here is from genome assembly GCF_035312645.1 of Arenimonas sp. Taxonomy (GTDB): domain Bacteria; phylum Pseudomonadota; class Gammaproteobacteria; order Xanthomonadales; family Xanthomonadaceae; genus Arenimonas. The sequence continues at coordinate 64,258 of NZ_DATGBO010000140.1, forward strand.
CAGCGCTGGCAACGGATTGAACGGATGCGTCGGCGGAAATTTCAGCGGCAGATCTTGCTGCTGCGCCTGCCAGAGCACATGACGATAGGTGAAAAGCCGCTTGCCGGGGATTTCCGCGGGGCCCTTGTTGCCGTTGCGATCGAGCAGGCCGGCGAACAGGATCGGCATGAAGTCGACGCGCTGCCGCGCCGCGAGTGCGCGCACCTTCGGCCATTGCAGGTAGGCGAACGGCGAGATGAAATCGAAGTACCAGCGGATGTTCACTCGCCGTCTCCGTCAGTGCGAATAGGCGCGCGGTAGCGCGTCCGGCGCCTGCAGATAACGATCGCGCAATTGCGTCTGGCGCGAGCGCATCGGCATCGGTTTGCCGGCCATCCATACCTGCGACGCCAACGTGGTGACTTCCAGCGGATCGCCGGTCCACAGCACGAGATCGGCGATCAGTCCCGGTTCGATGCGGCCGACCTTGTCGCCGACGCCGAGCGCGTTCGCCGGCACGCTGGTGAGACCGGCGAGGCCGGCTTCCCAGGGCAGGCCGTTGGCGACCGCGTTGCCGGCTTCCTGGCGCACCTTGCGGGCGTTGTGCGAAGCGAATTCGAACTGCGTGAAAGCTACGCGCACGCCGGCCTTGTGCAGCAGCGCGGCGTTGTCGAGGCGCGAGCCGATGGCATCGAAACTCGAGGGGAGATTCTGCAACGAGTCGAGGATCACCGGCACGTTCGCCGCGGCCAATTCCTTCGCCACGACCCACGCCTCGGCGCCGCTGACGATGATCGGACGGAGGCCGTTGCGGCGGGCGAACAGCAAAACCTGGTGGATGTCGGCGGCGCGATCGACGTTGAACAGCACGCGGCCGCCGAGCAGGTATTTCGCCAGCGTCTCGCGCCCGGCCGGCGTGAGCAGCGCATACGGCGAGCCATACGGCGTGAGGCCGCGGGCTTCGCGCAGGGCCTGGTCGAGCAGCATGAATTGCGCGGCGCGCGATTTGCCGCCGAGGGAATCGGCGCTGCTGCCGAGGCTCACATACAACTGTCGCCCGCCGAGCGGATTGGCATAGTCGCCATCAAGACGAACGACGCCGCCTTGCCCGGCGACCAGGCTGCCGCCGCCGGTGGGATTGGCGGCGAGCGCACTGAAGGTGAGGCCATCCATGCGCGCGACCGGGATCAGCATCGAATGCGGGTTGAAGGCGACGGTGACGTCGAACTCCGGACGCATCTGCGGCGCGAGGCCATTGCCGCCGAACGACTGCGCGCCGTCGACGGTGCTGTCCTCGCCGGAGACTTCTTCCAGGCCGATATCGCCGAGGCCCGCGAACAACCCCGGGCTCAGCGGCTTGCCGCCGGCTTCGACCACGGGCACGCCCGGCGGCACGAGCAGGCCGGGACCGACGGCGCGGATGATGCCGCCTTGCACCAGCACGTCGGCATTCTTGAGCGTGCCGCGCACGCCGGCGGTGTGTACGGTGGCGTGCCGGATCAACACGTCCTGCGCCGAGGCCGCGCCGGTGAGCAGTAGCAGGGAAAGCGCGAGCTGCTTCATGGCGCCACCTCCTGGCCGAGCATGAAGTCGGATTTCGGCTGCAGCTTCGGATTGCTGCGATCGTAGAGCAGGGCGCCGTCGATGAAGACTTTCTCGGCATGCGCGTAGACGCTGAAGGGCGTGCCGTTCCAGATCACCACGTCGGCCATCTTGCCGACCTCCAGCGAACCGGTTTGCGTATCGATGCCGAGGGCTTTCGCCGGATTCGCGGTCAGCCAGCGGATCGCGCGTTCGGGTGGAATATCGATGCCGACGGCGGCGCCGTGCGCCATCGCTTTCGCGGCCTCCTGATTCAGGCGCTGGATGCCTTCGGGCGAATCCGAGTGCACGATCGCGCAACTGTTGACGGGGCGATCCACCAACGCGAGGTTTTCCTCGATGCCGTCCAGCGACTCCATCTTGAAGCCCCACCAGTCGGCCCAGAGCGCGCCGCAGACGCCTTCGGCGGCGAGGCGATCGGCGATCTTGTAGGCCTCGACGCCGTGATGGAATGCGGAGATCTTGAAACCGAATTCCTTGGCGAGATCGAGCATGGTGCTCATCTCGTCGGCGCGATAGCAGTGGATGTGCACGCGGATCTCGCCTTTCATCACGCCGACCAGGGTTTCCTTGGCGAGGTCGCGCGCCGGCGGATCGTCATCGCCTTTCTTGTCGTCGCCTTTCTTGCCCTTGCCGGAATCTTTTTTTCCGGCTTCGTATTTGTCCCAGGCGCGCATGTAGGTCTGGGCATCGATGAACGCCGCACGATAGCCGGCGACATTGCCCATGCGCGTGGACGGCGCGCTGCCCTTGGCGCCGTAGACGCGCTTGGGATTTTCGCCGCAGGCCATTTTCAGGCCCCAGGGCGCGCCGGGAAATTTCATCGCCTGGTAGGTGTTGGCGTAGACGTTTTTGATGGTCACGCCGCGTCCGCCGATGAGGTTGGCCGAGCCCGGCAGGATCTGCATCGCAGTGACGCCGCCGGCAAGCGCGGTCGCGAAGCCGGGGTCTTGCGGCCAGATCGAATGTTCGGCCCAGACGTTGGGCGTGACCGGGCTGGTGGCCTCGTTGCCGTCGTCGTTCGCGCTGACGCCGGGGCTGGCGTAGACGCCGAGATGCGAATGCACGTCGATGATGCCGGGCGTCACCCATTTGCCGGTAGCGTCGATCACGCGCGCATCGTTCGGTGCGTCGAGATTCTTGCCGACGCCGATGATGCGGCCGTCGGACATCAGCACGTCGGCGCCATCCAGGCGCGTGCCGGTGCCGGTCAACACGGTGGCATTGCGGATCAGTACCGGACCCGAGGCGATCGCGTGATAAGTGCTGGGATAGGGATCGGTGGTCGCCGCGGACGCGGTCACCGTCAGCGTCGCGAGCGCGACGACAAGCATGGTTCGGAACATGGACACTCCCCCGGTGGCGGAGTCACCGTAGCCCCTGCGCCGGTGCTTGCCAACAGTGACTTTCGGCATACGGCCCGGGCCGGACGTGGCAAAATGGCCGCGAAAATACGGAGAGAAAAAGAATGAAGGACAAGAACGAGATCGTCAGCAACTGGTTGCCGCGCTACACGGGTCTGCCGCTGGAAGCGTTCGGCGAACATATCCTGCTGACCAACTTCGGCGGTTATCTCAACACCTTCGCGCGCCTGACCGGCGCCGAGATCGTCGGCCTGGACCGGCCGATGCCGAGCGCGACTTTCGATGGCATCACCATGATCAATTTCGGCATGGGCAGCGCCAACGCCGCGACGGTGATGGACCTGCTCAGCGCGCTGCCGCCGAAGGCGGTGCTGTTTCTGGGCAAATGCGGCGGACTCAAGCGCAAGAACGAGCTCGGCGACCTGATCCTGCCGATCGCGGCGATCCGCGGCGAGGGAACCTCCAACGATTACCTGCTGCCGGAAGTTCCGGCCCTGCCGGCCTTTGCGCTGCAGCGCGCGGTGTCGACGATGATCCGCGACCTCGGCCACGACTACTGGACCGGGACGGTGTACACCACCAACCGCCGCGTCTGGGAGCACGACGAGGACTTCAAGGAATACCTGCGCAAGACCCGCTGCATGGCGATCGACATGGAGACCGCGACGATCTTCGCCACCGGCTTCGCGAATTCGATCCCAACCGGCGCGCTGCTGCTGGTGTCGGATCAGCCGATGATTCCCGAAGGCGTGAAGACCGAAGCCTCCGACAAGAAGGTGACCGAGAATTTCGTCGAGGCGCACATCAACGTCGGCATCGAGGCGCTGAAGCTGATCCGGCGCCACGGCAAATCGGTCAAGCATCTGCGCTTCGACGAGTAATCGTCGTTGTTTTGACCAGCATAAGCAGCCATGAAAAAAGCCCGGCAATCGCCGGGCTTTTTTTATTGCGTCACCAGATGAATTGCATCCGGGTGACGTCGGGCTGGGCCTTGCCGGCGGTGAAGCGCACCTGGCATTCGAGGCTTTGCTTGCTCTCCGCCGAGGGCACGCCCGGGTTGATGACGATCGGGGCGGTGAGCAGCATCGAGCCGGTGCCGTCGTCCTTCATGCTGGCCGCGAGCGCGCCGAGATCGAGCTTGTAAGGCTTGTCGGCCAGCTGGCTCTTGGCATAGGCATCGCAGGCCGTGGCCGCGATGTCGTTCTTGCCGCCGCCGCCGCTGCCGCCGCAGGCGGTCAGCAGAATACAGATCGCGAGCGTGGAAATGGTCTTCATCGAGAACCCCCTGTGAACCATGGCACTGCCATCCTGGTGCCACATTTCGTGGCCATCTTGCGATGTTTGCATGTTTACTCTAACTGCACAGGTGCGCCCCGTCACGAATGGGCCGCGGGCGGTTCACAGGAGGTTTTGCCGGTACGGCCTCAATAACGCGGCACCGACGGGTCGATTTCGACGGCCCAGGCATCCAGTCCACCCTCGATATTGAACACCGAAGTGAAGCCCAGGCCACGGAAATGCTCGGCGGCCTGGCGGCTGGAATTGCCGTGGTGGCAGAGGAAAGCGAGCGGCGTTTGCTTGGGCAATGCGGCGAGGCGATCGTGGCTATCCTCGTCGAGAACCTCGTGCGCACCGGGAAAACCCGCCTGTTTTCGTGCGGCAGCGGGACGCACGTCGATGACGACAGGTGCCGCACCGGCAAGCATTTGCGCGGAAAGATCCTGCACCGACAGCGCTTGCACGGCGGGCGGTGCATTCGGGTTGTGGATCGCCAGACCCGAGCCGCGAACGTCCTCGACCCAGTCGATGCGGATGCCTTCGGCGCGCGGCGCGCTGGCCAGGTCGAAGTGCACGCGGATGCCGGCCGACTCGCTGACGATCTCCTGCCCGGTCACCGGTTTGAGCTGGAATTGCGCGTTGAAGCGCGGATCCACCGACAGGTGCAGGCCGATGCCGGGCTCGGTATTGGCGATCGCGCGTTCGATCGCCGCGGCGGCTTCGGCACTGATATGCAGCTGCGGTGCGCGACGATCGGGCGCGGGCAGGCCGAGCACTTCGTGCAGCTCACCTGAGTTCAACATCTGCTCGATGATGTCGCTGCCGCCGATCAGTTCACCGCCGACATACAACTGCGGGATCGTCGGCCACTGCCCGTATTCCTTGATGCCTTCGCGGATCTCGGGGTCGGCGAGAACATCGACGCTGCCGTAGCCGGGCACGAGGCCGTCGAGGATGCCGACCGCCTTCGCGGAAAAACCGCAGCGCGGCGACGCCGGATCACCCTTCATGAACAGCACGACGTGATGGGCCTGCAGGGTTTGCTCGATGCGCGCGCGCAGTTCGGGACTCAGGGACATGGGTGGCTCCGGAAGGACAGGCGCGCATTTTACCCGCGTCGGCACCGGGGCACGGCGGCCATCACTTCCAGCATGGTCGGGGCGCGGCCGATTCGGCGATACTTGCCGCCTCTTTCGTCCCGAGTCGCCCATGGCCGCGCCCTATCTCCCCTTCGTCGTCGGGCCCTTGCTGGTGTTCAGTGTGTACCGGCGCTTCCGCAGGAATTTCGGTGTGCAGCAGGTGCGGCCGACCCGGGTCTGGGTACGCGTAGTTTTCCTCGCCCTGGTCGCGTTGCTGATGAGCACCTTGCTGCTGGTCAAAGTGCCGGTGGGGCTTGGCGCTCTCGCGGGCATGGCGGGAGGTGCCGTCCTCGCGCTCTGGGGACTGAAGCTGGCGCATTTCGACTATCGCGCGACCGGCCTGTTCTATACGCCGAATATCTACATGGGCATGGCCTTGAGCGCGGTGCTGGTCGGCCGGCTTGCCTACCGCTTCCTGGTCCAGGGCGTGGCCACGCAGATCGGCGGCGATCCGATGGCGCAGCTGTCGCCGCTGACCTTCGTCATCGCTGGCACGCTGGTCGGTTACTACCTCTGCTTCAATGCCGGCGTGCTGCTGCGGTTGCGCGCGAGCAAGCCGGAAGCGATCGCGACACTGGTGAAATGAAGCCGTTGCCGAAACCGTCCGCATCGGGCGGAGCGTCTTTGAACAGCGATCGCCGCGGAGCGCAGCGATGACCTGGTGGCTGTGGCTGATCCTGGCGGTGATGCTGGCGATGGGCAGCGTGTTCTTCGCCTTCCTCTGCCTGTCGTCAACTTCCGCGTACGGCGCCAACTATCACTCGCTGACGCCGCGCCAGCGCTTCATGGGGAAAAGTCTTTACATCGGTTCGTTGATCGCCGCCGTTGCCTGCGGCGTGGCCGGATGCGCGGCGGTGTTCCTCGCGATCCGGCCCTTGCTGGCCTGAGTCCTCAGCCGCCGAAGACTTTCTTGAGCAGGCTGGTAGTGCGCTTGAGCGGGTCGCGCCGGATGTCTTTTTCCTGCTGCGCGACGTAGAAAAACAGCCCGTCCATGGCCTTGTTGGTGACGTAGGAGTCGAGGTCGAGGTTCTGGTTGCCGCCGAGCAGATTGCCCAGGCCCTGGTTTTTTCCCAGCATCGATTTGTAGCGCTGGGTCACGCCGGTCTGCGCGGTGGCATTGGCGATGATCGGCTGGAATTTCGCGCGCAACGTATCGCTGGTGACGCGGCGGAAGAATTGTGTGCCGGCGTCATCGGGGCCACGCACGATGTTGACGGCATCCTGCACCGTCATCTGCCGTACCGCATCGGAAAAGATATTCGCCGCGACCGGGATGGCCTGCTCGGCGGCGCGATTCATCGACAACTCGAACTCGTCGACTTTCTTGCCGGCGCCCAAGCGCCGCGCAGTGTCGGTGAGCGAGCGGATCTTTTCCGGCACAAGGATGCGCACCAGCGGATCGCCCTGGAAACCATCCTTGTGCCCGAGTTGGGTGATCGCGCGGTTCACGCCCTGCGCGAGGGCTTCCTTGATGCCGCCAGCGGCTTCGGCCTGGCTGGGATTGCCGGTGGTCGCCGAGGATTTTTGCAGCGCTTGCTGGAGTTTGTGCTTCAGGGAGTTGGCCGAAACGCTGGAAATGCCCAGCGCTGTGGTGATGGCACAGGCAAGCACGATCGTGGGCAAACGCATGGCGAGCTCCTTCGGCTGAAGCTGCCATCCTAGCGCCGCGACCGCATCCCCGCGAACCGTCGCCGGCTCGGGGCCGACACCGGAGGCGGATCAGCGACCCAGCGTGAAGTTGATCGGCACCCGCGCGTAGGCGCTGATCGCGATGCTGCCTTGCAACGCCGGATTGAAATGCCAGTGACTGCGCACGAATTTCTGCGCGGCCTCGTCGAGCAACTTCGAGCCGCTGCTCTGCTCAACGCTGACATCGAGCGGCGCGCCATCGGCACCGACCAGAACCAGCAACACCACCGTGCCAGTGATGCCACGACGCAATGCCATCGGCGGATAGGGCGGCGCCGGCGCGCGGTCGGTGGTCAGCGCGGCCAGCGCCGGTTCGGACGGGCCGACGTCGGTATCGACATCGACTTGCTGGCCGGTGTCCGGAATCGCTTGTTCGGTGCCGTCGGTGTAGGTGATCTCGGATGGCGGTGCGATCTGCGCGATGGGCGTCGACGCATGGCTGGGCGGCTGCGGATGCGGCTTGGGATCGCTGGTGGGCGTCGGCGGCGGAGGTTGAATCGGCTTGACCTCATCGACCTGGACGACCTGCATCTCGGGCTCATCCATCGTGGTCGACATCGGTGTCTGCACCGGCGCCAGCAGCATCATCAGCGCAGCAACGTGCAAGGCGATGACGACGCTGTTGGCGGCGATGCGCTTGCCATCCAGGGACAGGGTGGGGACTGCGGTTTGGCTGCGAACCATGGGACACCTCCGGGGTTGGTCACAGGCGGGAACGCCTGCTTTCGTCCGGCGGGGTTAGCCCCGGGGCACCGAATACGCATCGGCATCGGTAGCGCATGGACTGATCGTCGCCATGCGCTGGGTGCAGTTGCGCTTGCGGGTGTCCCGTCCTAGATTCGAACGGTCGGGAAAGCGAAACGGCATTCACCCCGTCGCTCTGCGCAGACGCGCGATCCCGGCGACGCAAACAGGAAGATCGATCCAATGACCGAAGCCGAGCCCATATTGAAAACCTACCGCGGCGGCTGCCATTGCCGGCGCGTGCGTTTTGAGGTCGATGCGCCCGTCGTGCTGACGGTGCAGGACTGCAACTGTTCGCTTTGCCGGATGAGCGGCTTCTGGCATCTGATCGTGCCGGCGGCGCGGTTTCGCCTGCTGGCCGGGCACGACGACCTGATCGAATATACCTTCAACACTGGCGTCGCAAAACATCGCTTCTGCCGCGTCTGCGGCATCAAGAGTTTCTACGTGCCGCGCTCCAATCCCGATGGCATCGATGTCAATGCGCGTTGCCTGGACGATGGCGAAGTGGACGAGCTCATCGTCGAGCCATTCGATGGCCGCGAATGGGAGCGCAATGCCGGCGAGCTTGCGCATTTGTCACGGGGATGATGTTCCCGCAACAGAAGATCGCAGTGTTCAATCCAGCCGTTTGCTGATCCGCCGCGTCGAGATGATCAGCAGCACTGTGGCGATCGCCGCGAGCGCCAGCAGATCGTTCGGCAAATCGGTCAGCTCCGCGCCGCGCAGCATGATGCCGCGGATCAGACGGATGAAATGCGTCATCGGCAACACTTCCGACAGCCACTGCGCCGCCCGCGGCATGCCGGCATACGGAAACATGAAGCCCGACAACAGGATCTGCGGCAGCAGCGTGAAGAACGCCATCTGCATCGCCTGGAACTGGCTCTTGGCCAGCGTAGAAATAAAAATGCCCAGCGAAAGATTGGCGATGATGAAAAGCAGCGCCGCGGCATAGACCTCCAGCAGGCTGCCGCGGATCGGCACGGCGAACACCAGCTTGCCCAGGGTCAGCACCACCGTCACCTGCACCAGCCCGATCGCGATGAAAGGCAGCACCTTGCCAATGGTCAACTCCCACGGCGAGACCGGCGTCGCGATCAGCATCTCGAGATTGCCGCGTTCGCGCTCGCGCACCAGCGCCATCGCCGTGAACATCACCAGCGTCATGGTCAGGATCACGCCGATCAGACCGGGCACGGTGTTGACCGGCGCACGGCGTTCCGGATTGTAGAAATTCACCACTTCCACACCTTGATAGTTGGCGCGCATTCCCGGCAGCGGCATCACCGCAAGTTGTCGCGCGGCGGCCTGCACGGTCTGATCGGAGCCGTCGACCATCACCTGCAAGGCCGGGCGATCGCGCGTTTCCAGGCGTCGTTCGAGATCGGGAGGAATCACCAGGCCGATGCTGATCCGGCCGCGGCGCATCAGCGTCTGCAGTTGCTCGGGCGTGGTCACCTGTGCGCGCACTGTCATCACGCCGGTGGCGTCGAGGCCGGCGAGGATCTCCCGCGAATGCGCGGTCTGCGCCTGATCGACCACGCCGGCATCGATATGGCGGATGTCGAGATTGATCGCAAAACCAAACAACAGCAGCTGCAGGGTCGGAATGCCAAGGATCATGCCGAAGGTGATGCGGTCGCGGCGCAGCTGGCGCAGCTCCTTGATCACGATCGCGAACAGTCGCGTGAAATTCATGCGGCCTCCGCGCGACCGAGCTTGGTGGCAGCGACGAACACGTCTTCGAGATTCGGCGTCACCGCCTCGATGTTCACGGCGTCGCCGTCGGGCAGCAGGCGACGAAGCGCCGCTTCGTCCAGCGACGTCGCCGCGAGCACGCGCAGGTCAGTGCCTATCTGCGCGACGCCGAGAACCTCGGCATGGCTGCGCAGATTTTTCTCGGCCTGACGTGTCTGCGCCGTGTGGATGCGCCAGACGCGTCCGGGCAAAGCGGCGCACAAGGCCTGCGGTGTGTCGTCGGCAACGAGGCGACCGCTTTCGAGGATCGCCAGGCGATGGCAGCGCTCGGCTTCATCCATGTAATGCGTCGATACCAGCAGCGTGGTGCCGGCGTCGGCGAGTTCGAACAGGTTGGCCCAGAAATCCCGGCGCGATTCCGGATCGACGGCGCTGGTCGGCTCGTCGAGAAGCAGCAGCTCGGGTTCGTGCAACACCGAGCATGCCAGCGCGAGCCGCTGCTTCTGACCGCCGGACAAGGTGCCGGCGAGCTGTCCGCGGCGATCGCCGAAGTGGTAGCGCTCGATCATTTCGTCGACGCGTGCTTTGATCTTTGCGCGCGGAAGGTCGTGGATCGCCGCGAGAAACTGCAGGTTTTCCAGGATGGTCAGATCTTCGTACAGGGAAAATTTCTGCGTCATGTAGCCGATGCGTCGCTTCAGCGCTTCGGCCTGTTCGGGAATGCGCAGGCCGAGTACCTGCACTTCGCCGCTGGTCGGAGTGAGCAGGCCGCAGAGCATGCGCAGCGTCGTCGATTTGCCTGAACCGTTCGGGCCGAGAAAACCGTAGACCTGGCCGCGAGAAATCGACAGATCGACATGATCGACCGCAACCAGATCACCGAAGCGGCGGGTCAGGCCGCGCGCCTGGATTACCAGGCTCGTGCTGGCAGCATTGATGCTCACTGCGCGGGTCGCGCTTCGACCGGCAGGCCCGCGGGTAGAGTTTTGCCATCGATCGCATCGATGACGAGCTCGGCGCGATAGACGAGGCGGCTCGCGTCGTCGCCGGTGAGGGCGTAGTAAGGCGTGAATGCGGGCTCGCTGGCGACGCTGCGCAAGTGCGCGGCAAGGTCGTGGTCGATGCCTTTCGCGCGCACCAGGAATTTCTCGCCATCGCGCAGGCCGGCGCGCTGGCTGGCGGGCACAAACACGCGCGCATACGGCGCATCGCCGACCAGCAGGCTGGCGACGCTGGCGTTGATCGGTGGCTGGTCGCCAGGCTTGAACGGCAGAGCATCGATGCGACCGGCACGTGGCGCACGCACATCGAGCTTGCTGCGGTTCAACTGGATTTCATCGCGTGCGGATTTCGCTGCTGCCAGCGCCGCCTCCGCCTGTTCCACTTGCTCGACGCGCGTGCCGTGGGTGAGTTCGCGCAATTGCGCTTCCGCCGTCGCGACTTGCGCATCGGCGCGATCGCGGGTGGCGCGGGCGGTATCGAGCGTGGCGCGCGCGACCAGTTGTTTCGCGGCCAGATCGGCCTGGCGCCTGAACTGCTTGTCGGCTTCGATGCGACCCGCCTGCGCGCTGGCAAGCGCGGCGCGGGCGGCATCGAGCTGCTCGCTGCGCGCACCGTGCACGAGCTCCGCGAGTTGCGCCTGTTGTTGCGCCACCTGCGCCTGTGCCTGTGCGAGTTTTGCATCCATGCGTCGGCCATCCAACGTCAGCAGCAACTGGCCGGCGCCGACCTGATCGCCTTCCTTCACCGCGAGCGTCAATACCGGCTCGCTTGCTTCCGCGGGCAGGGCGATGCGATCCCACTCGAGGGTGCCCAGCAACACTGGATCGGCTTTCGATCCGCAGCCTGCCAGTCCCACGCAGACGGCCGATGCAATGAGTAGGTGATCAAGGCGCATGGGTGTTCTCCAGTCCACGCTCGAGCAGGGCGAGCGTGTGCTTCTGCAGCTGTTGGTTGTCGATGTCGCTGGCGTTGAACACGCGGCTCCAGATCGGTCTGGCCGCGAGTGGAAACAAAGTCAGGCCGATCAGCGACACCATCAACAGGCGCGGATCGAGATCGGCATTGAGATGGCCCGCGCGCTGCGCCTCGGCGAAACGCGCCGCCAGCATCTGCGGCAGTTTTGGCGCGATATGCGTTAGCAGAAGTTCGCGCAGCGCGCCGCCGTCATTGAGGATTTCACGGACCCACAGCACCGGCAACCACGGGTGATATTCGACCAGACGATGCATGCCTTCGACGAAGCCGCGCACGAGGTCATCCGGATTTTTGCCGGCAAGCATCGACAGCAGTTCCGCGAATACCGGCATCAGCCGCTCCTCGAAAATCGCGCCGACCAGAAGATCCCGATTGCCGAAGTAGTAGCTGACCAGCGCCGGCGTCACGCCCGCCGCTTTGGCGATGCTGCGCAGGCTTGTATTGCCGATGCCGTCGCTGACGAAGCGGGCCAGCGCGACGTCAAGCAGGTGCTGGCGCAGGTCCGCGGCGTCCTGATTGGGGCGGCCGGGGCGGCGTGGAATCGAAATGGGCTTGCGGGGCGGGGACATTATTTATTTATACATGCAATTAATTTAAGGTCAAGAATTTTCCCCTTGGTATTTCCGGTCTCTCCATTTGAAGGGACAAATTTTTGGCGTGCCTCGGAGCGAATGTGTCGCGGGCTTGCCATGCAATGGATTGCCGAAAGACGCCAAGACTTGCGGCGCAGAGCCCGCTTTTTTTTCGGACTCGAGATTCTGGCGCTTATCTGAGGGCGCCTGCGCGTCGTTTCTGACACGCCCTATGGGGATTTCCTGATGGTTGCCGAACGCGGCGCACGGGAGGCTGCAGACGGGTAGCAGGCGTCGGGGGTCTCATGAATCGTACGGGCTGGGCCTTATTAGTCGCGATGGTGTCGTGCCTCTGGTCGCTGACAGTGAGCGCGACCGATCCGAAGACGGAGTACGACAAGCGGATCAAGTCGGCGGAGGTGGTGGATGCCTTGGGTCCGAACTTCGCCGGGGACCAGACCAACTTCTACACCGGCGTGACCAGCTTCAGTGCGACCGATGTGAATCTGCCAGGCAACAACGGCCTGAGCGTGGCGCTGGGTCGGCACCGGGGGATGGACAACGACGACAACAACGCGGCCGAGACGCCGACCACGACCGGTAAGCAACTGCGCGCTTTCGGCGATTGGGATCTGGATATTCCCTATCTGTCGGGCACCTTCACCCAGGCCAACGGCTGGGAGATCGACTCAACCACCCCGCAATCGCGCTGCAGCGTGCTCTCGCAACTCAAGACCAACGGCGCGGCGGCGACCGGCAACCCGCGCAGCACGGGCAATTACCTGTTCTGGGAATTCTGGCAAGGCAACACGCTGCATCTGCCCGGCGGCGATCAGACGATGCTGCTCGCCTCCCTGCCCAACCCCGCGCGCCCGAGCACCGGCGGCCCGTATCACTGGGTGACCAAGGACCGCTGGTGGTTCTCGTGCCTGGCCACGACCAAGAACAACGCCGGCGGCGAAGCCTTCGAAGCGGTGTCGCCTGACGGCACGCATTACACCTTCGACTGGATGACCTCGCGCGATGTGTCGCGCTTGTACGAGATCATCCCCTTGCCGGGCAATGCGCTGGTCGCCAGCCCCGCGCCCAGCACGTCGCGCACGTCACCTGCGCCGACCCAGCCCACGCCGATGATTCAAGGCGGCGCCACCAACCGCAAGGTGTACCGCAAGGAAGTGTTCCTGCTGCCCAGCCAGATCACCGACCGCTTCGGCAACTGGGTCAAATACACCTGGTCCAACGATGCCTTCGCACACCTGATCAGCATCACCTCCAGCGATGGCCGCACCATCACCCCGACCTACAACGCGCAAGGCTTCATCGGCTCAGTCACCGACGGCACGCGCACCTGGACCTATCAATACGACACCAATGGCACGTTGACCGGCGTCACGCTGCCCGATGCCACGCGCTGGCAGTACAACCTCACCAACCTGACCACCACCGGGCCGTACCAGCCCTTTTGCCCCGAGCCGGTGACCCCGCCACAGGAATGCTGGGCCCCACCCGAAGATGCCACCGCCTCGGGCGCCTACGTCATCCATCCGGCGGGCGCGCGCGCTGACTTCACCTTCGTGTCGCGCTTCAAGCTGGGCAGCAGCGGGCAGTGGTCGTATCCCCTCTCGCTGAGCCAGAAGACGATCTCGGGTCCGGGCCTGACCCCGGGCACCTGGCAGTTCAGTTATGCCCCCGATCGCGCCACCGCCAAGGCCAGCATTGATGCCGGCATCTTGCCCCCGACCATCACCACCGATGCGATTGCCCCCGACGGGAACCTGACCCGCTACACCTTTGGTATCGACGCCAATCTCAACGAAGGTCAGTTGCTGCAGCAGCAACAGGGCAGTGTGATCAACGGCGTGCCGGTGTTCTTGCAGCAAGACACCCACACCTATGCCGCGCCCAGCGGCGCCAACAGCCCGACCGCGTTCGTGATCCGCGCCGGCGTCAATCCCTACCGCGGCCAGGCCGGCGCACGCGACGAGACCTTCCTCACCGAGCGCGTGCTGCCCGAGATCCAGCGGCAGACGACGTTGCAAGGCGTGAACTTCATCTGGCAGGTCAACAATCCCGCGACCACCGGCTTCGATCAATACGCCGATCCGACCACGATCACGCGCAGCAGCGCGGGCCTGGCCGGGCCCACCTCCAGCTACAGCCGCACCGAGACCACGACCTATCGTCACGACACCGCCAAATGGGTGATCGGTCAGGTCGCGACCGTGACGGATGTGGTCACCGGCAAAGTCATGAGCCAGACCGACTACGACGCGACGTCGGATCTGCCGATCCGCACCTACAGCGTCGGTGCCTTGCAACAGACGTTGGCCTACAACACCGACGGCACCTTGCTCTCGATCACCGATCCGCTCGGCCACGCCACCACGCTCGGCAGTTGGACGCGCGGTATTCCCGGCGCCATCACCTTCCCCGACACCACCACGCTCGCGGCCGTGATCAGCCCGATCGGGTCGATCACCCGCGTCACCAATCAGCTGCATACCGATACCAACTACGGCTACGACGTGATGGGTCGGATGAACCGGATCACCTATCCAGTCGGCGATACCGTGGCCTGGAACGACACCACGCGCAGCTTCGCGCCCGTCGCCGTGGCCGAGTACGGCCTTCCCGCTGGCCACTGGAAGCAGGTGGTGCAGACCGGCAATGGCCGAACCAGCACCTTCTACGATGCGCAGTGGCATCCGGTGCTGACGCTGAGCGAAGACACGGGCAATGCCGCCACCAAGAGTTTTGTGGTCACGCGCTTTGATGCGCTGGGGCGCACCGTGTTCACCAGCTACGCCGTCGATACGCTGACCAGCGTCAACGATGCCCTCAAGGGAATGACCACGGTCTACGACGTGCTCGGTCGCCCGATCCAGAGCAAGCAGGACGCAGAACTACCGACAGCACCCATCCTCACCAGCACCACCGAGTACCTGGCCGGCTTCCAGACGCGCAGCACCAATGCGCGCGGCAAACAAACCACCACCAGCTATCAGGTCTTCGATAGCCCGAGCACCGATAGCCCGGTGCAGATCAGCCTGCCCGAAGGCGTGACCACCACGATTGCCCGGCAACCGTCGTTGGGCAAGCCGCTGAACGTGACCCGCAGCGGCATGTATGCCGGCAGCCCGCTGGCGGCCACGCGCAGTTATGTCTATGACGACAACGAGCGCCTGTGCAAGACGATCCAACCGGAATCGGGCGCGACCGTGGTCAGTTATGACGCGGCCGGCAATGTCGACTGGAGTGCGGACGGCACCGCGTTCACCAGCACCGCGCAGTCGAGCTGCAATGGTGATCGCAACACCCTTGCCAGCGGCACGAACAATCGCACGATCCGCCACTACGACGTCATGAATCGTGTGACGTCGGTGGAGACGCCCAACCGCACGGCTGATCTGACCACGACCTATGAGCTCGACGGTCTCGTTCGCAGCCTGGCGGCGGTAAATCCAGGTACGCCAACGCCCCACACCGTCACCACGACTTACGGGTACGACAAACGCCGCCTGCTCGAGAGCGAGAGCTCAGCCAATGCGACGACCTTCTACACCCTGGGCTATGGCTACAACGCCAACGCGCATCTGGGCGCGCTGACGTATCCGGACGGGCGTACCGTCAGCTACACCCCCGATGCGTTGGGCCGCGCCACACAGGTCACCGACCTGGGCACGACGGGCGGCGCAACGTATGCCAGCGCCATCCACTATTACGCCAACGGCGCGATCAGCGACTTCGTCTACGGCAATGGCATCAAACACACGATGGTGCAGAACGCCCGCAAGCTGCCGGCGCGCAGTCAGGACATCCATCACGACCCGAGCGGCGACACGATCATCCTCGATGACAGCTATGCCTTCGATGCCAACGGCAATGTCACCGACATCACCGATCAGGCGCAAGGTGGCCTGACCACGCGGGGCATGGCCTACGACGATCTGGATCGTCTGATCACCGCGGTCTCGCCCGGCCAGTGGGGCAATGCCACCTATGCCTACGATCCGCTCGACAATCTTCGCCGTGCTGATCAGGGCGCGCGGCAGTACCGCTACACCTACGACGCGATCACGCAGCGCCTGAGCACCATCAAGAGCCCGGCCGGCGCGACGCTGTTCACGCTTGGCTACGACGCCCAGGGCAACACCACCAGCAAGAACACGCAGGCCTTCGTGTTCGACAGCGCCAACCGCCTGAACCAGGTCACCGGCCAGCAGACCTATCGCTACGACGGTCAGGGCCGCCGTGTGCAGACCACCGATGCCAACAGCACCGCCACATACTGGATCTACAGCCAGAGCGGGCAGGTGTTGTACACCTCGGAAGCGCGACGTAGCCAGAACCTGAGCTATGTCTACCTGGGCAACACGCAGGTCGCCACGCGCAACGTCGCCTGGGGCACGGGCACCACGACCCTGCGCTATCAGCACACCGATGCGCTCGGTAGTCCGGTCGCCGAGACCGATGCCGACGCGCATATCGTCAAACGCAACACCTACGCACCGTATGGCGAAGCCTACGGCTCAACAAACATTGATGGCACCGGCTACACCGGCCACGTCATGGATCACGACACCGGCCTGACCTACATGCAGCAGCGCTACTACGATCCGCAGATCGGCAGGTTCCTCTCCGCGGATCCGATGGCGGCCGATACCAATACGGCCTGGAACTTCAATCGCTACAACTATGCGGCCAATAATCCGTATCGGTTTACGGATCCGGATGGGCGGCAGATTTCGGGGCTGACTTACAATGTTTGTGGAGTAGATGGATGCGATGGGAGTGGTGCAGTTCGCGGCGGAGGGCCGTCTGTTACAAGTATTGGCCCAATAGATTCGCGAACTTGGGCACCACCGCCCAACTATGTTCTGAAGCCGGGCGTAAGAATCAATTCTGCCCAGGAAACGGTCGTTTCAAACCAAGCTGACGAATATAGTCGGATTACAGGTAATAAATTAATTGTTACTGACGGCCTGAGAACGCCACGGGAACAGGCCAGTCGTATGCTCTATAAGATTAGACATGGGGAGGGAGTTAGAATTTATCGAAACCATGCGGCTGCGATGGAAATACTAAATAGCTATCGATCAGCAAAAATAAGCAAATCTAATCCATTAGATGCCATGGAGCGGACTATCAGTGATCAGGTCGGCCGGGGTGTCTATATCTCGGACCACCTTGGGAATACTGCGATTGATTTTCGTTCGAGAGATGTTAATAGAAGGGCATTTTCAGAGGCAGCTGGCGTGGCTGGAGCAACACTAATATTGGATGAGGGAGTGCCTCCTCATCTTCACGTTCAATATTGAGGAGGACGGAGTGAAAAATTCCATTTCGGGAATTTTACTATTTTTTTTTCTAATGGGCTCACTATGGCCTTCGCAGGCAAATGCTGATGGAGCTTCTAGGTTAAATGCAGGCGTAAGGAGTGGGGTGTTCTCCGCTCATATTGGCATGGGTCGAACGGTTGAGGTGGGCGTCTCTGACCCTGAAGGGAAGTTTTTTTTTCTTAGAACAGATGAGTTTAGTTGCCCCGGAGTTATATATAAAAATGGGCGAATAAAAATAGACACAAAATATGCTCTTGGCGTTTTCTGGACTGGC
>NZ_DATGBO010000141.1:0-2163 GCF_035312645.1 Arenimonas sp.
GGCATCGCCGAGCGCACGCCAAACTTGCGCGCCTCGTACGAGGCCGCGCACACCACCGAGCGTGCGCCGCGCCACGCGACCACCACCGGCTTGCCGCGCAGCGCCGGATCGTCGCGCTGCTCGACCGAAGCGTAGAAGGCGTCCATGTCGACGTGAACGATTTTTCGCATCGGCGTTGTCGGCATCAGCGGGCGGGGCAGGCGCTGTAGTTGAAAGCGAAACGCTGTTCGCCATCCTTGCCGGGGCCGGCGATCTCGGCATGCAGGCCGAGATCGTCGCGCCAGTAACTCACGCGCTGCGGGTAGTCGTGCGCGGGATTGCTGAAATCGATGCGCTGCCCGGCTGCTGCTGATTGCGCGAATTCGGTCGGCGCCACGCCGCCGGGTTGCGCGATGTAGACCCAGCCCTCTCCGCGCCGTTCGATGCGCGTGTACTCGAAGCCGAGCAGCTTGCCGCCGCGGGTGGTCGTGCTCACGTTCAACAGCACGCCGCCACGCGCGAACCAATGTTCTTCGATTTGCGCCTGGCCCTGCTGTCCGCACCAGTCGCCAGCAAGCCAATCCAGAGCGACGGGTGGATTGGTCGGCACGGCCTCCGCGGCGGATGCCGGAACATTCGTTGGTGACGAGAGCAGCAGCAAGGCAAGGCAGGTCGCATATCCACGATTCGGCATTGACATGTCCGTGCTCCCGATGGCGCTGCTCGTGCGCGATGGGGATTGTCCCTCGATTTGCTTCGGCGCGCGCACCCGCTGGCAGGCCGCACAAGCGCGGCGTACTCTGGGCCACCCAAGTGGAGGACAGGACGATGACGACAACGTACACGCCGGAAATCGGCACGCCGGGCTGGTTCGAACTGGTGACCACGGACCAGGACGGCGCGCGAAAATTCTATGGATCCCTGTTCGACTGGACGCCAGTGGATACGCCACTCCCCGATGGCAGCAGCTATACGGTATTCAAACTCGACGGTCGCGATGTCGCCGCCTGCTACACGATGATGGCCGATCAGCGCGAGCTGGGTATACCCGTGCATTGGGGCGTGTATTTCCGTGTCGAGGATTGCGATGCCGCCGTCGCGCGCGTGCTCGCGGTAGGCGGAAAAGTGCTGGCCGAGCCGTTCGAGGTGATGTCGCTGTTGCGCATGGCCGTGGTCAGCGATCCCGAGGGCGCGGTGTTCTGCCTGTCGCAGCCGCGCTCGCATCCGGGCGTGGCGGCGTTCCGCGAATTCGGTTCGGTGCTGTGGGTCGAGCTCGCCACGCGCGACATCAAGCGTGCGGAAAAATTCTATGGTGCGGTACTTCCGTGGACGTTCTCCGATCACGACGCGGCGCCCGAGGTCTACCGCGTCTATTCGGTGAACGGCACCGGCTACGGCGGCATGCTGCAGATGGACGAGCAATGGGCCGGGATTCCGACGCGCTGGTCGATCTATGTGCACGTCGCCGATATCGACGCGACCGTGGCAAAGGCGCAGGCCCTGGGGGCGAGCGTCATGATCCCGGTGTTCATGGCGCCGGGCGTCGGCCGCATCGCCGTGCTCAAGGACCCGGCGGGTGGCAAGTTCAATCTCATCGATACCGCCGGAATGAGTTGATGGTCAGCAGCAGGGCGGCATCCGTCGCCATGTATCTGGATGAATTGCCGGCGGAGCGCCGCGTCGTCGTCGCAGCGGTGCGCGATCTGGTATTGCGCAATCTGCAGTCGGGGTTCGTCGAGTGCATGGGTTTCGGGATGATCGGCTACGTGATTCCGCTGGCGCGTTATCCGGTGACCTACAACAAGCAACCGCTTTGCTACGTCGCACTGGCGGCACAGAAGAATAGCTATTCCCTTTACCTGATGGGCGCTTATGCCGATCCGCACAAATACGAGACGCTGCAGGCGGCCTACGCCAAAGCCGGGAAGAAATTCGACATGGGCAAGAGTTGCCTGCGCTTCAAGAAGATTGACGACCTGCTGGTCGATGCCGTCGCCGCGAATATCGCCTCGTTGTCGGTGGACGACTACATCGCGCACTACGAAATCGGTCATGGCCTGCGCTGAGCACCGCTGCCGATGAACGCGGCCGACATTCCGGAGTCCGTGCGCCGCTTCCGCGCCGAGTATCGCGAAAGCGAAATTCCGCGTGGTTATCGCGGCGGCGCGCACCTGCTGTTCACTT
>NZ_DATGBO010000142.1:0-45402 GCF_035312645.1 Arenimonas sp.
CGCATCGCCACCGCCGGCGATTTCAGCCAGCGCCTGGCCAAGCTCAACCTGCCCGAGCGACAAATTCCGATCCGCGTCGGTTTCGACCAGACCGCGCTCGCCGATCCGGCGTTGATCGGCGACCTGCGCGTGCCCGGCAAGAACGGCACGGTGCCGCTGTCGGCCGTCGCCGATATCGTCGCCGGCAGTGGGCCGTCGCAGATCGATCGCTACCAGCGCCAGCGCAACATCACCTTCACCGCCGAACTCAACGGCCGCCCGCTCGGCGATGTGATGAAGGAAGTGCAGAAGCTGCCCAGCGTGCAGAAACTGCCGGCCGGCGTGAGCTTTCTCAACACCGGCGACGCCGAGGTGTTCGTCGAATTGTTCGTCGGCTTCCTGCTGGCAATGGCTGCGGGCCTGGTCTGCATCTACATGGTGCTGCTGTTGCTGTTCAACCACGCGCTGCAGCCGCTGACCATCCTCACGGCGGTGCCGCTGTGCGCCGGCGGCGCGTTTGGCGCGCTGTTGATCACGCAGAACGCGCTGTCGTTGCCGGCGCTGATCGGTTTGCTGATGCTGATCGGCATCGCCACCAAGAACTCGATCCTGCTGGTCGACTACGCGGTGATCGCCGAGGACGAAGGCCACCTGAGCCAGCACGACGCCTTGATCGACGCCTGCCGCAAACGCGCGCAGCCGGTGATCATGACCACGCTGGCGATGGGCGCCGGCATGCTGCCGATCGCGCTGGGTTTCTCCGGCGATTCGAGCTTCCGCGCGCCGATGGCGATTTCGGTGATCGGCGGCTTGATCACTTCAACCCTGTTGAGCCTGATCGTCATCCCTGCCGCATTCACCGTGCTCGACGATGTCGGCGAATGGGTGAAGCGGCGCGGGAAGCCGTAGGAGCGATGGAAATCGCGACCGAGACGGCCGCGTTCCTTTTGGTCGCGATTACCATCGCTCCTACGAACGCAACCCCACGCCTTTGGTGAGCAGGCGCAGGCCCAGGCCGGTCAAGGCCACCACGAAGCACAGCATCACCGAATACGCGAGCCACATCGATACGTCGCTGTAATCGAGCAGGCCGTAGCGGAACGCGTTGACCATGTAGAAGATCGGGTTGAGGTGGGTTAGCGTCTGCGCGAACGGAGGCAGCAGCGTGATCGAATAGAACACGCCGCCGAGGTAGGTGAGCGGCGTGAGGATGAACGTCGGGATGATGGCGATGTCGTCGAACTTCTTCGCGTAGACCGCGTTGACGAAACCGGCCAGCGAGAAGATCGTCGCGCCCAGCAGTACCGTGCTGAAGGTGATCAGCGGATGCGGCACGCGTACGTGCGTGAAGAACATCGCGATCACCAGCACGATCGCGCCGACCATCAGCCCGCGCAGCACGCCGCCGGCGACGTAACCGCCGAGAATCACCCAGTTCGGCATCGGCGAGACCAGCAGTTCCTCGATATGACGGCCGAACTTGGCGCCGAAAAACGACGAGCTGATGTTGCCGTAGGCGTTCTGGATCACGCTCATCATCACCAGGCCGGGAACGATGAAATCCATGTAGCTGAAGTCGCCCATCTTGCCGATGCGGCGGCCGACGAGATTGCCGAAGATCAGGAAATACAGCGTCATCGTGATCGCCGGCGGCACCAGCGTCTGCGCCCAGATGCGCAGGATGCGCGAGACCTCGCGACGGGCGATGGTCTGCAGGGCGATGAAATTCGGGTTGCTCATGGTTTGTCTTTTCTCGTCGTACGCGCGGAAACAAACATCTATAGTTGTTCGAAAAACCATCACTCTCGTCATGCCCGCGAAGGCGGGCATCCAGCGTCTTTCGCTCAAGTAAAAAAGTCGCTGGGTTCCCGCCTTCGCGGGAATGACGGGTATTTGTTATGGAACCGCGCGATTTTCCTGGTCATGCTTGCGCCGGGGTCACGGGATTCTTGTTGTTGTCGCCGGTCAGGCGCACGAACAGTTCTTCCAGGCGATTGCTCTGCGTGCGCATCGAACGCACGCGGATGCCGGCGCCGTCGAGCGCGGCGAACACGCCGTTGAGGTCGCGGCTGCGCGGCATTTCCAGTTGGATCGTGTGGTCGTCGCTGGCCTCGATCTTGATGCCCTCAAGCTGCGGCAGCGCGGCGGGCAGCTTGCCGTCGATGTCGAGTACGAAGCCTTCGACATCGAGTTTCGACAGCAGCTCCTTCATCGGACCCTGTTCGATGATCTGGCCGCGGTCGATGATCGCCAGATTGCGGCACAGGCTTTCGGCTTCTTCCAGGTAATGCGTGGTGAGGATCACCGTGGTACCGGCGGCGTTGACCTCTTTGAGCGTCTTCCACATGCCGCGGCGGATTTCGATGTCCACGCCGGCAGTGGGTTCGTCGAGGATCAGCAGCTTCGGCCGCGTCATCATCGCGCGGGCGATCATCAGGCGTCGTTTCATTCCGCCCGACAGCGTGCGGCTCATCATCTGCGCCTTGCCCCAGAGCTGCGCTGCCTTGAGTTCTTCCTCGGCGCGCTTTTCCGCCTCCACGCGCTCGATGCCGTAGAAGCCCGCGTAGTTGACGCAGATGTCGAACGGTTTCTCGAACATGTTGAAATTGATTTCCTGCGGCACCAGGCCGATCAGGCGCATCGCGGCGGAACGATCCGTGGCGATGTCGACGCCGAACACCTTGACGCTGCCGGCGGAGGCGTTGACCAACGAGCTGACCACGCCGATCAGTGTGGATTTGCCGGCGCCGTTCGGGCCCAGCAAGGCGAAGAAATCGCCGGGCTCGACGGTCAGGGAGACGGTCTTGAGTGCTTCGACGCCGTTGTCGTAGGTCTTGCGGAGGTCGGTGATCTGTAGCGCGGGAACGGACATCGGGCAACGGACTCCTGGGTCGGGCCGTGGGCGCCGCAGGCGCGGCTGGGGCCGTGAAGGCTTTATTATAGGGGCTTGTCTGTCCGGACCGGCGGCGCGCCCGCGCGTCCGGACCGCTTCCTTGTCTGGAGTCCCTGTGGTTCATCAATTCCCGCTTCGGCTGATCGGCAGCCGCATGCTCGCGCCCAGCGTGCGCCATCTGGCTTTCGCGCGTGACGATGGTCTGCCGCTGGACTTCAATCCGGGCCAGTTCATCCAGGTGCATTTCAATTATCCCGACGGCACGGCGACCAAGCGCAGCTATTCGCTCGCGACCATCCACGACCACGCACTGGGTCCGGGCGAAGCGGTCGAGATCGCGGTGAGCTATGTCACCGGTGGCGCCGCCACCGCGCTATTCACCGCGCTCGACGAAGGTCAGCAGATCCAGTGCAGCGGCCCTTACGGCCGCTTCTGCCTGATGCCCAACGACAGCAACAAACGTTACCTGCTGATCGGCACCGGCACCGGCGTGACGCCGTACCGCGCGATGCTGCCGCAACTCGAAACGCTGATGCGCGAGCGCGGCGTCGAGATCGTGCTGCTGTTCGGCGCACGCACGCCGGAGGAATTGATCTACGCCGACGATTTCTATGCGTTCGCGGCCACGCATGCGAACTTCCGCTTCGTGCCGTGTTTCTCGCGCGAGCTGCCGGTGGATGCGCATCCGGACGTGCGCCGCGGCTATGTGCAGGAGGCGCTCGCAGAGTTCGCTCCGTCGGCTGAAAACGACATCGCCTACCTGTGCGGCAATCCGAACATGGTCGATGCCGCGTTCGAGGCACTGAAGGCCGCCGGGCTGCCGATCCCGCATATCCGCCGCGAAAAATACGTCAGCAGCAAATAACCCCGGTACTTTCCCCGCGCGGGAACGATCGCAGCCAGATCACGAACGCGCGGTCGGTGACGATACCGGAGCAATGTCGGTCACATTGTCGGCGCGCAGGCGTCTGGCATTCTGAGCCGATCAACAAGGGAGAGCGCCACGTTGAAAAAGTACAGCCGCTGGATCGTCATGCTCATCGCGTTCGCGGTGATCGCCTGGACGAAATGGCATCCGGGCCATACCGATACCGCCGACAAGGCGAATGCCGCAGCGGCCGCCGTCGAAAAGCCCGTCGCGCGGCGACTCGGGCAACTGGAATTCACGCCTTGCACGCTGGCGCCGGAGTTCGCCACGCAGGCGCTGGAAGCGCAGTGCACGACGCTGCAGGTGCCGGAAAATCACGCTGCGCCGAACGGCCGCAAGATCAGCCTGGCGATCGCCTGGTTGCCGGCCAAGGGCGATGCCGAACCCGACCCGATGTTCATGATCGCCGGTGGCCCTGGGCAGTCAGCGCTGGAAAGTTTTCCCGGCATCGCGCCGGCCTTCGCCGAGCTGCGCAAGAAACGCAACGTGATCCTGGTCGATCAGCGCGGCACCGGCGGCTCCAACAAACTCGTGTGCAAGAACGTCGCTGGCAAGAACGCGGTGATGGAAGACAACGACGACAGCGTCGCCGATGCGCAGGCGTTCGCCAAACGCTGTGCGGCGGAGCTGTCGAAAAAAGCCGACCTGCGTTTCTATTCGACCACCGACGCGATCCAGGATCTCGACGATGTCCGCGCGGCGATCGGCGCCGACAAGGTCAATCTGATGGGCGTGTCCTACGGCACCCGCGTCGCGCAGCAATATGGCAAGCGCTATCCGCAGCACACGCGCACGATCACCATCGACGGCATCGCGCCCAACTCGCTGGTGCTGGGCAATGATTTTTCAAAGAATCTCGAAGCCTCGCTGGATCTGCAATTCGCGCGCTGCAAACAGGACAAGCTGTGCGCGGCGAAACTCGGCGATCCGCGCGCGCGCCTGAACGCGCTGATGAAGCAGCTCGCCGTCGCGCCGCCGCTGGTGCACTACCGCGATGCCGTCACCGGCGAGGCGCGCGAGGAAAAACTCACGCCCGGCCATGTCGCGAATCTCGCGCGCATGTTCGCCTACGCACCGCAAGTTGCTGGGCTGCTGCCGCTGGAGCTCAACGAAGCCGCGCAGGGTCGCTACGAACCCTTGATGGCCTTGTCGAAACTGATCACTAGCACCGTCGGCGATCAGATCATGACCGGCATGCAGTTATCGGTGGTCTGCACCGAAGACGCCAGCGAGTTGAAAGCCGACCCCGCCGATGCCGGCAGCCTGATCGGCGAGGAAATGGTGACGGTGACGGCGGCGCAATGCGCGGTCTGGCCGAAAGGTCGGCGCCCCGCGGGCTTCCGCGAACCGCTGACCGGCAACGTGCCGGTGCTGATCATGTCCGGCGAATTCGATCCGGTGACGCCACCGCGTTACGGCGAGGAAGTGCACAGCCATCTGCCCAACAGTCGCCATCTGATCGTGCGCGGCCAGGGCCACAACGTGCTGCCGGCCGGTTGCATGCCGCGCCTGTTCGCGCAGTTCGTCGACAGCGCGGATGCGATGAAGCTCGATGCTTCCTGCCTGGACAAGGTGCCGTACGCGCAACCCTTCACTGGATTCTACGGGTGGGAACCATGAGCGCATTCCGCTTGCTTCCGACCTCGACCCGACTCGCCGCGAGACTGCCCTCATGATCGAAGCCATTGATCTGCATAAATCCTTCCAGAGCAAGACCGGGCTGGTCAAAGCCGTGCAAGGCGTGAGCTTCACCGCCCGCGATGGCGAGATCACCGGCCTGCTCGGCCCGAACGGCGCCGGCAAGACCACGACGCTGCGCATGCTCTACACACTGATGTCGCCCGATGCCGGCAGCGTGCGTATCGATGGTTTCGATGCCGTGCGCGATGCCGAAACCGTGCGCCGCCATCTCGGCGTGTTGCCCGATGCGCGCGGCGTGTACAAGCGCCTGACCGCGCGCGAGAACATCGCCTACTTCGGCCGCCTGCACGGCATGAGCGAAGCCGACATCGCCCGGCGCACCAACGAATTGTCGGCAGCGATGGGCATGGAAGACGTGCTCGATCGTCGCGCCGAGGGTTTCTCGCAAGGCCAGCGCACCAAGACCGCGATCGCGCGGGCACTGGTGCACGACCCGAAGAACGTGATCCTCGACGAGCCGACCAATGGCCTGGACGTGATGACCACACGCGGCCTGCGCGAATTCCTGCACCAGTTGCGCGGCGAAGGTCGTTGCGTGATTTTTTCCAGTCACATCATGCAGGAGGTGGCCGCGCTCTGCGACCGCATCGTGGTGATCGCGCAAGGCCGGGTCATGGCTGCGGGAACTCCCGATGAACTGCGCGCGCATACCGGCGAAGCGAATCTCGAAGACGCTTTCGTCAAGGCCATCGGTTCGGAAGAAGGATTGCACGCATGAACCCGCTGTTTGTCGTGATGGTCAAGGAATTGACCGACCTGCTGCGCGATCGCCGCACGCTGATGGTGTCGTTGCTGATGGGGCCGTTGCTGATGCCAGCACTGATCCTCGGCATCGGCTACCTCGCCAACAACCGCATCACCTCGCAGCTGGAAAAGCCGCTGGAGGTGCCGGTGATCGGTGCCAGCAACGCACCCAACCTGATCGCCTGGCTGCAAGGCCAGAACATCGTGGTCAAGCCCGCGCCCAAGGATCCGGATGCGGCGATCCGCAACCAGAGCCAGGACGTGATCCTGCGCATCGATGCGAAATTCGCCGAGCAATGGCATGCCAGCCTGCCGGCGTCGGTGGAAATCCTGCACGACAGCTCGCGCGAGGACGCGCAGATTCCGGTGCAGCGACTCGAAACCCTGCTGGAAAATTACGGCCAGGGCGTCGGTGCGTTGCGTCTGGTCGCACGCGGCATCAGCCCGACCACGGCAGCGCCGTTGCGTGTGAGCCATCGCGATCTCGCCACGCCGGAAAGTCGCGTCGGCCAGGCGCTGGCTTTCCTGCCCTATCTGCTGATCCTGACCGGCTTTCTCGGTGGCGCGTATCTGGTGATCGATGCCACCGCCGGCGAACGCGAACGGCAGTCGCTGGAGCCGCTGCTGGCGACGCCGGCGGCGCGCGCGACGATCATGAGCGGCAAGATCGCCGCCGCCTGCGCCTTTGGCGTTACCAGTCTGTTGCTGACGCTGATCGCGTTCAAGCTCAGCTTCGTGTTCGCGCCCAGCCTGGGCATCAAACTCGATGTTTCGTTGTGGGCGATCGCGCGCATCCTGCTGGTGATGCTGCCGATCGTGCTAATCGGTACCTGCCTGCTAACCTTCATCGCCGCGGGCGCGAAGTCGGTGAAGGAAGCGCAGAGCTACATGAGCCTGCTGATGCTGCTGCCAATGCTGCCGACGATCATCCTGATGGTGAATCCGGTGAAGAACCAGTTGTGGATGATGGCGACGCCGTTTCTCGCGCAGAACCAGATGATCCTGAAACTGGTGCGCAGCGAAAACATCAGCAGCAGCGAATGGGGCGTGTATCTGCTCGCCGGCTTCGGTCTCGGTGCGCTGCTGTGGTGGTTGGCGGCGCGCCGCTACCACGACGAAAGCCTGGCGATTTCCGCCTGACGCGTTTCGTCGCAGGACGCTGATAAAAACAAAGGCCCGGCATTCGCATGCCGGGCCTTCTTCTTGTCGCGATCGCCGTGAGCGATCAGCGGCTGTCGATGATCAGCGCTGGAAGGTGAAGGTGCGCGTCACCGTCTGCTGGTCGGTGGGCTGGAACTTCCAGCGCCGCACTGCCGCCTGCACGTTGCGATCGAACACGCCGCGCGGCTTGGAGCTGACGATGTCGACATTGCCGACCGAGCCGTCGGCATTGACGGTGAAGCTGACCACCACTTCGCCGGTCTTGCCCTGGCGCTGCGCTTCCGGCGGATAGGCCGGCTGCGGCGTACTGATCGGCACCAGACCACCACCGCCGGTGTTGCGCGAAGGAGCCGGTGCGGACGGGCTCGGTGCGGACGGCGCGGTAACCACGGGCGTTGCACGTTCCGGAGCCGGCGGCGGCGCGGACGGGGTCGGCGCAGGAGCGGCGGTCGTGGGCTTGGGCGCCGTGGTCGTGGTCGCCGCAGTGGCTGCTGCAGCGGCGGCCTTGGCTTTCGCGTCTTCGGCGGCCTTGGCCAGATCAGCGGCGCGGGTCGCTTCCTGGGTCGCGCGGTTGGCGACGTTGGCCTTGCCCTTGGCGATCGCATCGGTGATGCGCGGCAGCGCGGGCGCCTGGGCGTCGGCATCGGCGATCAGCGCACGCAGGCGTTCGGCTTCGATGAAGTCTTCGCGACCAAGCGCCTGCTCGGCAGCGATCACTGCATACGGGGTGAGATCGATCAGCGCGCTTTCCGCGGAGGCGTCGGGCTTCTCGCTCTTCTTGCGCAGCGTGAGGTAGTACTCCATCGCGTTGTCGCCGGCCGGGGCGTACAGACGCTGTTCGCGCAGGGCCTGGCTGCCGCGCTTTTTCAGCTCGTCGACCGACAGGGCATTAAGTGCGGCGGCCTGCTGCTGCGCGGCCTGGGCAGCGGCGGCTTCGGCGGCGGTCGGGCCGGCCGGCGCGGTGGCGGCCGGTGCCGTGGTGTCGGCGGGCTTGTCCTTGTTGCAAGCGGCCAGGCCAAGGCCCAGAGCCAAGGCGATCGCCAAGCGGAGGGAAACAGATGACGCGCTCAATCGGGACATGGGTTTGGCTCTCGTAGGGGTGGGGCGTTACTTTCAGCACATAAAAGTTTGGCCCTTTTGTCAAGCCATTTCCGTAGCGCGCGTCACTTTCCTGACAACTGGTGGTCGGCAGATCGCGCGGAACGCCATGCGCAGCGGGCGCAGACGGTGACGAAGTGCCCTCACCTGCGATTTCTGCAGCTGCCCCAAGCCGAGCGAAACCACCTGCCGAAAGTGCTTTTCGCGCGAATCGCTGCCGCCGTATGCGCCCCGCCCAGGCGACGCGGGCGTTGCTCGCGTCTATTTGCCGATGCAGAAGCTGGAGAAAATCCGCCCCAACAACTGGTCGGCATCGACCTGGCCGGTGAGTTCGCCCAGCGCGGCCTGGCAGACGCGGAGTTCCTCCGCGGCCAGTTCGCCGGCGCCGGCACGCAGATGGCCGGCGGCGAGGTCGAAATGTCCGGCCGCACGCGCCAGCGCCTCGAGATGCCGGGCGCGGGCGCTGAAACTGCCGCTGCCGGTTTCGCCATGGCCGGCCAGCTGCCGCAGTCGCGCACGCAACGCGTCAAGGCCGGCGCCAGTACGTGCGGACAGCCACAGATGCTCGCCATCCGCGCGCGTTTCGCTGTGTGCTGTTTGTCCGGACAGGTCGCTCTTGTTGTGCAACCACAGCACCGTCGGCAGCGCCGACAACTCCGCTGCCAATGCTTCCGCCGCGCTGACGTCGCGATCGTCGAGCACGGCCAACGCGAGATCGGCGCGGGCGAGTTCGGCGCGCGCGCGACGGATGCCTTCGGCTTCGATGGCGTCGCCCGATTCGCGCAGGCCGGCGGTGTCGACCAAAGTGAGCACGAGGCCGTCGAGGTCGAGGGTTTCGTGCAGCAGGTCGCGGGTGGTGCCGGCGATATCGGTGACGATGGCGCGATCGCTGCCCGCCAAGGCATTCATCAGCGATGATTTACCGGCATTGGGCGCACCGACGATCACGGCATGCAAACCATCGACCAGGCGCTTGCCGTGCTCGGCATCGCGACGCAGCCGCGCGAGGCTGGCGTTGGCTTCCTGCAATCGCTGGAGCAATTCCGGTGCCGCGAGGAAATCGATTTCCTCATCGGGAAAATCCAGGGCGGCCTCAATGTAGACGCGCAGACCGAGCAGATGTTCGACCACCGCATCGACGCGCCGGGAGAATTCGCCGTCGAGCGAACGTCGCGCCGCACGCGCGGCGGCGTCGGAACCGGCGGCGATCAGATCGGCAACGGCTTCGGCCTGCGCGAGATCGAGTTTTTCGTTGAGAAATGCCCGTTCGGTGAATTCGCCGGGCCGGGCCGCGCGCGCGCCGAGTTGCAGGCAGCGGCGCAGCAATTGCGCGAGCAGCACCGGGCTGCCATGCGCCTGCAGCTCGACCACGTCTTCGCCGGTATACGAATGCGGCGCCGGGAAATGCAGGGCGATGCCGTCGTCGATGCTTTCGCCATCGTCGGAAAGAAAGCGCGTGTAATGCGCCTGCCGCGGCTGCAGGCTTTTGCCGCAGAGCGTTTCCGCGATGGTGCTCGCGAGCGGGCCCGATATCCGGACGATGCCGACGCCGCCGGGGCCTGGCGCGGTAGCGATCGCGGCTATGGTATCGATGGCGGCGATTTTCGACATGCGGCGTGATTCGTCCTGCGGCAGCTAGGGTCAGCTTATGAGATTCCGGTTCATTCTGTTTTCGGCCGGCCGTCGGTGCCAGCAAAAACCTTCCCGCGTGTCCAGGTTCCGGTGCAGCGGCTTTGGAAAAAACAAGGCCCGCTTGCGCGGGCCCTGTCCAAATGCTCCGCGCCTTGAATCAGCGGACGGTAGTGGCCGCGGTCTTCGGGCCATGCTGCTTGGTCATCCACCACTGCTGCAACAGGCCGAGTGCGCCGTTGGTAACCCAGTAAAGAACCAGGCCGGACGGGAAGAACGCCATCATTCCGCCGAACACCAGCGGCATGAACTGCATCATCTTCTTCTGCATCGGATCCATGCCCGGGGTCGGCGTGAGCTTTTGGGTGAGGAACATCACCGCGAGATTCAGCGCCGGCAGGATGAAATACGGGTCGGCGGAAGTGAGGTTCTGGATCCAGCCCATCCACGGCGCGTGGCGGATCTCGACGGTTTCGATCAGCACCCAGTACAGGCCAAGGAAAATCGGAATCGGGATCAACATCGGCAGGCAGCCGCCAATCGGATTGACGCCTTCCTTCTTGTACAGATCCATCTGCGCCACTGCGAACGCCTGGCGATCGTCGCCGTAGCGCTCCTTGAGCGCTTCGATGCGCGGCATTACCGCACGCATCTTCGCCATCGATTTGTATTGCTTGGCCGACAGCGGGTAGAGCGCGAGCTTGAGCAGCAGCACCGTCAGAATGATCGCCCAGCCCCAGTTGCCTGTGACGTGGTCATGCAGCGGCTCGAGGATGTAGTCGAACAAGGGCTGCGAGATCACGCGGAACATGCCGTAGTCGACGCTGTTTTCCAGCGACGGCGCGAGCTTGACCATGCTGGCTTGGAGCTTCGGGCCGACCCAGAGGCTGGCTTCATGCGTGGCGCTTGCGCCCGGCGCGATGCTGAGCGGCGTGGCGACGCTTTTGATTTCATAGAGCGGCACGCCGGCATGGTTGAGCGTCGCGGTGTAGAACTTCTGGTTCTCTTTCGGCGATGGCACCCAGGAGGTGACGAAATGATGCTGGAGCATTGCGATCCAGCCATTCGCGATTTCTTCGGTCGGCGGCTTGGTTCCATCGAATTTGGTGAAGCGCGTGCGGTCGTATTTCTTTTCCGGCGAATACCAGGCCGCACCGACGACACTGAAGGTTTCCGGGTTGGTCATGAAGCTGTGCTTCGGCGGTACCGGCGGCGCGACGCGGTCGAGCGAAACGAAGGGATACACGCTCTGCGACGTCGTGCCGGTGTTGCTGATCTGTTCGCTGAGGCCGAGCACGAAGCTGCCGCGTGTCAGCGTCAGCGTGCGACGCACGCTCAGGCCGGTGGTCGGATCGGTCGCCAGCAAGGGCAGTGCGAGGGTGGCGGCGCCGGGCGCAATGACGAAACTGTTTTGATCGCCGCCCGATTCGATCTGGAATTGCTGATCGATGGTTTTCTGCTGCTGTCCGTCGACGCGGATCAGTCCGGCGTCGGCGCGGAAATAATGCGCGGCATCGGTGGCGAGCAGATGCACATTCGGGCTGCCGGCTTGTTTCTCGACGGTATAGGTCAGCAGCTGCGAATCGACGATGTGGCCGCCATGCAAATCGATGGTGAGACGAAGAACATCGTTTTCGATGGTGATCAGTTTTTCCGGCGCCACGGTCGCCGTCGGCGCTGTCGTGACGACACTGCCAGGAAGCGCGGCGGCGTTGTTGCCGGTATCGGGCAATGCGTCGCTGGGTAGTGCGGCCGTTGCGGCCGCGGTTTCCGGGGTGCTTCCCGACGGGTTGGTAGGTGCCTTGTTCCACTGCATCCACAACAGGCCGGCGACAAACAGCCAGAGGATCAACAGGAACGAACGGGTCTGATTCATGGACGAGGCTGTCTCGGCGCGTGGCGCCAGCTAGGGTGCGGTGGGGTCGCGACCGGTGGTCGCAGCGGAGGGCGGCATTGTGCCGGGCGGGGTCATGGGCTTCAACGTGCGGGCGCGATCGAGCAAGGACAAGAGATCGGCGCGAAGCGCAGCGTTGTCGGCTTTCGCCGCTTCGGGTTTGGCGACGAAAACGAAATCGCCGCCGGGGAGATGGGCGCGATGCAGGCGGAAGACTTCCTTCACCTGGCGACGGACGCGATTGCGGCCAACCGCGGCCTTATCGACACGCTTGGATACCGCGACGCCGAGGCGCCGCTCGCTGGCGTCGGCAACAATCCGTGCGTGCAGACGAAAGCAGGCGCCAGAAATGCGTTTTCCCTCGCCGAACACGGCCTGGAATTCGGCCGAGGCGCGCAGATGCGCGCAGCGAGGGAAATCGAGATGATCAGCAAGGGGCGTGGAAGTCACGGCCCGTCACAATCCATAACGATGCGCCGCAAGATCGCGGCGCAGGGTCAGACGCAGAGGCGGGCACGACCCTTGGCACGACGACGGGCCAGGACCTTGCGGCCGTCGGCGGTAGCCATGCGGGCACGGAAACCGTGGTCGCGTTTACGCTTGATGTTGCTGGGCTGATAGGTGCGCTTGGTGGCCATGATGGCGTCTCAGTTCAAGATAGGGCTGCAAAGAACTGAAAATGATAGCGAATCAGGGCCTTGCCAGTCAAGCCGACTGTGCTTGGCAGGGATGGCGTCGCAGCGCTAGACTGGCGATCCGCCCACTTATCCACAGGCCGCGACCCCTCGCGGCCTGGCGAGACTGTCCCTGCACCCGATGGATTCTGCCTGGCCCCGCTGCCTCGAACGACTCGAAACCGAACTCTCGGCCGAGGATATCCACACCTGGCTCAAGCCCCTGCAGGCCGATCCGCGGCCGGAAGGCCTAACGCTTTACGCGCCCAATGATTTCGTCGTCGACATCGTCCGCGAGCGTTATCTGGAGCGCATCCGCGAGCTGGTCAGCCACTACGTCGGCTCGCCGACCCCGGTGGCGGTGGCGGTAGGTTCGCTCAAGCGCGAAACCGTGGTCGCCGCCGTTCCCGCCAACGCTGGATCGGTTCGTACGACGCCCGTGGACTACCAGGGCAACCTGGATACGCATTACACCTTCGACAATTTCGTCGAGGGTCGCAGCAATCAGCTTGGCCTCGCCGCTGCCCGACAAGTCGCGCTCAATCCTGGCCGGGCCTACAACCCGCTGCTGCTCTATGGTGGTACCGGTCTGGGCAAGACCCATCTGATGTATGCCGCCGGCAACTTCATGCGCGCCAGCAACCCGGGCATGCGCGTGCTGTATCTGCGTTCGGACGATTTCGTCAGCAAGATGGTCAATGCCTTGCGCAGCAAGTCGATGGACCAGTTCAAACGGCAATTCCAGCAGGTGGATGCGCTGCTGATCGACGACATCCAGTTTTTCGCCGGCAAGGAAACCACCCAGGAAGAGTTCTTCCACACCTTCAACGCGCTGTTCGACGGCAAGCAGCAGATCATCCTGACCTGCGATCGCTATCCGCGCGAAGTCGAGAATCTCGAGCCGCGATTGAAATCGCGATTGGGCTGGGGCTTGTCGGTGGCGATCGAGCCGCCGGATTTCGAAACCCGGGCGGCGATTCTTTCGGCGAAGGCCAGCGAACGCCGCGTGGTGCTGCCCGATGACGTCGCCTATCTGATCGCCAAGCGCATGCGTTCGAACGTGCGCGACCTCGAAGGCGCGCTCAACACTCTGGCGGCGCGCTCGAACTTCATGGGCAAACCGATCACGCCCGATTTCGCCCAGGAGACGCTGCGCGACCTACTGCGCGCCCAGGCGCAGGTGATTTCGATCAGCAATATCCAAAAGACCGTGGCAGACTACTATCAGCTGCGAATGGCGGACATGCTTTCGAAGCGGCGAACGCGCTCTCTGGCACGTCCGCGGCAGATGGCGATGGCGCTGGCGAAAGATCTGACCGAACACAGCCTGCCGGAAATTGGCGATGCGTTCGGTGGCCGGGACCATACCACCGTGTTGCACGCCTGCCGGGTGATCCGTGATCTGATCGGAACCGACGGCAAGTTGCACGAGGATTGGGACAAGCTGGTTCGCAAGTTGACTGAGTAATCCCCAGGGGACGGGGAAAAGCTGTGGATAACCCGGGGACGGATCCGGACCCGAAAACTTACCCACAGATTATCCCGCAGCACCAAGTGTCTTGGCCCACAGCCAAGAATGAAAATTAAGTCATAAAAATCAATAGTTTGTTTTGTTTTTATAGCATTTTGTGGCTGCTCTACCACCACCAATCTTAAATATATCCACTTTGGCTTTGGGGTTCCTGCATGCGTTTCAGCCTGTCGCGCGAAGCTCTTCTCAAACCCTTGCAGCAGGTCGTCAACGTCGTCGAGCGACGCCAGACCCTGCCCGTCCTGGCCAATCTGCTGGTGCAGATCGAGGACGGCAAACTTTCGATGACCGGCACCGACCTTGAAGTCGAGATGGTTGCCCGCTGTGCGGTGGAAGACGCACAGAACGGCGAGACGACCATTCCCGCCCGGAAGATGTTTGAGATCGTCCGCGCACTGCCTGATGGTTCGCGCGTCACCCTGAGCCAGACCGGCGACAAGGTCACGGTGCAGGCAGGCCGTAGCCGGTTCACTCTGGCATCCCTACCCTCGAATGATTTTCCGGCGATCGAGGATCTGGACCTGGTCGAACGCATCCGGGTTTCCGAGGCAGCGCTCAAGGAATTGATTGAACGCACTGCGTTCGCGATGGCGCAGCAGGACGTGCGTTATTACCTCAACGGTTTGTTGCTCGACCTGCGCGAGGATTCCCTGCGCTGCGTGGCGACCGATGGCCACCGTCTGGCTTTGTGCGAAGCGCCGCTGCCGTCGGGCGCTCAGACTCGCAAGCAGATCATCCTGCCGCGCAAGGGCGTGCTTGAATTGCAGCGCCTGCTCGAAGGCGGCGACCGCGAGGTTGAGCTTGAGATCGGTCGCAACCACCTGCGCATGCGCCGCGAGGACGTGACCTTTACCTCCAAGCTCATCGATGGCCGCTTCCCGGACTACGACGCGGTCATCCCGATCGGCGCCGACAAGGAAGTGAAGATCAATCGCGAAGTTTTCCGGGCTGCTTTGCAGCGCGCGGCGATTCTTTCGAACGAGAAATACCGCGGCGTGAAGCTGGAAGTCTCGCCAGGACAGTTGCGCATCGTTGCCCACAATCCCGAGCAGGAAGAAGCCCAGGAAGAGGTCGAGGCTGAAACCCGTGTCGACAACCTGTCGGTCGGTTTCAACGTGACCTACCTGTTGGATGCGTTGTCGGCGCTGCGCGAGGAAGACGTGGTGCTCAATCTGCGTGATGGCAACTCCTCGGCCCTGCTGCGCGAGGCCAGCCATGAGCGCAGCCGTCACGTGGTCATGCCGTTGCGCCTGTGACGCGGATTTTTCACTTCAGCAAGCTTTCCCACAGGCCCGGAAATCCCGGGCCTGTTTCAATTGGCCGATCATCTTTTCCATCAGCCCCCCGTCCGGAGCGGCAGCGATGATTCTTGGCCTGTTGCGGATCAGCCAGCTCCGCTGTCTTGAGGAAGCGGAACTGGAGCTGGCGCCAGGGCTGAACCTGATTACCGGCCCGAATGGCGCCGGGAAATCCAGCGTGATCGAGGCGCTGAGCTTGCTCGGCTACGGCCGCTCGTTTCGAGGGCGTGTTCGCGACGGGTTGATCCGCAGTGGTCAGCCGCATCTTTCCCTTTATGCCGAATGGCGGGACGGTCGTGGCCAGTTCCGGAGGGCGGGCCTTCGCCATACCGGTAGTAGTTGGGAGGCGCGTCTCGACGGTGGCCCTGTCCCAAGCCTCACCGAATTGTGTACAGAACTGCCGGTGGTGATCTTCGAACCAGGTAGTCATGAATTGATCGCTGGCGGATCCGAGCTGCGCCGACGCTTTCTTGATTGGGGCTTGTTTCACGTGGAACCGAGCTTCCTTCCCCTCTGGCGCCGCCAAGCCCGGGCGCTGAAACAAAGAAACGCCCTACTCAAGACCTCCCCGGCACCACAAACCCTTGCGTCCTGGGATCTGGAGCTGGCGGAGGCGGGCGAAGCAATCACCCGGCAGCGTCAGGACTATCTGGATCGGTTGGAGCCCGTGCTTTCGGAGGTCGCAAAGGTCTTCCTTCCCGAGCTCGGCGCTTGCCGACTGGAATTCCAGCCAGGCTGGAAGCGCGAAGCCCTATCACTGCTCGATGCGCTGCAACTGGCGCGCGATCGCGACCTGATGACCGGGCATACCTCGGTAGGACCGCATCGCGCTGACTGGCAGGTGCGCTTCGCCGCCCTGCCCGGGCGGGAGGCGCTGTCGCGAGGCCAGGAAAAGCTGACTGCGCTGACCTGTGTGTTGGCGCAGGGCAAGGCGCATGCTCAGGAGCGAGGCGAGTGGCCAGTGATCTGTCTTGATGACCTGGCTTCGGAGCTGGATCTGGCTCACCAGCGACAAGTGTTGGCGGCGGTCATCGAGTCCGGAGCCCAGGTGTTGCTGACGGGCACCGAAGAGCCGCAGACGCTTCGGGAGGTCGCCTGCAACGTGCGAAGGTTTCACGTGGAACGCGGCGAAATCCGACGCCTACCAGACCTTTCCGCTATCGCCCGCGAGGCGTAAAAAACGCCGTCGCGGTATACTCGCGAGACCCTAATTCATTGGTCCGCCGCGACGCGACGGATCGTCATGCACGCGCAGAGAACCAGAAACCGATGACCGATCCGCAGCTGCCGAACCCGCCCGCCAACAACGCCTACGACTCCAGCAAGATCACCGTCCTGCGTGGCCTGGAAGCGGTCCGCAAGCGCCCCGGCATGTACATCGGCGACGTCCACGACGGCACCGGCCTGCACCACATGGTCTTTGAGGTCGTCGACAACGGCATCGACGAAGCCCTCGCCGGCTATTGCGACCACCTGGTCGTTACCCTGCACAACGACGGTTCCTGTTCGGTGTCCGACAACGGCCGCGGCATTCCGACCGATATCCACAAGGAAGAGGGCGTCTCGGCGGCCGAGGTCATCATGACCGTGCTGCACGCCGGCGGTAAGTTCGACGACAACAGCTACAAGGTTTCCGGCGGTCTGCATGGTGTCGGCGTTTCCGTCGTCAATGCGCTGTCGTCCAAACTCTGGCTCGACATCTGGCGCGATGGCCAGCACCACCAGCAGGAATACGCCCTCGGCGAGCCTGTTTATCCGCTGAAAGCGGTAGGCCCCTCCGGCAAGCGCGGCACCGAACTGCGTTTCCTGCCCAACGCGGAAATCTTCACCGACGTCGAATTCCACTACGACATTCTCGCCAAGCGTCTGCGCGAACTGAGCTTCCTCAATTCCGGCGTCAAGATCGAACTGATCGATGAGCGCGGCGAAGGCAAGCGCGACCTGTTCGAGTACGAGGGCGGCATCAAGAGTTTCGTCGAGCACCTTGCTGCGCTAAAAACCCCGCTGCATCAATCAGTTATCTCTGCTTCCGGCGAAAAAGACGGTATCGTCGTCGACATTGCGGTGCAGTGGACCGACGCCTACCAGGAAACGATGTTCTGCTTCACCAACAACATCCCGCAGAAGGATGGCGGCACCCACCTGATCGGTTTCCGCGCTGCGCTGACCCGCACGCTGTCGAACTACATCGAACAAAACGGTATCGCCAAGCAGGCCAAGATCACGCTGTCGGGCGACGACATGCGCGAGGGCATGATCGCGGTGCTGTCGGTGAAAGTGCCGGACCCAAGCTTCTCCTCGCAGACCAAGGAAAAGTTGGTTTCGTCCGAAGTGCGCCCGGCCGTGGAAGCGGTGATCGGGCAGAAGCTCGAGGAATTCCTGCAGGAACGCCCGAACGAGGCGCGTGCGATCGCCGGCAAGATCGTCGATGCCGCGCGCGCGCGCGAAGCGGCGCGCAAGGCGCGCGACCTCACCCGTCGCAAAGGCGCGCTCGATATCGCCGGCCTGCCCGGCAAGCTCGCCGACTGCCAGGAAAAAGATCCGGCGTTGTCGGAATTGTTCATTGTCGAGGGTGACTCTGCGGGTGGTTCCGCGAAGCAGGGCCGCAACCGCAAGACGCAGGCGATCCTGCCGTTGAAGGGCAAGATCCTCAACGTCGAGCGCGCGCGTTTCGATCGCATGCTCGCCTCCGCGGAAGTGGGCACGCTGATCACGGCGCTCGGCTGCGGCATCGGCAAGGACGAATACAACCCGGACAAACTGCGCTACCACCGCATCATCCTGATGACCGACGCCGACGTCGATGGATCGCATATCCGCACGCTGCTCTTGACGTTTTTCTATCGGCAGATGCCCGAACTGCTCGAACGCGGCCACATTTATATCGGCCTACCGCCGCTGTACAAGATCAAACAAGGCAAGAACGAGCTCTATCTCAAGGACGACGCCGCGCTCAACGCCTATCTGGTCAACAACGCGATCGAGGGCGCGGAGTTGCGTCCGTCCGACGCGGTGCCGGCGATTTCAGGCGCGGCGCTGGAAAAACTCATGCTCGATGTCGTTGCCGCGACCGAGGTCATCGCCCGTCACGCGTATCGCGTCGATCGCGCCGTGCTCGAGGCGATGATGGAACAGCGGCCACTCACGGCCGAGGATTTCCAGAGCGAGTCCGCACTCGCCAGCTGGTGTGCGAGCCTGGTGGCAAAACTCAATGCCGTTGGCCTGGGTCGCCCCACCTACGCCATCCGCGTACAGACGGCGAGTGAAACTTCCGGCGGCGCGCTGGTGATCGAGAAACGCCACCACGGTCTGGGCAGCGTGCAGACGTTGGCCGCGCATCAGGTGCTGCAAGGCGAATTGCGCCAGATCAATGAGGTCGCCGCGATGCTCGATGGCCTGCTGCAAG
Organism: Arenimonas sp.; assembly: GCF_035312645.1. GTDB lineage: Bacteria > Pseudomonadota > Gammaproteobacteria > Xanthomonadales > Xanthomonadaceae > Arenimonas. The sequence continues at coordinate 18,937 of NZ_DATGBO010000142.1, forward strand.
CGGGCGCCACGGTTGCTCGTGGCGGCAAGACGCAGGTCGTGACGAGTTTCCGTCAAGCGCAGGATTGGCTGCTCGATGAAGCGAAAAAAGGCCGCACGATCCAGCGCTTCAAGGGCCTCGGCGAAATGAATCCGGAGCAACTCTGGGATACGACAGTGAATCCGGAAACGCGCCGCCTGTTGAAGGTGCGCATCGAGGATGCCGTCGCCGCCGATCAGATCTTCTCGACGCTGATGGGCGATGTCGTCGAGCCGCGCCGCGAATTCATCGAGGAAAATGCATTGCGCGTAGGCAATCTGGACGTCTGATCGCCAAGGCGTAGCATCGCGATCGGAGTATTGGCCCAGCGTTAAGCGCGAACCACGTAAACACTTTCGGCGTCGATGGCCAAACGGGGGCGACATGAAAAAGAAATTGTTGATGCTGGCTACGGTTGCGACGGTGTTGGCGACGTCACCATTGCTGCAGGCGCGGCGACAGATGCTGCTGGTTTCCGACGCGCAGATGAACCAGATGGGCGTCGAGGCATTCGAGAAGCTCAAGGCCAGCGACAAGCTTTCTCACGATCCCAAGCGCATCGCACAGGCGCGCTGCGTGGTGAATGCGCTGCTGGTCGCGCTGCCGCAGAAAGAGGCGACGCAGGCCTGGGAAGTGCAGGTGTTCGAAGACGCCAATCCCAATGCGTTCGCACTGCCCGGCGGCAAGGTCGGCGTGAACACCGGCATGTTCGATGTGATCGCCTCGCAGGATGAATTGGCGGCGGTGATCGGCCACGAAATGGCCCACGTCACCTCGCAGCACGCCAACGAACGCGTCTCCCGGCAAATGCTCGCCGGCGTCGGGCTCGACGTGATTGGCGCCTATACCGGCAGCAAGACCTCGCCGGAAAAATCCAAGATGATCATGGGCGCGATGGGCCTGGGCGCGCAGATCGGAGTGCTGCTGCCCAACACGCGAAAGCAGGAAGCCGAAGCCGACCTCAAAGGCCAGGGCTTCATGGCCAATGCCGGTTTCGATCCTGCGAAGGCGGTCACGCTTTGGCAACACATGATGGCCGCGAGCAAGAACGGCGCGCCGCCGCAGATCCTGTCCACGCATCCGGATCCGCAAAATCGTATCAAGGCGCTGGCTGAGCGCGCGCCGAAACTGCAGGCAAATTTCCGCGCCGCCCACGCCATGGGACGAACGCCCCGGTGTTTCTGAATTTTTTGATTTCTGTGGGTTGAGCTATTGCTCTAACCCCCGTACGCTTCACCCCCCACGCATACCGCACCTGGCGCGGTTACGGAGCCGAACAATGAAAAAGACCCTGTTGCTGTCTGCTGCGCTTGCCGCAGTGCTGTTGCCGCTGCCGATCATGATCGCGCATGCCCAGACCGAAACCGGCGGCGTCGACAGCCGCGCCGCCAACACGCGCGCCGCGCGCCGTGCCAAGGAAGGCGGAACCAAACAGGCGCCCATGTATCCGCAGACCAAACGCGAAGAGCCCAAGCAGAGCGGCAACACCGCGCTGACCAAGCAGCTCGCCGCGCTGTCCGCGTTGCAGAAAGACGAAAAAAATGACGCGGCGATCGCGGCCGCCGATGCCCTGATCGCCGATTCGCGGGCTACGCCGTATGACCGTGGCATGGCCGCCTATATCGCCGCTTTTGTCTGGATGGCCAAGGACACGGATACCTATACCCACGTCATTCCCTATCTGCAGCGCGCGATCAGCGAAAACAGCCTGCCCAACAACACGCACTTCCAGATGATGCTGCAGCTGGCACAGATGCAGATGGCGGAAGAGAAATATGCCGATGCCATCGCCACCGCCGATCAGTTCCTCACCGGAACCGCGAGCGAGGAGCCGAAGGCTTACGCCGTCAAGGCAGAAGGCTACTATCGTTTGAAACGCTATCCGGAATCGGTCGAGGCAGTGAAGAAGTCTCTTTCGACCGGCAACAGCAGCGACAACCTCGTGCGTCTGCTGGTCGCCGACTACCAGGAAATGAACCAGCCCAAGGAAGCCGCGAAAGTCCTCGAGGACATGCTCGCGAAAAAGCCCAACGACAAGACCTTGATGATGAGCCTCGCTGGCGCCTATCAGGACGCCGATGAGGATGCCAAGGCTGGCGCAGTATTCGATCGCATGCGCGCTGCAGGCCTGCTGACCGAGACCAAGGATTACGAGCAGGGCTATCGCATTCTCGCGAACATCAAGGGCCGCGAAAAAGACGCGATTACGATGATCACCGATGGTCTGCAGAAGGGCATTCTCAATCCCGACTACAACTCCTACAGCGCGCTCGGCACGCTTTATTACAACCTCGACCAGATTCCGCAGGCCATTGATGCCTGGAGCAAGGCGGCGCCGCTGGCCAAGGATGGCGAGTTGTTCCTCAATGTCGGCAAGTTGCAGGCCCAGGACGAAAAATGGGCCGCGGCGAAAGCCGCCGCGCAGCAAGCTCTCGCCAAGGGCTTGAAGAACAAGGGCGACGCCTGGCTGGTGGTGGCGCGCGCCGAATTCGGCTTGGGCAACAAGCCGGCGGTGCTGGCGGCATACCGCGAAGCCGCGAAATATCCCGAGACCAAGAAAGCCGCTGAAACGGCTTTGCGTCAAGCTGCCGGCAAGTGACCCGGTTGGTAATGATGTCGCCTTGGTATAAGCTAACAAGTCCTCGCCGCCGGATTGCGGTGGGTCGCGTCGCCTGTGCGCCGCGAGAACGTAATGATGAGCCGCCACCCGCATGACGGATTTCAATTCCACCTCCGATAACGAGCGTCAGCCGCTCAGTTGGGCCCGGATCAGCGGCACGGCATTCGCCATTGCCCTGCACGTGGCCGGCTTCATGATGCTGATGGCGCCCATTTCGTCGCCGACCGCGGTCGATGCGGATGAAGACGTGACCCAGGTCAACTTCATCGAACCACCACCGCCGCCACCGCCACCGCCGCCACCGCCGCCGGAACCTGTGAAGACGGTGACCAAGGTCGTCGATCAGCCCAAGCCGACGCCGGTCCCGCCGCCACCGGAAGAGCCGCCGATGGTCTACGATACGCCGAGCCCGGTTGCTGTCGCGGCACCGCCGCCATCGCCGCCATCGCCGCCGGCAGCGCCTCAGGATTTCGAAGGCAGCGTTGATGTCACCGCGCAAAGCCTGTTCCCGCCGCGCTACCCGCCGGAGGAAGAACGTCGTGGCGTTGGCGGTACCGTGACACTGCTCGTGTCGATTGATGCCAGCGGTAACGTGCTGGATGTACAGATCGAGAAATCGAGCGGCAACCACAATCTGGATCGCTCCGCCCAACAGGCGGCGCGTCGATGGAAGTTCAACCCAGGCACCCGTGGCGGCCAGAAAGTGGCGGGCCTGGTTCGCGTTCCCGTAGTGTTCGCTCCCAAATAAATAACTGAATAAAGGTCATCTATATGCTGCAGGACATCCTTCTCATCTCCGCTGCCGCCGCACCGGCCGCTGCGGGTGGATCCACCAACAACGCCGAAGCCCTGCAGCAGATGGGCTTCAGCCACATGATCCAGAACTTCGACTGGGTGAGCGGGCTCGTGTTCGTGATCCTGGTCCTCATGTCGATCGGCTCGTGGTGGTACACGGTCGTCAACCTGATCAAGAACACGGTGGTCAAGAGCCGCGCCGACAAGGTCGTGCGTACGTTCTGGGAAACCCCGAACGCGCAGGACGCGATCCGCTTCATGGAAGAGCAGCCGGTCAACGAGCCCTTCTCGAAGATCGCGCTCGATTGCGCCCAGGCCGCCGCCCACCACCAGCGCCATGAAGGCAGCCGTCTGGTCGAAGCGCTGAACCGTTCCGAGTTCATTGATCGTGGCCTGCGCCAGGCCGTGACCCGCGAAAGCTCGAACCTCGAGTACGGTCTGACTTGGCTCGCCACTGTCGGCGCCACCGCTCCGTTCGTGGGTCTGCTCGGTACCGTCTGGGGCATCTACCACGCCCTGATCCGCCTCGGCGAATCCGGTTCGGCCTCGATCGACGCCGTTGCCGGCCCGGTCGGTGAAGCGCTGATCATGACCGCCCTCGGTCTGTCGGTCGCGATCCCGGCGGTGCTTGCGTACAACTACTTCGTGCGCAGCAACCGCAACACCTACGCCAAGTTCGACACCTTCGCGCACGACCTGCACGACTTCTTCGCTACCGGCTCCCGCGTCGGCGACGTCAAGCGCTAAGTCGAGCTCCCAAGGCCCAAAGGTACGCAGTCATGGCATTTGCTTCCAACTCCGGTGGTGGCCCGATGGCCGACATCAACGTCACGCCCCTCGTGGACGTGATGCTGGTGCTGCTGATCATCTTCATGATCACCGCGCCGTTGATGACCCACAAGGTGACGGTCAAGCTGCCGCTCGCCACGCTCAAGCAAAAGGTCGATATCCACGTTCCGCCGGTGACCCTGACGATCAAGGCCAATGGCGAACTGTATTGGGACGACGAGCGCGTCAATGCGTCCCAGCTCGACCAGCAACTCGCCGTGACCGTGCAGCGCACCCCGCAGCCGATGGTCAACGTCCGCGCCGACGCCAACACCAAGTACGGCATCATCAACGATGCCGTGCAGACCGTCCGCAGGGCCGGTATGCGCAAGGTGGGTTTCGTGTCGAGCCCGGAACGCAACCACTAACGGCCGCGGACAGGAGACTTCTTTCATGGCATTTGCTTCCAACACCGGCGGCCCAATGGCCGACATCAACGTCACTCCTCTCGTGGACGTGATGCTGGTGCTGCTGATCATCTTCATGGTCACCGTGCCGCCGACCTCGTATCCGATCCAAGTCGATCTTCCGCAACCGTCGACTGTTCCACCACCACCGACCGCCTCGCCCGATCCGATCCGCATCCATATCGATGCCGGCGGTACCGTGAGCTGGAACGGCAGCCCGACGCCGATGTCGTCGCTGCAGGCGCAGTTCGACGTCGAAGGCGCCCGCGGTGACAATGGCAATGGCGCCGTCGATGCCGCCAAGCAGGCGACGATCGAGATCGAGACCGACAAGGACGCCGAGTACGAAGTCCTGGCCAAGGTGCTGTCGCGTGCGAAGAACGCCAACCTGGTCAAGATCAGTTTCGTGGCGCCTGGCGCCAGTCAGTAAGAACACGCAAGACCCTTAGCAGCAACGCCGCCTCCGGGCGGCGTTTTTTTTGGCAAGGCTTGCGGCGCTTTCGCAACGGGCGTAAATGTGGAGGCGTCCCCGACCAGGAGAAGCGCCATGAGTTTCGCCATTGCCGAATCCCGGAACAGCCATATCGCGAACATCAACATCACGCCGCTAGTGGATGTGATGTTGGTGCTGCTGGTGATCTTCATGATCGCCGCGCCGATCGCCAGCCATACGATGCCCATTGATTTGCCGCAGGGTCCCCCGCAAACGGCAAGCAAGAACGTGACCCTCAAACTTGCGATCGAGGCCGGCGACGTCTACACCCTCGATGGCGTGGCAATGGGGCAACAGCAGCTGCGCCAGCGTTTCGAGCAGGCCGCGGCGGCCAGCGGTCTGCCGGTAATCGTCGAGGTCAGGGCCAATCCGGAGGCGGAATACCAGAGCGTCGCGCAAGGCCTGGCGCTGGCACGCAACGCCGGCTTACAGAATTTCAACTTCCTGCAATAGCGTCGCGCTTACGCCGGCGATCCCTGCTCGGCGCGCGCGATGATCGTCAGATAGGTGGCGATGGTCTGGTGGAGACCGTCGTACAACGCCTCGCCGATCAGCGCGTGCCCGATCGAAACTTCCTGCACGCCGGCAACGCCATGCAGGAAAGCTTCGAGGTTGTGCTGGCTCAGATCATGTCCGGCATTCACGCCCAGGCCCGCCGCCCGCGCTTCGTCCGCAGTGCGCGCGCATAGCGCCAGCGCGGCCGCAGCGTCGCCGGCAGCAAACGCCTGCGCATAAGGGCCAGTGTAGAGCTCGATGCGATCGGCGCCGATGTCGGCTGCGCGAGCGATGTCGGGCGTACCGGCGTCCATGAACAATGACACCCGCGCGCCCAGCGCCTTGAGCTCGGCGATCAAAGGTCGCAGGCGGGCGCCATCGCGCGCGAGATCGAAGCCGTGATCCGAAGTGAGCTGGCCATCGTCGTCCGGCACCAGCGTCGCCTGCGCCGGGCCCGTCGCCGCGACCAGTGCGAGAAAGCCCGGATATTCCTTGCGCGCCGGCGCAAACGGATTGCCCTCAAGGTTGTACTCGACACGACCGCGAACCAGATCGGCCAGCGCCAGCACATCGTCGGGACGGATGTGTCGTTGATCCGGTCGCGGATGCACGGTGATGCCGCCGCAGCCGGCAGCGATCGCCGCGCGGGCGGCAGCCACGACGCTGGGCTGATCGCCGCCGCGCGAGTTGCGCAGCACCGCGATCTTGTTCACATTCACGCTCAGAACCGTCATGGAAACCCCACTCTTGAAGCATGGCACACCGCAGAAGGCGATCCGCAGCATCGGCGATTTGTGCAGGCAGGCACATTACCGTGCGGGAGCGCTGACGCATACTGCGTGGATGCGCCCTCAAAAAGCCGGCAAACAACCCGCCCTTTTCTGTCTGCTGTTCTGGCTGCTCTCGCCTTTGGTGCTGGCCGATGGCTTGAGCGGCGTGCCGTTGCTGCGACGCTACCTGCCCGAGGATTACAACGCGACGCCACGGCATACCGCGATCGCCACCGATCGCGACGGCCGTCTTTACGTCGGCAACGCGGAAGGCGTGCTGCGCTACGACGGCGACAGCTGGAACCTGATCAGCCTGCCCGGCAAGGCGGCAGGACGTGATCTCGCCACCGGTCAGGACGGCCATATCTACGTCGGCAGCTTCGACAGCTTCGGTTGGCTGACCACCGGCGCCGATGGACAAATCCACTACGAGCAACTGCTGACGGCGTCCGGCCTCGAAGGCCACGATCGCGAGACTGGCATCATCTGGGAAGTGCACCCGACCAGCGAGGGCGTGTATTTCCACGCTGAGCACGCCCTGCACTTCCTCAGCTACGACCACCGTCACGCCAAGCACTGGCCGTTGGCCGACAACGTGCGCAGCTTCTACACCCAGGGCAACACGCTGTATGCGCGCGTCGCCGGAAAAGGATTCTGCCGTTTCGTCGACGGTCGTTTCGAACTCGAGCCCGGCGGCGCCCTGTTCGCCGACCAGGCGTTGCCCGGCATGATCGGCAAACCCGGCTGGCGCCTGCTGGTCGGCAGTCAGGGGTTGTATCGCGCCGACGCCCAGACCATCGCGCCGCTGCCCAACAGTGCCGGCGTGGAACTGCGCGATACCCGCGCCTATGACGTGCTACCTCTTGCCGACGGCAGTTTCGTGGTCGGCACCTTGAATGGCGAAGTATTCCGCTATGGCGCCGATTACGCTCTGCGCGATCGCGTCAACCTCGGCAGCTATGGCGTGCAGGCCTTGGGCAGCGATCGCGAAGGCGGGCTGTGGGCGGCGACCGAAGGCGATCTGATCCGCATGTCGCTGCCGTCGCCGTGGTCGCATTTGGGCAGTGAACAAGGCATCCGCGGCACCGTGCAGGATTTCGAATGGTACGAGGGCGCGTTGTGGGTCGCGACCACCAGCGGCTTCATCAAATTGTCGATGACCCCGGATGGGCTTATCCGCAATGAAATGCCGCATCACATCGACTACGAAGCGTTTGCGCTCGCCGGCACCGATTCCGGTTTGCTGATGGGTTATCGCAACGGCCTGTTCGTGCTCGACAAGAACAGCCAAAAGACGCGCATTCTGTTCCAGGGCGAGCAGGAAGGCGTGTTCGAACTCGCGCTCTCGACCTTCGATCATGACCGCGCCTACGGCCTGAGCGAGAACAGCCTGTTCGTTCTCCAGCGCGTCGCTGGCCTGTGGCATGTCGCGAAACAGATCTCGCTCGACGGTGCCAGCGCGGCGGGATTGCAGGAAGTCGCCCGCGACCAGATCTGGTTCGGCGACACTCGCGGCGGCCCGCAACGCTGGACCTTCAATCACGAAGGCGAGCGCATCAAGCAGGAAGTGTTCGGCGCACGCGAGGGTCTGGAGCTCGATCCCGCCAGCGGCAGCAGCCTGTTCAAGCTCGACGGCTGGATCCATGTGATCAGCGGCGAGCGCGGTTTCCGCTTCGACGGCGAAAAATTTTCCGCCGACGTCGCCCCGCCATTCACCCTCGTCGATCGCCCTAGCGAACTCAGCGTCACCGAAACACCGGTCGGCACTTACGCCTACACCAGCCGACAGCTGTGGCTGCGCGCGACGCCGAAATCGCAATGGCAGCAGGTGCGCCTGCCTTCGCAGCGCACGTCCGGCTTCGGCAACATCCGCTACAACCTCGACGGCACGCTGCGCATTTCCACCTGGAGTGGTCTGCTGCAATTCGATCCCAGCCAGAAGGAAGCCGAGCCGGCACCGCTGCAACTGGGTTTCGAACAGGTCAGCGCCGATGGTCCGGATGGCGACACCTTGCATTTGCCCGTCGTCAGCCAGAGCTCGGTAGTCGAAGTTCCATCGGGCTATCGCATGCACTTCCGCTACTCGATGGTCAGCATGGATAGCGGCCTGCAGTTCCGCTACCAGATCCATGGGTTCACCGACGGCTGGAGCGACTGGACCGATCGCGACCTGTACGTGCGCGCGCTCACTCATGGCGACTATGTGCTGGAAGTCGAGGCGCGCACGCGCAATGGCCGCACCGCCGGCCCGGTCAGCTATCGCTACCGCGTGTTGCCGCAATGGCATGAGCGCTGGTGGGTGCGCCTGCTCGGTGCGATCGCCCTGCTCGCGCTGATCGCGTTGCTGGTGCAGGAGTTCATCCGTCGCCGCACGCAGCGCTATCTGGAAACCAACCGCAAACTCGAAGCGCGTATCGCCGACCGCACCTTCGAGCTCGAAGCGGTCAATCGCAAGCTCGCCGAACTCGCCACCGAAGACGCGCTCACCGGCGTCGCCAATCGTCGTGCGCTGGAGCAGGGCCTGCAGCGCGAGTGGTATCGTTGCCTCGACCAGCGCCGGCCGCTGTCGGTGCTGATGATCGACGTCGATCACTTCAAGCGCTACAACGATACCCACGGCCATCTCGAGGGCGACGTGCTTTTGCGCACCATCGCCCAGCACCTGGCATCGCTGCATGATCCCAAGCGCGAATTGCTATCGCGTTATGGCGGCGAGGAATTCGCGTTGATGCTGCCCGGCGTGCATCTGGAAGAAGCGCAGCGCCGCGGCGAAGCCGTACGCGAAGCGATGCATCGCAACGTGACCGAAACCACGGTCAGTATCGGCGTCGCCGGCTTCGTGCCCAGCGTGCAGGGCGAGCCGAACAGCTTGCTGCGTCGCGCCGACGCAGCCTTGTACCGGGCCAAGCGCGCCGGCCGCAATCGCGTCGAAGTCGATACCGATCCGCCACCGCCGCGCTGAGCCAGCGCCGAGAAATTTACGCCGTGGCGTGTCGACGCTCCCGCAATAGTTGCGCTAAAAACGCGCCGCCCGCCATCACTCCGACAGCGTAAACCCGCTCAGCCGCAGCGGCCCGGCGTCGCGCAAGGCGATCACTGCGGTATGCGCCGGTGATGGCGCGATCCGCAGGAACGACCAGCGCGACGAGGCACCGGCATCTTCCGGCGCAGCGATCAGCGTCGGCGTTTCTTCGGCAGCATCGAAACGCCACGGCGCGAGAAATCCGAAAATCCCCGTGCCCGTACATTTGCAGCTCGCTTCCTTGGCTGTCCACAGGCGCAGGAAAGCGGCGCGCGCGGCTTCGGAAGGCATCGCCGCCAGCGCTGCGGATTCGTCGGTATGAAACCAGCGCTTGCTCAAACGCGCGAACGGCAGTTGCCGATCGACGCGCTCCAGATCGGCGCCGACGCGCGCGCTGCGGCAAATCGCGATCAGACTGCCACCACCGGTATCGCTGAGATTGAAGTCGGGCGCGTCGGCGTGGCGAAGAAACGGCCGGCCCTTGGCTTCGCGGCCGAACAATAATTGTTCCGGTGGCAATCCAAGCAAGGGTGCGAGCGTCTGCCGCAGCATCCGGTCGATGCGTTGCCGGCGCGGTTGCGCTGAAGGAATTTCCGGCCACCAGACCAGCCGCAACTCGTCTGCAGCCAGAGCCGGTGCCCGGGCTGCGATCAGCGCCGGCCAGGGCTCAGACGCTGTCGTCGGGCTCGCCCGGCGACTGCGCCGCGAGCTTGCGCGCCGCGGCCTGTTCGCGCATCAGGCGCAGGTCTTCGGGGCTAAGGATCTGCGCGTCATTGCGCGCGCCGCTGGAAATGCGCGTCGACAGCCAACCCAGGATCCAGGCGAGGCCGAAACCCAGCGAGGCCAGCAACAGGACGATCGCCAACCAGCCCGGCATGGGCATGACGAACATGACGGTCATCAGGATCAACGCGATCAGGAGATAGAGCCAATGCACGGGGCACCTCGTGGTTGCGGGGGAGTTTAGCCCAGCGCTAAAGCAAGGGCGAGAGCAGCCGGGCCACGGCCTCGGCCAGTCGCTGCGGAAGACCGATCCCGCGGTCATGCGGCACTTCGCGGGCTCGTTCCAGATCGCCGGCGAGGATCGTTTCCAGCGCGCCGGCCACACCCTTGTCCTCGAACAATACGCACAGTTCGAAATTGAGCCGGAAGGAACGATTGTCGAAATTCGAACTGCCGAGCACGCAGGTATCGTCGTCGACCAGCAAGGCCTTGGTGTGCAACATCCGCGGATACTCGAACACGCGCACGCCAGCCGCCATCAACTCGCCGAAATACGAACGCGCGGCGGCGGTGACCAGGCGCGAATCGCTGCGCTCGGGCACCAGCAGGCGCACATCAAGCCCGCGCAGCGCCGCCGACGTCAGCGCCATGCGCGCCGCTTCGCCAGGCACGAAATACGGCGTTGCCAACCAGACGCGGCGCTTCGCCTGGCCGATCGCCGCGAGCAGGGTGCGATGGATCGTTTCCCATGGCGAGTCCGGCCCAGCCGGCAATACCTGTGCGGCGATCGCGCCGGCATCCTGTTCCGGCCACAGGCCCTCGTCCTTGGGCACGCGCGAACAGGCGTAGGTCCAGTCTTCGAGAAAAGCCAGCTGCAGCCAACGCACCGCTTCGCCGTCCATGCGCAGATGCAGGTCGTGATAGGCCGCCGCGTTGAAGCGCTCGTTCTCGTCGTCGGTGATGTTGATGCCGCCAGTGAAACCGACGCGACCATCGACGATGACGATCTTGCGATGGCTGCGCAGATTCAGTTTCGGCTGCCACAGGCCGCGCAGACGCCAGCGGATGCGATGGAAAAATCCCACCTCGACACCGGCCGCGCGCAGCGGCGCGAGAAAGCGCTCGCTGATATGCGACGACCCGAGCGCATCGAGCAACAGCCGCACTGTCACGCCGGCGCGCGCGCGTTCGATCAGCGCATCACGCAACAGCGTACCGGTGCGGTCGGGCTCGAAGATGTAGTACTCCAGATGCACGTGATGGCTGGCCGCGGCGATCGCCGCCAGCAACGCGTCGTAGGTCGCGCCACCATCGACCAGCAACTGCACGTGTTGGCAATGACTCGGCGGAAAGCCGCTGCTGCCGAATGCCAGCCGCATCAGCGGGCTGCCCTCGGCAAATAATGCCTTGCGGTCCTTGCCGTCGCCGAGCAGCGAACGCGCGCGCAGACGTTTGAGGCGTTGGCGCTTGATCCGCTGCGGACCGAAAAAATGGTAGATCAGCAGACCGAGTACCGGCAGCAGGGCCAGCGACAACAACCAGCTCACGGTGGCGATCGGCTCGCGTTTCTGCAGCACGATCCAGCCGCCCAGGCCGATCAGATAGGCGAACCAGAGCAGCGGAAGCCAGTAGCTGAAATGCGGTTGCAGGGTATGCCAGAGCTCGTTCATGGCGTCAGTCTAACCACAGCACTGGTGTTGCGAAGATGGAAAGTGAAACGGCGGCCGTAGCCGCCGTTCGCAGGCCATGGAATCGCCGATCAGGCGCGTTTCACCAGACCGATCAGGAACAACACGATCAACGCGCCAATCAATGCGTTGATGATCGCGCCGACGATGCCGCCAGCAATGACGATGCCGAGCATGCCCAGCACCCAGCTGCCGACGAATGCGCCGACGATACCGACAACGATGTTGCCCAGGATGCCGAAGCCGCGTCCCTTCATGATGAGACCGGCCAGCCAGCCGGCGATGCCGCCGATAAGCAAGATGATGAGCAAGCCTTGAATCGACATGTTGGTGTTCTCCGAAGTGGTGGTCCCGGCCTCCGGCTGGAAGCCAGTCGCAACCCTAGCACGGTCGCAAATTCAGGCCGGGTGACGACTTCGTTCAGGCGTCGGGGCGTATTCCATGCAACACCAGCCCGGAATCGTCCGCGCTGTCCCCCGGAGTCCACCATGTCCTTCGTCCTCTACCTGGTTGGCGTGCTCGTCGTGCTCGGCGGCCTGATCTATGGCGCATATTTGATGAACGTCCCGCAGCAATGGATTGTGGTGGGCGCGGTGGTCGTCGCCGGCCTCGGCATACTTTCCGGCGTGGCGCATACACGCTCGCGCGACAAGCCGCAGTAATCCGCTCAGCGTTCGGCGAACAGCGCTTCCGCGCGCTGGAATAGCACCCAGCTGGTGGCGATGTACTTGTCGCCGCCGCGCGGACGGTTGCCGCGATGCGTATGCGTGAAGGCGGTCGGCGCGATCAGCAGCGAGCCGGACCTCGGCACGATCTTGCGCTGCTGGTAAAGAAATTCGGTCTCGCCTTCGCCGAAGCCATCGTTGAGATAGATCGTCCACAGCAAGGTGCGATGCAAGGTCTCGGTGCTGGCGTCTTTCGGATACAACTCGCAATGCCAGTACGGATAACCGCCCTGATCGGCGGTATAGCGCTGCAGGTTGATCGCGCCCGGACGCAGAACCGAGCGCACGACATCGGACAGCGCGGCATCGGTCATCGTGTCGAAATCATCTTCCGTCAGGCGGCGTTGCGTGCCGCTGCGCGCATCGCGAGTCTGCAACATCAGCGGCGCGAGCAGCACGTAGCGGTACTTGCGCAAATACGCCAGCAAGCCGGTGAACATCGCCGCGTTCAATGCCGCTTCGGCTTCGCGCCATTCCGGTTTGCCACTGATGCCGATGTCGCGGCTGTCCTTGAGTTCGGGCAGCACGCCGCTGCCAACGCGACCGGGCTTCGCCTGGCCGCTGCGCTCGAAATGCGCCAGCAGCTGCCGGCAGATCTCCGGCGACAACGCGTTTTCGAACACTTCGATGAAATCCGGCTGATTCATGCTTCGCCCTTCTTCGACGGAACGATCGAAGTACCGAACCGATGCCAGTGACGGCGCGTGCCGCCTGTCGCCAATGCGATCACTTTCCCGCGTCGAACTCGGCGTGATAACGCAGCGCCGCGTTCACTTCGTTCTTCGAACCGATGAACACCGGTACACGCTGATGCAGCCCGGTCGGCACGACATCGAGCATGCGCCCGCGGCCGGTGCTGGCCGCGCCGCCGGCCTGTTCGACCAGGAAACTCATCGGGTTGGCTTCGTACATCAGGCGCAGCTTGCCGCCCTTGTCGCGCATCTTCGCATCCAGCGGATAGATGAAGATGCCGCCGCGGGTGAGGATGCGATGCACGTCGGCGACCATGCTGGCGACCCAGCGCATGTTGAAGTCTTTGCCACGCGGACCGTCTTTGCCGGCGAGAAGATCGGCGATGTAACGCTGCATCGGCGCTTCCCAGTGACGCTGGTTGGACATGTTGATCGCGAATTCCTTCGTCTCGACCGGAATCTGCAGGTCACGCGTGGTCAGCATGAAGCTGCCCTGCTCGCGGTCCAGCGTGAATGCATGCGTGCCGCGGCCGACGGTCAACACCAGCATCGTGCTCGGGCCATAGGTGGTGTAGCCGGCGCAGACCTGGGCGGTGCCCGGTTGCAGGAAGTGCTCGTCGCCGGGCTCAGTGATCCCGTCCGGGCAACGCAGCACGGAAAAAATGGTGCCGACGGAAATGTTCACGTCGATGTTGGAGCTGCCGTCCAGCGGATCGAACAGCAGCAGGTAATTGCCTTTCGGATACGCGTTCGGAATCGGATGCGAGTGTTCCATTTCCTCCGAAGCGAGACCCGCGAGATGGCCGCCCCATTCGTTCGCTTCCAGAAGGATTTCGTTGGAGAGCACGTCGAGTTTCTTCTGTGCCTCACCCTGGATGTTCACGCTCGCCGATTCCGGCGTTCCGGCCTCGCCCAGCACGCTGCCCAGTGCGCCCTTGCCGACTGCGTTGGAAATCGTCTTGCAGGCGCGGGCGACGACTTCGATCAGCAGGCGCAGGTCGGCATTGATATGGCCGGCGTGTTGCTCCTGGATCAGGAAGCGGGTCAGGGAGATGGGCTTCATGCACGCCTCGTCGGGTCGGGAGGGCGATAGTGTAGCGTGCGCTCCGCGCATGGTCCTGACCCGCGCGCAGCGCCAGCGACCTCAGATGATCTGCAGGGTGATCGCCTTGAGCACGGCGCGGGTGCGGTCGCGGGTGCCGAGTTTGTCGAGGATGTCGGAGACGTAATTCTTCACCGTGCCTTCGGACAGGAATACCGCCGTGGCGATTTCGCGATTGGAATAACCGCCGGCGAGCAGGCGCAGGATGGCGACTTCGCGTTCGTTGAAGGTGTCGGTGGGCGGGCTTTGGTCGCGGAAGGCGTAACGCGCGCGCACTGGATCGGTGGCAACCGGCGCGAGCAGGGTTTCGCCGCGTGCGACGCGGGTGATCGCGTCGAACAAGTCCTCGGGCGAGGCATCCTTGAGCAGAAAGCCCTGGGCTTTCGCGGCGCTGGCGCGCAACGGCAATTCGCTGTCGTCGAAGGTGGTGAGCAGGATCACCGGCGTCTCGTCGCCGCGTTCGCGCAGGCGCGCCAGCATCGCGAAACCATCGGTGCCGGGCATGCGGATGTCCGACAGGATCACGTCGACGCGCTCGTCAGCGAGCGCGGCAAGCAAGGCTTCGCCATCCGCGGCCTCGACGCAGACCTGCAACGCGTCGAAGCTCGTCAGCAACGCCTTCAGTCCGCTGCGCACCAGCGCCTGGTCGTCGGCCAGCGCCAGCCGGATCACCGTGCTCATGCCAGCACCGGCAGCGAGGCCAACAGTTGTACACCGCCAGCGGGACCGCGTTCGATCTGCAGGCCGCCGCCGATCGCTTCGAGACGCTCGCGCATTCCCGACAGACCATTGCCGATGCGCAGCGCGCCGCTACCACGACCATCGTCGCGGATATCGAGAGTGATACAGCCGTCCTTGCGCGCGAGCACGATCCAGATGTTCTCGGCGTTGCCATGGCGCGCGGCATTGGTCAGCGCTTCCTGCACCGTGCGCAGCACCGCCTCGGCTTGGGCGATATCGGCGACGCGCGCGTCCTCGGCCAGTTGCAGGTGCGCGCGCGGTTTCGGAAATGGCGCCGCCAGGCCGGTCAGCGCGGCGCGCAGATCCATGCCATCGTGCAGTCGCATCTGCTGCACGACGCCGCGCAGATCGGCGAGCAATTCGTCGGCGAGCTGCGCGCACAGCCGCACCGGCTCGTTGTCCTGCCAGCGTGGATCACGCGCGAGCACGCTGAGGTTGAGCTTGAGCGCGGTGAGCTTGTGGCCGGCGACATCGTGCAGTTCCCGCGACAGGCGCAGGCGCTCGGAATCGCGCGCCGATTCAGCCAGCAGGCTGCGTGTGGCGATCAGGTCGGCGTGGGTCGCGACCAACGCATCGCGCGAGCGCTCAGCGGTGACCGCATACCAGCTGGTCATCATCGCGAACAACTGAAAGCTCGCGTTGATCATCAGGAAGATCAGCGGCGTCTGGCTCTGCCACCAAGCACGCACGATCAGGTACATCGCCAAGTTGACCAGCACGAACACCAGCGCGAGTTGCCGCGGCCGATAAAGCTGCGCGTTCTGCGCCATCGAGATGATCAGCAGCACCGGGATCGCGGTGTAGCGCGCGCTGGCGATCATCAGCAGGGCCAGCAGGACCTCGATCCAGATCAGCACGCGGCGCTGGCTGTCGCTCAAAGGCAGCAGGACACCGGCGAGAAACAGCAGCAGCACCAGCGCGTGCAACGTGATGATGGTCGGCCATAGCCAGGCCTCGGCGATCACGCCGGTACCACTCGGCGCCGAGCGCCAGATTTCCATGCCGATCGCCAGCCAGGCCACGTAGGCGGCGACGTTCATCGGCTCGATCAGGTTGCGCAGGCGTGTCCACATGCCGCTAGCTTGTGCCCGCATCGCGCTGCGCTCAAGCCATGCGCGCACGAAAGTGACTTCCGGCACCTCGGTTTGGTGACGCCCGGCACCTGATCGCATCGCGATGGCGCGCGAATCTGCAGTCAATTCCCGGAGGCCCGCCATGACTGCGTACAAACTGCTTCTCTCCCTGCATGGTCTGCTCGGCGTGCTCGCGCTGGTCACGTTCTGGATTGGCGGCATGACCCGCAAGGGCAGTCCGCTGCACAAAGGCGCCGGCAAGATCTATCTGCTGGCGATGGTCGCGCTGCTGGTGCCGGCATTGCCGCTGGCGATCCGCATCCTCGTGCTGAAAAGCCAGCTCGGTGGCGTCTTCCTGCTGTATCTGTGGGTCATTGTCGTGACCTCGGTGTGGACGAGCTGGCGCGCCATCCGCGACAAGCGCGATTGGGCGCGTTTCGCCGGACCAGCCTACAAGGCGTTGGCCGCGCTCAATATCGTCAGCGGCCTGGTCGTGCTCGGCATGGGGCTGTTTCTTGCGCAGGATTCGCAGGTGATCTTCATCGCGTTCTCCAGCGTCGGCGTGCTCGGCGGCATCGCGATGCTGCGCTTCACACGCCAGGCGCCGGACAATCCGCGCTGGTGGTTGAAGGAGCACCTCGGCGGGATGATAGGCAACGGCGTCGCCACGCATATCGCCTTCCTGTCGATCGGTCTGCCGAAGATGTTGCCGATGCTGGATGGACCGCTGCTGCACAACGTTGCCTGGCTCGGACCATTGGCCACTGCAGTCGCCGCGCGCATCTATCTTGGCCGCAAATATCTGCCCAGGCCTGTCGCTGCGACCCTGCCCGCCGGCAAGCTCGCCTGAAGGCATCGGCAGCGAGACGGCCGGTCAGGACATGCGATAGATTCGCCATCATCCTGACCGGAGATGGCCGATGCGTACCGCGACGCTTGTTTCGCTGGGTCTTTTTCTCGCTGCCTGCGGGCCGGCGCCGCCGCCAACCGCGACGACCGCGATCGTCGCCGCGCCACCGCCGGCATCGACCAGCGTCGTGGCAGCGGCGAGCAGCGTGGCTGTCGCGGATATCGACGGCGGCGGGCTGGAATCCTTTTTGCAATGCGACGATCGGACGCGGCTCGCGCAACCGATAGCTACACAGGCGGTAAAACTTCTTGCTGATCCGCGCCTGCATTGCCAAGGCCAGGACGCCTCGTCCGATGCCGCGCTGCATTGCACGCCGGCCGAGCCTCTGTCGGTTTATGGCCGTCGTATTTTCGAATTCGACCTCACGCAGTCTGCGAGCGAGCATCGACTGTCCATGCAGGTGCAAGGCGACCGCGCCAGCCTGGTGAGCGATGCGGCCGATGAGACCAAGATCGCGATCTCCAGCGATGCCGAGGGTCGGCAATTCCTCGATCTCGCCGCGCATGGCGGCCACAACGGCGAGCGCCTCGTGTTCGCCGATGGCAAAGACGTCAATCAGGCGACGCTGGACTGCGTGCTCACAGTGGCGGTGGACGCGCCATCGACAGCAACCGCAGCGGCGACGAAGCCACCGGCAAAGCCCTCGCCACCGGCGGCGCCGAAAACCGACGCATCGCGCGTGCTTGGATCGGGGTCGATTTCCGGACAGATCCAATACCCAAGCGAGGCCATACCGCCGATGCATGTCTGCGCGATCAGTAGCGATGGAAAACAATTTTCCTGTACACGCACGACAGTCGATCAGCACGAATACCGGATCGAAAACCTGGCGCCCGGCGACTATCGCGTCTACGGCTGGCTCCACGAAGGCGACATGCGCGTGATCCGCGCCAGCGAAATGCGCTGGTGCATCCGCGCGCCCTGCCCTCCGGGGCCGCCGATCACCGTGGCGCTCAAGACCGGCGAACATTTCGACAAGGCCGTACTCAACGACTACGCCGAAAGTTTTCCGGATATGCCGGCGGAGCCGTAGGAGCGGGCATTCCCGCGATTTTCCGAACTACTCCAGGCAAGTTTGATCGCCAGCAAGCTGGCTCCTACGGGGATCAATCCGCCTCGACGATCTCGCCGGTATCCACGGTCGCCTGTTGCCGCGGGATTTTCGTCTCGCCGAGAACGCGCGAGTAGCCGCTGAAATACGAGGGCAGGCCTTCGGCGCGGGTGTCGGGGCCGTCCTGCAATTCGAAATGCAGATGCGGAAAGAACGCGCTACCGGAAGCGCCGATCTTCGCGATCGCATCGCCCTGGTGCAGGTGTTGGCCGACCTTCACCTGCACGCTGCCCTGTTGCAGATGGCCGTAAACGCCGAACTCGCCATGGCCGTGGTCGATCACGATGTAGTTGCCGAACAGCGACATCGGATCGCTGGCGACGCCGGCCTGGTCGAAGTGGCGATCATCTGGCCGCGTGCCCATCGTCGCGACCACGATGCCATCGGCGACCGCACGGATATCCTGGCCGAAGCCGAACCAGTCGGCATTGCGCTTGAAATCGCCGGCGAACATTTCGCCACTGGCATTCACCGGCACGAAGTCGTAGCTGTAGCGCATGAAATTGCTCTTGAAGCCCATCGCCGCGATCGGTGCGAACTGCACATCGAAGCGACGATGATGGGCGAGGTGATCATGGCCGTCGTAGTTGATGATGCGACCGCGCAGAGGCAGGACGAGATCGTCGGCATTGCGGTAGGCGATCGGCGTCACGTCGAGACTGCGCGTCGTCGATTGGCTGCCGTCGGCATTGGACAGGTCGACGTCGTAGTGCAGGCGCGCGATCGCAAGATCCTTGTCCAGACTCGCAAACGGATTGAACACGGTCAGCTTCGCGCCAGCAGGAATGCTGTGTCCGGCCAGGGTTTCGATGCTCGGGCGAATGCCGTTGCCATCGATGAAGCGACGCAGCAGCAGATGATTCGCGGCGTCGTAGACGCTGAGCTGCACGCGGTCGATATCGAGGGCGACGCTGCTGCGATTGTCGATCAGCAGATCGAAGTTCAGCGCCTGCGCGTCAGGCAGGCGTTCGACGTAAATGTGTCCGGGGCTGGCCGACAACGCGACCGCCAATGCAGGCGCATCGGCGTGGGCCGCTGCGGCGGAAAAAAACAGGCAGAGCAGAAAAAGACAGCGCATGACGATCTCTCAATGGGGATTGAGAGGATGGAGACGGCCAGCTTGGGAAAGGTTGCAGCTTTTCGTAGGAGCGACCATGGCCGCCCCTGCGAACTACACGTCGCCGTCGAGAAGCCAGCCGTCGCCGCTGCCGCGATGGAAAACGCGGTCGTCCGATTGCACCTCACCGGCGGGAAAACTCGTCTGCTCGGCGAGCTGCTGGTAATACGGACGGAAGTCCGGCTCGGTCGCTTTGATCAACTGCTCGAAACTGTCGATCACGAAATAGGTTTTCTGAAAGGTGTCGATGCGATAGCGCGTACGCATGATCCGATGCAGGTCGAAGCCGATGCGATTGGGCGCATCCGATTCCAGGCAGTGGAGGCTCTCGCCTTTCGAACTCACGATGCCCGAACCGTAAATGCGCAGACCGTCGGGCGTATCGATCAGGCCGAACTCGACCGTGTACCAATACAGGCGCGTGAGTTGCGCCAGCGCATCGGCGCCGATGCCATGCGCTTTGACGCCGCCGAGACCGTAAGCCTGCATGTAGTCGGCGAACACCGGATTCATCAGCAGCGGCACGTGGCCGAACAGGTCGTGGAAAAGATCCGGCTCGCTCAGGTAGTCGAGTTGTTCGGGCTTGCGGATCCACCACGTCACCGGGAAACGCCGGTTAGCCAGATGCTCGAAGAAATCCAGCTCCGGCAGCAGGCCCTGCACGCCGATCAGCGTCCAACCGGTCCGGGCCTGCAGCTGGCGATTGAGGTCGGCGAATTTCGGGATCGCGTCCTCGCCCATGCCCATCGCATCCTGGCTGTCGAGGAACTCCTGGCAGGCGCGGCCGACCAGCAACTCGCGCTGGCGCCGGAACAGCGTGCGCCAGACCGCGTGATCGCTGGCGGTGTAGCTGTCCCAGGGCTGCTCGACCACCGCTGTGGTGTAGACCGGCACATGGCCCTTGTCGGTGAGCTGATGTTCGACGCGCTGCGGGGTGGACATGGCAAGGTTCTCGGGCAGGTTTTCTATCAGCGCAAGCAGACGAAGAATATCGCCTGCGCCGCGCAACAGGCTTGCAAATTTGCGGTGATCGGCGGTAAATGCACAATAATCATTGGTATTTATGCGGATTGGCACAACATATGGGCGAACTCCGCCTCGATCGCACCGATCTCGCCCTGCTCGCCGTACTCCAGGTCGAGGGCCGGATCAGCAACAGCGACCTCGCCGAGCGCATCAACCTCTCGGCATCGGCCTGCCTGCGGCGGGTACAGCGGCTGGAAGAGGGCGGCGTGATCGCCGGCTACGCCGCGCTGGTCGACCCGGCCCGGGTCGGTCTCGGCCTGCAGGCGTTCGTGCGTGTACAACTGGCGCGGCACGATGCCGATGCGATCACCGATTTCAGTCAGCGCGTGAATGCCTGGGACGAAGTCGTCGCCTGCCACGCTCTCACCGGCGACATGGACTATCTGCTGCAGGTGGTGGTGCGCGATCTCGATCACTTTTCGCGCTTCCTGCTCGATCGCCTGCTCAACGGCAGCGGCGTCGCCGACGTCAATTCCAGTTTCGTGTTGCGCGCGGTCAAGCAGACGCGCCGGCTCGCGCTCGATCACCTGGCCTGACAAGGAATGGCGATGACAACGACCGCACTGACAACGCCGGGACGCGGCGAAGGACGCCTGCTGTTCTGCGGCGTGATCGCGGCGCTGCTGCTGTCCTTCATCGGCTGCGCCGACCGCCTGACCTGGCTGCTGGAAATCTTCTGGATCCTGCTCGCGCTGCCCCTGCTGATCTGGACCTGGCCGCGTTTTCCGCTGACGCGACTGCTGTGCTGGTTGCTGGCGATCCATGCGCTGGTGCTGATGTACGGCGGCCACTACACCTACGCAGAGACGCCGCTGGGTCTATGGGCAAAACAAGCCTTCGATCTTTCCCGCAACCACTACGATCGCCTCGGGCATTTCATGCAGGGGTTCGTGCCCGCTGTGCTGGTGCGGGAACTGCTGCTGCGCACCAGTCCGTTGCCGCGCGGGAAATGGCTGTTCGTACTCGCCACCTGCGCCTGCCTGGCATTCAGCGCTTTTTTCGAAATGATCGAATGGTGGTCGGCACTGCTTTGGGGCGGCCAGGCCGACGCGTTTCTCGCGACCCAGGGCGATGTCTGGGACACGCAGTGGGACATGTTCATCTGCCTGATCGGCGCGCTGCTGTCGCCCCTGATCTGGGCGCGACTGCACGATCGTCAGCTTGGATTGCGCTGATGCGCTGATGGCTTCGTCGCGGCGCGGAATCGCGGCGACAGGCACGCGATCAGGGCGTGACCAGGTCCAGCATCACGCGGTTGCGGCCGGCGGCTTTCGCGGCGTACATGGCGCGGTCAGCGCGGCGTAGCAGGTGCGAAAACTGCAGGTCTTCGGCCATCAACACCGCCACGCCCACCGATACCGTCACCGCGATGCTGCCGCCGGAAATCTGCATCGGCGCATGCGCGAACGCGTGGCGGGTGCGTTCGGCGGCGGCGAGCGCACTCTGTCCATCGGTATTGGGCATCACCGCGACAAACTCCTCGCCGCCGAGACGGCCGACCAGGTCTTCGGCGCGCAGACTGTCGCGAATGCGGCGCACGGTTTCGATCAGCGCCTGGTCGCCGGCCTCGTGGCCGAACTCGTCGTTGATGCGTTTGAAATGGTCGACATCGATGATCATCATCGCCATCGGCATGCCATGCCGGCGTGCGGCGGCGATCGCGCGCGAAGCGAGGTCGTCGATGGCGCGGCGGTTGCAGATGCCAGTGAGGTAATCCAGACGCGCCGCCGAGGCCAGGTCCTGGTGGCTGCGCTCGGTGCACATCAGCAGGAAACCGACGGTGCTGACCACCGGCAGCAGGCTGCCGAGGCCGTAGGCGACGATCTGCATTGGCGTGACCGCGAATACGCTCTGCACGCTGCCGTGGCCGGAAAGATTCAACCAGGCGCGCACGATCATCATCACCGTGCTGAAAGCGAACAACACCCCGGTGACGTGCACCACGGCATTGAGCGGTTGGCCGCGGCGGTAGATCGCTCGCGCGCTGCTACCCAGCAACACCGCCATCAGGCCCGAGACCCAACCGATGCGCGCCGGCGTGTCCGGATGCACGAGACTGAAATAGCTCGCGACCGCCAGCACCAGCAGGACGATCACGAACAGGCGCGCGCGCCGTTGCGGGCTGCCGTTGAAGGTGCGCAGCGCAATCGCCATGCAGGCGAAGGCGGTGGCGATCAGCAGGTTGGAAAACACCACCGACCAGATTTCGCTGAGCGCGCCATGCAGGCCGATCAGAGTGAAGCCGAGCGGATACAACACGGTGCCGGTGATCCACCAGCGCAGGCTCGGTTGCAGCGAGGTCGCGACGCTGCGCCGGACCAGGAACAACAGCACGCCGATCAGCAACGTCAGGAACGCGCCGAGGAACAGGGCAGTGCGGATGTCGAACGTCCAGCCCATCGGGCGCGCCTGCGAATCAGGAGGATTCGTTGGAATCCGGTGCAATTCCCGGGCCATTTCTGCCCGGGGTTTCTGCGCCAGGCGCCAACTCGGTCACAGATTCACGCTTTGTCCGCCGGAATTCAATCACGGAACCGCTGGTCGCCGACGAAGGGCGATGCCAGAGCACGGGCACGTCTTCGGGTGAGGGCGGCTCGAGTTCCGGATCGGCCTGCGCCGCTTCTTCCTCGTCTTCCCAGCTGTAGCGGCGGCGCGGCGGCGCGGGGTCGGCGCGGCGCCAGACGATGCCGGCGAAAATGCCCATCACCGCGCCCGACAGGTGGTATTCCCAGGACACGCCCAGCTCCAGTGGCAGCACCGTCATCAGCATGCCGCCGAAGAAGAAGAACGCAATCAGCGCCGCGGCGATCGCCGGCCGGTCGCGGCGCAGCACGCCCAGCGTGAAAACCAGAAAGCCGAGACCATGGATCACGCCGCTCGCGCCCAGATGCAGGCCTTCGGTGGCGATCAGCCACGTGCCCAGGCCCGAGCCCAGCCAGATCACCGGCAGCGCCCGCAGCGTCGCCTTCGGAAACACGGTGCCGGCCAATGTGCCGAGAATCAGCAGCGACAGCGCATTCGCCGCCAGATGTCCGACCGAGCCATGCAGCAGCGGCGCGCACAGGATGCCGATCAGGCCGGCCGGCTGCTGCGGCCGGATCGCGAAACGGTCGAGGTCGAACGCGCCCTGGGCGATGAAGATCAGCGCCAGCGCGATCACAGCCGCCATGCTCAGGTTAAGCGCGCGCTTGAAGCGCGCCAACACCGTCGGCGCGGCAGAGAGTTCGGGGTCGTGCTCGGAGTCGGTGGTGTCCATGATGCAAAGATGGGGCGCACCGCCGCCAAGGCAAGCCCAAACCCACCCGCTCGTAGGAGCCAGCTCGCTGGCGACCGCCCGCATATTTCCTGTCATCCCCGCGAAGGCGGGGATCCAGCGACTTTCCATTTCTGACCCTTTCGACGAGCCAAGGAAAAGACACTGGATCCCCGCCTTCGCGGGGATGACGGGAGCAAATGGCGTCGCGGGATCGGCCAAAACCACCGTCATACCACTGCCGAAAAACCCCCACCCGTTACAATGCTCCGATGAACACACCCGCCGCCGAACTCCCCGTCGTCCACCTCAAGATCGAGCGCCGCTCCAACCATCCCTGGATTTTCCAGAAAATGGTGGAAAAGCCGGTCGCCAAGCCCAAGCCCGGTTCGATCGTCGACATCGTCGACAACACCAATCACTGGGTCGGGCGCGGTTTTTACAACGGCCATTCGCGCATCGCCCTGCGCGTATTGACTGAGGATTTCGAGGAGGCGGTCGACGAGGCCTTTTTCCTGCGCAAGATCCGCGCTGCGGTCGCGTTACGTCGCGAGATGCTGCGCCTGGACGAAGTCACCGACGCCTGGCGCGTCGTGCATTCGGAAGGCGATGGTCTTTCCGGCCTGGTGGTCGATCGTTACGGCGACCTGCTGGTGGTCGAATTCTTCTCCGCCGGCGCGTTCCGTTATCGCGAGTGGATCTACAACGCGCTCAAGGAATGTTTCCCCGGCTGTCGTTTCTACAGCTTCGCCGAAGAACACGTGCAAAAGCAGGAAAGCTTCGACTTCCGCTCGCCCGAGCCGCCGGCGCCCAGCGAAATCACCGAGTACGGCCTGAAATTCCGCGCCAGCCCGGGCAGCGGTCACAAGACCGGTTTCTTCGCCGACCAGCGCGACAACCGCGAATTTCTTGCCCGTTTCACCAAGGGCAAACGCGTCCTCGACATCTGCTGCAATTCCGGCGGTTTCGCGATCTACGCCAAGGCGCGCGGTGAAGCCGAGGAAGTGATCGCGATCGATCTCGACGAGGAAATCCTCGAGGTCGCGGAGAAAAACGCGCGACTCAACCACGCGAAAATAAAATTCGTGCAGGCCGATCTGTTCCCGTACCTGCGCGACGCGCAGCAGCGCAAGGAATTGTTCGACGTCGTCATCCTCGACCCGGCCAAGCTCACCCGCGACCGCGACGAAGTGATCAACGCGCTGAAAAAATACAACGACATGAACAAGCTGGCGATGCAGGTGATCCGGCCGGGCGGCATCCTGCTGACCTGTTCGTGCACCGGCCTGGTCAGCGAAGAAGAATTCCTCGACATGATCCGCCGCGCTGCGTTCTATGCCGGCCGCACCGTGCAGATCCTCAAGGTGTCCGGCGCCGGCGGCGATCATCCGTTCATGGCGCACGTCAAGGAAAGCCGCTACCTCAAGGCGGTTTTCTGCCGCGTGGACTGAAAACACCCCTCACCCCAGCCCTCTCCCCGTGAACGGGGAGAGGGAGTCATCTAAACTCCCGCCTCCCTTTTGCAGGATCGCCCGTGGACGAATCCGTCGCCCAGCCCGCGCGCCGCGCCGCGTTGGCTTTCATCTTCATCACCGTGCTGCTGGACATCCTCGCCTTCGGAATGATCATTCCGGTGCTGCCGCATCTGATCGCCGGTTTCCTCGGCGGCAGTTTCTCCAAAGCGGCGGTCTGGTATGGCTGGTTCGCGACCGTCTTCATGCTGATGCAATTCGTCTGCTCGCCGATCCAGGGCGCGCTGTCCGATCACTTCGGGCGACGCCCGGTGATCCTGCTTTCGAATCTTGGCCTCGGCGTCGATTTTCTTTTCATGGCGCTGGTGCAGAGCCTGCCGCTGCTGTTTCTCGGCCGCATCATTTCCGGCATCACTTCCGCCAGCTTCAGCACAGCCAATGCCTATCTTGCCGACGTGACACCGCCGGAAAAGCGCGCGCAGGCCTTCGGCATGATCGGCATGGCTTTCGGTATCGGTTTCGTGGTCGCACCGGCAATCGGCGGCTGGTTGGGCGTGGTGCATCCGCGCCTGCCGTTCTGGATCGCCGCCGGTTTGAGCCTGACCAATTTCTGCTACGGCATGTTCGTGTTGCCGGAATCGCTTCCGCCCGAGCGCCGCTCGGCGTTTTCCTGGGCCAGGGCCAATCCGCTCGCGTCGTTGCGCCTGCTGCGCGGCCATCCGGAACTGTTCGGCTTGGCCAGCGTCCTTTTCCTCATGGCACTCGCGCATGTGGTTTATCCAAGCACGTTCGTTCTCTACGCCGACTATCGCTTCCACTGGGATTCGAGCATGGCTGGCAACACCCTCGCGTTCGTCGGTGTGCTGGCCGTGATCGTGCAGGGTGGGCTGATCAAGCGTTTCATCGCCCGCTTCGGCGAGCGTCGTACCTTGCTGATCGGCCTGGCCTGCGGCGCGCTGGGTTTCACGCTGTACGGATTCGCGCCCGGCGGTTACTGGTTCTGGGCGGCGATGCCGATCGCCGCGCTGTGGGGCATTTCTGGCCCGGCCGCGCAGGCGATCATGACCCGGCACGTTTCCGCGCAGGAGCAGGGTCGACTGCAGGGAGCGGTCGGCAGCCTCAACAGCATCGCCGGTATTTTCGGCCCGACCTTGTTCACGCGTGTTTTCGCCGGCGTCGCGACCGCGTCGGTGCCGATGGCATTCGCCGGGGCTGGCTTCTGGCTGGCCGGCGCGATCGTCGGCCTCGGCGGCTTCGTCGCCTGGCGCGTCACCCGCGGCGAGTAGGCGATGACCTTCGTGGCGCGTAGCATCCAACATTGAACAGGAGATCCGCATGAGCGACCAACCCGATCGCGCCGAGGCCGAAGCCGCCGTCCGTGTATT
>NZ_DATGBO010000143.1:0-15282 GCF_035312645.1 Arenimonas sp.
AATTCGTCGCTGAAATGAATGCTCATCGATAGTCGGTCCGCGCCCGCAACGATATCGTCATAGGATTTCGGCAACGTGCCTGCGACAGGTGCGCGATACGCGGCGGGCACCATCGCGACAAAGCCGTGACTGGCAAGCAGGCGTTGACCCTCGTCGGAAACCGCGTAGTCGACAAAGCCGCGACCCAGCGCCGTGATCAATTGCCCACTGTAGAAATACAGGCGACGAACGAGTGGGTACTCCTCGGTCATCACATTGAGGCGATCCGGAACGACATCACGCCCGACTACTTTCATTGCAAGACCGCGCACACCCGATGCCGGCGCGCCGAACTCAATGACGCCGATCGCCAGCGGGTCGACGGCGACGGCGCGGACGATCTGCGCCGAGCTCGCCAGGCGATGCGCATTCGTCGTCGGGCTGGTTGCGAGCAATTGCGCTTGCATCTCGGCCAGGCCGGTGCCGTTGGCGGCCAGTTGCAGGTGGATCGCGCCGGGCTTTCCGCCGAGTTGCGACCAATCGGTGATGCGGCCGGACACGATTTTCGTCAGCGTCGCCCGATCGATGGCGGCTAGCGGATTGCCTGGATGCACGACGACCACCATAGCTTGCAACGCCACCACGTATTCCTGTTCGGGCGAATGCAGGCGGCCCAGCTGCCAACCGGCATCCTCTTCCTTCGCGGTCAACGGCCGCGACAGCATCGCCAATTCGGTGTTGCCTTCGACCAGATCGTTGAAGCCGCTCGCGCTGCCTTTACCATCGACTTCCACCATCAGCGACTCGCCATCGCGACTGCCACTGATTTCGCGCAATGAATTCGGACGCGCGCGCTCCGCCAAGCCCCGATAGCCGATTTTCTCCATCCAGCCGCGCACCAGTACCGGCACGATTTTCTCGCCAATCGCATTCGAACCATGGATGCGCACCACGTCCTGCGCATGCGTCTGGCCAACAAAACCTGCGAGCAAGGCAATGGCGACAAGACAGGAATGGAGGATCGCGCGCATGAAATTCTGCCGAGAGAAAAGACCGGCGGAGTCTTCGCGATTTCCATGTATTTAAGATGACATGCGGGCGGCACGAGAGTGCGCCACGGCGGATTTTCAGCCGCGCGCGATCGCCCGCGAGCCGTCGCTTATCCATCCACTCCATGAGGGCGGGAATATCCGCGCTCCATGCAGGCCGGCATATTCCATCGCCAGAAGGTTGTGGCAGGCGGTAACGCCGGAGCCGCAGTACAGAACGACCTCGGCAGGTGCATGCGCGGAGATCAGCGCAGAAAATTCTGCGCGCAGATCAGCAGCAGGTTTGAAGCGACCATCGCGCAGATTAGCCGAATAAGGCCGGTTGAGCGCGCCCGGAATATGCCCGGCCGCCTTGTCCAACGGTTCGACTTCGCCGCGATAACGTTCCGGCGCACGCGCATCCAGAGCGCAGACGTTTCCTGCGGTTTCGAGCTGCAGCAGATCTTCGATGCGGGCGATCTGCGCTTCGTCGTACTGGGCGACATAACTGCCCGGCGCCACGATCGGCATCGTCGATTCGAGCGGCAGATCCAATGCTTGCCAACGCGCGAATCCGCCATCGAGAACCGCGACGCGCTCGTGGCCCAGCAATTTCAGCAACCACCAGAACCGCGCCGCTGCCATGGCGCCATCGCCGGCGTCGTAGGCAACGACTTGCGAATCCGCGGAAATACCGAGGCGTTCAAGCGTTGCGCAAAATGCCGCCGCATCGGGCAGCGGATGCCGACCTTCGCTGGCGGGCTTGTGATGATCGGAAAGATCACGATCCAGATGCGCATAACCGGCGCCAGGCAGGTGGCTGACACGCCATGCGGTTTCGCCGGCGTCGGCATCGGCACCCGCCAGCACGAAACGGCAATCGACCAGGCGCAGATTTTCTGCCGCGAGCGCAGCGACCAATTGTTCAGAGGAAACCAGCGTCGTCCAGTTCATGACCGCTCCAGTCGTTCGCGGAAATTCACCAACATCGCGGCGGTCGCGCCCCAGATGCGATGCGTGCCGTATTGGAACTCGATCAGCGTGCGCTTGCCACCAAGATAGTCCACTTCGTAGGCGCGCGCGTTGGCCGGTTCCATCAGATAGGCGAAGGGCGTCTCGAACGCTTCGGCGACTTCGGAAGGATCGATGACCGGCGAGAATGCCGCGTCGATGCGGGCGACGATGGGAAACACATGGAAGCCGGTGATGGTAACGAACGGATCGAGATAGCCGAGCGGCTCCGCCAACGCTGCTGGCAGACCGACTTCCTCCTGTGATTCACGCAGGGCGGCGGCGATCGGCGAGGCGTCATCGGGTTCGATGCGACCGCCGGGAAAACTGATCTGCCCAGCATGGTGACGCAGAGCTTCGGTACGCCGGGTCAGCAACACCTGCATGCCGTCGCCGCGATCGATCAAACCTACCAGCACAGCCGCAGGACGCAGCGAACGGCCTTGGTCAGGCAGCAAGTCAATCAGTTGAGCATGATTCCAGCCCGGGCCGGAGGGCGGCGATGCGAGCGGATGAAGGGCGCGGGGAAGTCTTTCGAGAAGACGGAGCGCGTGGCTCACACCCGCTGCGCCTCGCGCAGGGGCAGCACCGCTTCCATCAGGTGCAGGCGCTCGTCGTCATTCATCTGTGACCAACGGGCGATTTCCGCGGAGCTGCGATGGCAGCCTTCGCACAACCCCTCCTCATCCAACGAGCAGATGCCCACACAGGGACTGAGGACGGCGCGGAAGTGAATACTCATTGCGAATCGCTGCCTCGCGCCGGGTTGCCGGCGCGAGGACAGACAGTCTTACTTGGTGCCGATCAGCTTGACGTCGAAGATCAGGACCTGGGCCGGACCGCCCGGACCACGCGGATCGTTGCCGAATGCCTTTTCCGGCGGCAGGAAAACTTCCCAACGCGAACCGACCGGCATCATCGGGATGATGTCCTTGAGGCCGGCAACCGGCAGATCGCTGACCTTGTAGGAAACCGGCTGCGCGTTCTGCGAAGCGTAGGTGTTGGCGAACTGCTGACCAGAAGAGATCGAACCCATCAGGTGCAGCTGCACCGTGCTGGCGGCGGTCGGCTTGACGCCGGTGCCGGTCTCGATGACGCGGTACTGGATGCCGTTCGGCAACACGGTCACGCCGGTCTTGACGCGATTGGCGGCGAGGAAGGCGTCGGACTTGCTCTTGTTTTCGCGCGTGACGCGCTCGAGCTCAGCCTTCTGCTGGCCAACCATCTTCTGTTCGAACTGTTGCAGCGCGGCTTCGAGCTTGTCGCCCGGCATCGTCGGCTGACGCTTGGCGTAGCCGTCCTGAAGCGCGCGAATGATGGTGTTGACGTCGAGATCCGATTTGGATTCGGCAAGATTGGAACCGTACTCGTAACCAAGTGCGTAGCTGAGAGTGGTTCGGTCGGAGGCTGCCGGTGCGGCGGCAGGCGCGGCAGCGGCGGGAGCAGCAGTCTGGGCCAGGGCAACGCCGGAGCTCAGGGTGAGGACGGCCAAGGTGGCGGCCAGCAAACGCAACTTCATTACGAAACCTCCAAGTGTGGAAACGGGGCGGTATGCCGCCCCGGTGGACGCGCTAGGATACCGGCCCAAAGGCTTAACCGCCACTGAGGCGACCCGGCGCGAAGCCCCAGACAACGACCTTTTAACGAAGTTCCCGGAGTACCCATGGCTTTTCAGAATTTGCTGATCGAAGACAGCGGCGCCGTGCGCCTGATCACCTTGAATCGCCCGGACAAACTCAATGCCCTGGACCGGACCACGCTGGCCGAGCTGCACCAGGCCTTCGACCAAGCCGCGTCCGCTGAAAGCGTGCGCGTAGTCGTGCTGACCGGCGCGGGTTCAAAGGCTTTCGTCGCGGGCGCGGACATCTCGGAAATGAGTCCGCTGACCCCGGTCCAGGCACGCGATTTTTCCCGCTTTGGTCAGCAACTCATGACCCGGATAGAACAACTCGGCAAGCCGGTGATCGCGATGATCAATGGTTTCGCCCTGGGCGGCGGACTGGAATTGGCCATGGCCTGTCACCTGCGCATCGCCGCCGACACCGCCAAACTGGGCCAGCCAGAGGTGAATCTGGGTCTGATTCCGGGCTTTGGCGGTACGCAGCGCTTGCTGCGCCTGGCTGGACGCGGCGCAGCGCTGGAGCTGTGCCTGCTCGGCCAGCAAATCGATGCTGCGCGCGCACTGGCATTGAACGTCGTCACCCGCATCGTTCCGAGCGAACAACTCTCTGCGGAAACCATGAAACTCGCCGAACAACTGGCCGCCGCTGCGCCGCAGGCCTTGCGTGGCGTCCTCGACGCCGTGGTGATTGGCGGCGAAGCCGGGTTGCAGGCGGGACTTGATTACGAAACGCAGGCGTTTGCCTTGGCGTTTTCGACCGAAGACATGAAGGAAGGCACCAGCGCTTTCCTCGCCCGGCGCAAGCCGCAATTCGTCGGTCACTGACGCCGGAACAGGACGATCGGCGTGTCCGCCACCGCAGCCCTGCGCCTGCATCGATTCCACGGCGGCCTGTCCCTGGAGCGGAACAAGTCGCAGGCATCGGCGATCCAGCCCTGCCCCTTGCCGGAAGTCCTGCACGTCCCCCTGCTTCAGCATGCTGGTAACGCTGCGATGGCCTGCGTGGACGTCGGCGATCGCGTCCGATGCGGTCAGCGCATCGCAATCGCCACAGGACTGGGTGCGGACGTGCATGCGCCGGCCGACGGCACCATCATCGCGATCGTCGCGGCGATACCCGATGTTCCCGATCATGCGCAAGCCCCGCATGTGCAATTGCGCTGCGCGAGCGAACAGGGGCCGCCGATCCGGCAGCCGTCTCTCGATCCCTGGAACGAAGACGTCGCCGTCCTGCATGCTCGCATCCGCGACGCCGGTTTGGTCGGATTGGGCGGCGCCGGATTTCCCACCGCGGAAAAAATTTCTCCCCGCTGCGATGTGCTGATCCTCAACGGCGCCGAATGCGAGCCGTATATCGCTTGCGATGATGCCCTTCTGCGCGAGCGCGCCAACGAAGTCGTGCTCGGTGGACGCCTGCTAGCGCGACTGATCGGCGCGCAATCCATTCTTCTGGCAATCGAGGATGCGATGCCCGCGGCGCTGGCTGCATGTGCTGCCGCGATCAGCGAAATCGCCGCGAACGATATCGCCCTGGTCGCCGTCCCGACGATCTATCCGGAAGGCGGCGAACGACAACTGATCGAGGTCCTAACCGGCAAGCAAGTGCCGCGCGGCGGCCTGCCACGTGATATCGGCGTGCTGGTGCAAAACGTCGCCACTGCGGCGGCGGCGTGGCGCGCCGTCAGCCTCGGCGAAATGCTGACCACGCGCATCGTCACTGTCACGGGGCGTGGTGTCGCGCGACCCGGTAATTTCGAAGTCGCCTTCGGCACGCCGATCTCGCATCTGATCGCGCAGGCCGGCGGCTACACCGATCTCGCTGCGCGCCTGTTGCTGGGCGGCCCGATGATGGGCAACGCGCTGCCGCATGACGACATTCCCCTCGGAAAGACCGACAACTGCGTGCTCGTTCTCGGTAGCGAGGACCTGCGCGAGACCGGTATCGAAATGCCCTGCATCCGCTGCGGCGACTGCGCCGACGTCTGCCCGGCGAAATTGCAACCGCAGCAACTGCTCTGGCATGCACGCAGCGGCGATATCGACCGCAGCGCCAGCGATGGAGTTTTCGACTGCATCGAATGCGGCTGCTGCGATCTCGCCTGCCCCAGCCAAATCCTGTTGACGCAGCATTTCCGCGAAACCAAAACCGCGATCCGCATCCACCAACGCCGCGACGCCATCGCTGTCGCTGCCGGCGAACGCCACGCGCGACGCGCGCAGCGACTGCAGCGCGAATCGGACGAGAAAGCATTGCGCGATGCCGAGCGCGCTAAAACCATTACATCGACCGACGCCGTGACTGCTGCACTGGAACGCGCAAAAGCGCGCAGACAACAAGCCAGGGACGAGCAGCCATGACGAAAACCTTTGATGTCGGTGCTGCGCCGCATCTCGCCAACCAGCGCAGCGTGACCCGCGTCATGGGGCTGGTGTTGCTGGCGCTGGTGCCTGGCGTATTCGCCACCGTAGTTTTTTTTGGCCCGGGCGTGATCTTCCAGATCGTGTTGGCGGCGGCTTTCGCGCTCGGCTTCGAAGCGATGATGCTTAAACTCCGCCGGCGACCGCTGCGACCTTTTCTCACTGATCTGAGTGCACCGCTCACGGCGGTGTTGTTCGCGCTTTGCTTGCCGTCGCTGGCGCCGTGGTGGCTGGCCGCGATCGGCATGTTCGCGGCGATTGTGATCGGCAAGCATCTGTATGGCGGACTCGGCTACAACCTGTTCAATCCGGCGATGGTCGGCTATGTGGTCGTGCTGATCTGCTTTCCGCGCGAACTCACACACTGGCTGCCGCCTGCCGGCTTGGAATCGCAACTGGGAACGCCCGGCTTTCTCGACAGCGCCGCTGCCATCATCACCGGTCATCTTCCGGCGCCATGGAATTGGGACGCACTCGCGCAGGCGACCCCGCTCGACACCGTGCGCGAGTTGTCCAATCGCGGCGAAACCATGGCCGAGATCCGCGGCAATCCATTGTTCGGTGATTTCGGCGGCAGGGGTTGGGAGTGGATCGCGAATTTTTATGCGCTCGGCGGCTTGTTCCTGTTCTGGAAAAAAATCATTCCCTGGCAGACGCCCGTGGCGACGCTGGGCAGCGTTGTGCTGGTCACCGTGCCGTTCTGGCTGTACGACGGCGATATCAACCCGTTTCCGCTGCAACACGTTTTTTCCGGCGCATTGGTGTTGGCGGCGTTCTTCATCGTCACCGACCCGGTCAGTGGCTGCACCACACCGCGAGGCCGCTTGATCTTCGGTGCCGGCGTCGGATTGCTCACGTTGAGCATCCGTCGCTGGGGCGCGTATCCGGATGGCGTCGCCTTCGCCGTGTTGTTGATGAACTGCGCCGCGCCCTGGATCGACCTGCACACGCGGCCGCGCATCTACGGAGAAATGCCGCCGCCATGAATGCCTTCCGTGGCCAGGCGATACGCGCGGCGTCCTTGCTCGGACTGATCGCGCTGTTCGCGATCGCGGTATTGGCTGGTGTGCATGCTCTGACGCGCGCCGACATCGCCGCCGCTGAAAATCTGGCGCAGCGACGCGCGCTGGCGATCGTGCTGCCGATGGATCGCTACGACAACGACGCGCTCACCGATATCGTTTCCGTACGGGCCGAAAGCTGGCTGGGCAGCGCCACGCCGATGACGGTGCGCCGGGCCAGGAAACACGGCAAGAATGCGGCACTGGTACTCGACGTGATCGCGCCCGACGGCTACGCCGGCCCGATCCACTTGCTGGTCGGCGTCGATGCCGGCGGTCGCATTACCGGCGTCCGCGTCACTGCACACCGGGAAACACCCGGACTCGGCGATACCATCGATGCGAGCAAGAGCGACTGGATCAAGCGCTTTACCGGACGCTTTCTCGGCAATCCTCCTGCCGAACGCTGGGCGGTGAAACGCGACGGCGGCGACTTCGACCAATTCGCCGAAGCGACGATCACGCCACGCGCCGTAGTCGCGGCGGTCAGCCGCTGCCTGCAATTCGTCGCGCGGCATGGTCGTGAAATCTACGCCGCGCCGGTGGGAACCACGCTGCGTTTCGACGACGCCCCGGAAAAGGCGCCTGTTCAATGAGTGAGTCTTCGCCGAAATCCATCCTGGAATATGGGCTGTCCAGCGGCAATGTCGGTCTGGTGCAGTTGCTGGGTTTGTGCCCTCTGCTCGCGGTCAGCAGCAATGCCGTGAACGCGCTCGGCCTGGGATTGGCGACCGCGCTGGCACTGACGATCACCAACACCCTCGTCGCGACGATCCGCAAAATCACTCGTCACGACGTGCGCATTCCGGTTTTCGTGATCGTGATCGCCACCGTCGTCACCGCGATCGAGTTGGCGATGCGCGCCTGGCTGCCGGAACTGCACGCGGCGATCGGACTGTTCGTGCCGCTGATCGTGAGCAACTGCGCACTGATGGGTCGTGCCGAAGCGTACGCGTCGCGCAATTCGCCGGCACGCGCGGCGCTGGATGGTTTCGCGATCGGTCTCGGCTTTCTCTGGGTGTTGCTGGCGATCGGCATGATCCGCGAACTGCTGGGCACCGGTTATCTGTTTGCCGGCGCCGGACAACTGCTGCATCTGCCCTGGCTGGAAATCACTGTCGCCGCTGGGTATCCGGGCTTCCTGCTTGCAACGCTGCCGATTGGCGCGTTCCTGGTGTTGGCCGGATTGATCGCGTTGCGGCAATGGCATCAACTCCGCCGCAACACCCGTCAAGGAAGCAACGACGCATGAAGCTGCAAGATCGTCGCGAACTGTTCGCGCGCCTGGCCGAGCTCAATCCGCATCCGAAGACCGAACTGGAGTACTCCTCGCCATTCGAACTGCTGGTCGCGGTGATCCTGTCCGCGCAGGCCACCGATGTCGGCGTCAACAAGGCGACACGCAAGCTCTATCCCGTGGCGAACACGCCGGCGAAAATCCTCGCGCTGGGCGAGGATGGCCTGAAGAAATACATCAGCACGATCGGCCTGTTCAACGCCAAGGCCGCCAATGTCATCGCGACCTGCCGGCTGCTGATCGAACGCCACCATGGCGAAGTGCCGCGTGATCGGGAATCGCTGGAGGCACTGCCAGGCGTCGGCCGCAAGACCGCGAACGTGGTCCTCAACACCGCGTTCGGCGAGCCGACGATGGCCGTGGACACGCATATATTCCGCGTCGCCAATCGCACCGGACTGGCTCCGGGCAAGACCGTGCGTCAGGTAGAAGACAGTTTGATTAAAGCGGTGCCGCCGGAATACCAGATGGATGCGCACCACTGGCTGATCCTGCACGGGCGCTACGTGTGCAAGGCGCGCAAGCCCGATTGCCCGCAATGCGTGATCCGCGACCTGTGCCGGTTCAAGCAGAAAACGATCGCCTGACTGGCGAAGGCGCGACCATCACGATGACGTCGCATCGCCGTCATATGTCTGGATTGTCACAATAACGAAACCTTTACGCCCTAACCTGCGCCGGTCTTCCAACACCCCGCAGGGATCCCCATGAAATTGCTGCCCAACCTTCTCGCCGTCGCCGTGCTCGCGGGTCTGTCCGCTCCGGCGTTCGCCGAAACCGAGTTCGACGTCATCGGCGGCTCGGAAATTTCCTTCGAAGGCCTGCTGCAGGCCGATTTCAACAAGTACAACGCCGACGTCGCACAGTTGGGCAGTACCGGCGGCACCACAGCCGGCGACGGCATCGACTACGACCAGGGCATGCGTCGCGCCGAGCTGGTGTTCAAGGGCAAGGGCCCGGGCATGTGGAGCTGGGTGGTGGGCTACGACGCCCGCGCCGACAAGTTCCTCGACGTCAACGTCAACTACAAGTTCAGCGGTTTCACCTCGCTGACGGTGGGCCAGTTCAAGCAGCCCAACAGCCTGGAAGAACTTAGCAGCACCAAGAACAACGATTTCATCGCCAAGGCGATGACCACCAATCTGCAGGGTCTGTCGCGCCGCGTCGGCGTCGGCATTACCACCGGTGGTGACAACTGGACGCTGACTGGCAGCGCCTTCACCCGCGAGCTGACCCGCAACCTCACCGCCGGCAACGGCTTCGGTGCACGCATCGCCTGGGCGCCGATCAACGAGACCGGCAACATCCTGCACCTCGGCCTGTCGGCAGTGGAATTCGATGCACGTGATGGCGGCAATGCCGTCGGCACCGCCAACTTCGATCGCGATGGCCGCGCGCGCTTCCGCGTGCGTCCGGACTCCGATCTGACCGGCACGCGCCTGATCGACTCGGGACAGTTCACCGACGCCAACAAGATCCGCACGCTGGGTGCCGAAGCCGCCTGGATCCACGGGCCGATCAAGCTGCAAGCCGAGTACATGAAGAGCAACATCTCGCGCGACAGCAATCCCGACTACGGCGCGGACAGCTGGTACGTCTCGGGCGTCTGGAACATCACCGGCGAGAGCTGGGGCTGGAAGACCGGCACGATCACCACGCCCCTGCCCAACGAGCCTGCCAGTGGCATGTGGCAGCTGGGTCTGCGCTACGACAAGGCTGATCTCAACGACGGCAACCTCGTGCCGGTCGCGGGCAAGCCGCCGCAGGTCGTGGGCGTGCTCGGTGGCAAGGAAGACAACATCACTGTCGGCGTGAACTGGTACTGGCGCTCGAACTTCAAGTTCTCGCTCAACTACGTGAAGGTCAACAGTGACCGCTACATCACCAAGACCAGCGCGACCTATTCGCTGGATCCGGCGCTCAACAGCCACACCTTCAACGCCGTGGTCGACGACAGCCCGAACATCCTCGAACTGCGCGCGCAGCTTTACTGGTAAATCCGGCCCGATGGCCAATTGCAAAGCCGGGCGGGCTCAAATCGCCCGGCTTTGTGACAGATGTAACCGGCTTGTCACATTGGTCCGCGACCATGCGCCCTGTCCGGCCCACCGCCTGCCTTTCGCAAGGAGCAACAACGTGTCCATGACGTTCAAATCCAACCTTCGCATGTTCGCCTTCGGCCTCACCGCCCTGGCCGGCATGAGCGCCCAGGCCGCCAATGTCACCGGCGCCGGCGCATCCTTCGTGTATCCGGTGATGTCCAAATGGTCCGCTGACTACAACAAGGCGACCGGCAACAAGATCAACTACCAGTCGATCGGTTCGGGTGGCGGTATCGCCCAGATCAAGGCCGCGACCGTCGATTTCGGTTCCTCCGATGCGCCGCTCAAGCCGGAAGAACTCGCGCAGTTCGGCCTAGGCCAGTTTCCCTCGGTGATCGGCGGCGTCGTGCCGGTGGTCCACGTCCCGGGCATCGCCGCTGGCAAGATCCGCTTCACCGGCCCGCTGCTGGCCAATATCTTTCTCGGCAAGGTCACTATGTGGAACGATCCCGCGATCGTCGCCATCAATCCCGGCCTGACCCTGCCCGCCACCAAGATCACTGTCGTGCATCGCTCGGATGGCTCCGGCACCACCTTCAACTTCGCCAACTACCTGGCCAAGGTCAGCCCGGAATGGAAAGCCAGCGTCGGTGAAGGCACCGCCGTGAAGTGGCCGACGGGCCTCGGCGGCAAGGGCAACGAAGGCGTTGCCGCCTACGTCAAGCAGCTCAACGGCGGCATCGGCTACGTCGAACTGTCCTACGCGCTGCAGAACAAGATGGCCTACGCCGCGATGCAGAACGCCGCCGGCAAGTGGGTCCTGCCCAGCGACGAGAGCTTCGCCGCCGCCGCCGCGAGCGCCGACTGGGCGCACGCCAAGGACTTCTACCTGGTGATCACCAATGCGCCCGGCGATGCTTCCTGGCCGATCACCGCGACCAACTTCATCATCATGTACAAGCAGCCCAAGAACGCCGAATCGTCCAAGGCCGCCAAGGAATATTTCCGCTGGGTCTACGCCAATGGCGACGCCCAGGCCAAGGCGCTCGACTACGTGCCGCTGCCCGCCCCGCTGGTCAAGCAGATCGAGACCTACTGGGCTGCCAACTTCAAGTTCTGAGTTTCATCGTTCGACCACACGCGCACCCTGACGGTGCGCGTGTTTTTTTCTGCAGCACGCCAACTTCTCCTCGCATAGATCCTCCATGACCAGCGAAGCCGCCACACTGCCTGCATCGAGTACACGCGAAACGACCGACAACCGCATCGACGCGATCTTCCGCGGCGGCGTCGCCGTCGCCGGTCTTTCCGTCCTCGCGGCGCTCGCCGGCGCGGCGCTGTCGATGCTCTGGGGCGGTCGTGAGGCGTTCGAAACCTTCGGCTGGAAATTCTTCACCACCGCCGACTGGGACGTTGGTGCGCGCAACTTCGGCGCGCTGGTGCCGATCTTCGGCACGCTGGTCACCGCGCTGATCGCGATGATCATCGCCGTGCCGGTGAGTTTCGGCATCGCGCTGTTTCTGACCGAAGTCGCGCCGACGAGATTGCGTGCGCCGCTTGCCGCCGCCATCGAATTGCTCGCCGGCATTCCCTCGATCATCTACGGCATGTGGGGCCTTTTCATCCTCGCACCGTATCTGGGCGAACACGTCTATCCCTGGATCAACGACAACCTCGGGCAACTACCGGTGGTCGGCCCGTTGTTTCAAGGCCCGCCGCTGGGAATCGGTATGCTCACCGCCGGACTCGTGCTGGCGATCATGGTCATCCCTTTCATCAGTTCGGTGATGCGCGAAGTCTTCCTGACCGTACCCAGCCGTTTGAAAGAATCCGCGTACGCACTCGGCGCAACCACATGGGAAGTGGTCTGGGACATCGTCCTGCCGTACACGCGTTCGGCGGTGATCGGCGGCATCTTCCTCGGTCTCGGCCGTGCGCTCGGCGAAACCATGGCGGTCACGTTCGTGATCGGCAACGCTTATCAACTCAGTGCCGGCCTGCTCGAACCCGGCACCTCGATCGCTGCGACCATCGCCAACGAATTTGGTGAAGCGGTCGATCCGCTGCACCGCTCGGCGCTGCTCGCACTCGGCTTCGTGCTGTTCGTGATCACCTTAATCGTGCTGGCGGCGGCAAAATTCCTGCTGCTGCGCCTGCAACGCCAGGAGGGTAAGTAATGTCTGCCGCCTCGGAAAAACTTTATCGCTACCGGCGCATGAAGAATCTGCTGGCACTGGTGTTGTCCGCGCTCGCAGCGCTGTTCGGCCTGTTCTGGCTGGTGTGGATTCTCTGGGTCACGCTGAGCAAGGGCATGAGCCATCTCAATCTTGGCCTGTTCACGCAGATGACGCCTGCGGCTGGCGAAGACGGCGGCATGCTCAACGCCTTCACCGGCAGCCTGGAAATCGGCCTGCTCGCGATCGTGATCGGTACCCCCGTCGGCATCGCCGCCGGCACCTACCTCGCCGAGTACGTCAATCACAGCAAGCTCGGCACCGTGATCCGCTTCATGAACGACATCCTGTTGTCGGCACCATCGATCGTGCTGGGCATGTTCGTCTACATCACCGTCGTCGTGCCGATGGGCCACGCCTCGGCCTTCGCCGGCTCGATCGCCCTGGCTTTCATCGCGCTGCCAGTAATCGTGCGCACCACCGACGAGATGCTCCGTCTGGTCCCGAGCACGATGCGCGAAGCCGCGCTGTCGCTGGGCATCCCGCAATGGAAGGTCACCGTGCAGGTGCTGTATCGCGCGGCCCTGCCCGGCATCACCACCGGCGTGCTGCTGGCGTTCGCGCGCATCAGCGGCGAGACCGCGCCGCTGCTGTTCACCGCTGGCGGCAACCAGTATTTCACCGCGAACGTGCTCGAGCCGATGGCCAGCGTGCCGACGGTGATGAACAACTTCGCGATGAGTCCGTTCGAGAACTGGAACGGCCTGGCCTGGGCCGCCGCTTTCTGCATGACGCTGTTCGTCCTCGCGCTGGGTATCCTTGCCCGCGCCATTTTGCTTCGCAACAAGGTCAGCCATGACTGATATGAATTTCGCCGCCGCTACCACCCTCACCTCGGCGACCGAACAGGTTTCCGCGCGCGCCAAGCTCAGCGCCAACAACGTCGACTTTTTCTACAAGGGCGCGCAGGCGCTCAAGGGCATCAACCTCAACGTGCCCGAGAAGAAGATCACCGCGCTGATCGGCCCGTCCGGCTGCGGCAAGTCGACGCTGCTGCGCGTGTTCAACCGCATCTATTCGCTGTACCCGGGCCAGGAAGCACGCGGCGAGGTGCTGCTCGATGGCGAGAACATTCTCGACCCGAAGTATTCGCTCAACCGTCTGCGCAGCAAGGTCGGCATGGTGTTCCAGAAGCCTGTGCCGTTCCCGATGTCGATCTACGACAACGTCGCCTACGGCATCCGCCATCACGAAACTCTGCCGCGCAAGGTGATGGACGAACGCGTCGAGCAGGCGCTGCGTCAGGCCGCACTCTGGGATGAGGTCAAGGACAAGCTCAAGAACAATGCGCTGGGTCTCTCCGGCGGCCAGCAGCAGCGTCTGTGCATCGCCCGCGCGATCGCGCTGCGCCCGCAGGTGTTGCTGTTCGACGAACCGACCTCTGCGCTCGACCCGATCGCGACCGGCAAGATCGAGCAGCTGTTCGCCGAACTCAAGCAGCAGTTCACCATCCTCATCGTCACCCACAACATGCAACAGGCCGCGCGCTGCTCGGACTTCACGGCCTTCATGTATCTGGGCGAGTTGATCGAACACGGCGTCACCGAAACAATCTTCACCAAGCCAACCAAGCAGCAGACCGAGGATTACATCACCGGTCGGTTCGGCTGAAAAACCACACTTCCGTCATTCCCGCGAAGGCGGGAATCCAGTGACTTTCGTTTTTCTTTCGATGTGCGAAAAAGACGCTGGATTCCCGCCTTCGCGGGAATGACGGAATTTTCCCCGCTTGATCCCTACGCTCGCCATTGCCTCGAGAACAGCCCATGACCATCCACGAACACATCGTCAAGAGTTACGACTCCGAACTCGAGCGCCTGTACGGCGAGATCACCCGCATGGGCGAGATCGCGACGTCGCAGCTTGATGCCGCGATCGACGTCATGGTCCGCCGCGACACCAAGGCCGCCGAACGCGTGGTCGCCAACGACGACGCCATCGACGCGCTCGAACACGAAGTCAGCCATGACGTGCTGCGCCTGCTCGCGCTGCGCCAGCCGATGGCCCGCGACCTGCGCGAGGTCTACGCCGCATTGCGCATTTCCGCCGACATCGAACGCATCGGCGACTATGCCGCGAACGTCGCCAAGCGTTCGATGGTGCTCAACCAGAGCTCGCCGGTCACCGCCGCACACGGCCTGCCCGGCCTGGCCAAAACCGCGAATGCGCTGGTGCGCGACGCCCTGACCGCCTTCCGCAACCGCGACGACAAGCTCGCGATGCAGGTCTGGCATCGCGACGCCGAGGTCGATGCGCAGTACACCGGCCTGTTCCGCGAACTGCTCACCTACATGATGGAAGACCCGCGCAACATCACTTCCTGCGCGCATCTGCTGTTCATGGCCAAGAACATCGAGCGCATCGGCGACCACGCCACCAACATCGCCGAGAACACCTACTTCCTGGTGCATGGCGAGATGCCCGCCGGCCTGCGCGAAAAGCGCGACCAGACCAGCCAGTAAGACGCCCCGGTTCCGACAAAAACCCGCCTTCTGGCGGGTTTTTTCTTGCGCTCCCGGGTCGATTCACGCTCGCCTCCGGCACGGCCAGCAGGGCCGGAACCCCACCGCCGCACGGGCGGCCGGAAGCCG
>NZ_DATGBO010000144.1:0-15861 GCF_035312645.1 Arenimonas sp.
CAGCATCAGCGTCACGAAGATCGCGAGTTTGCCCAGGGTGACGCCGAGCGAAGTCAACAATTTGCCGATTTCGAAACCGCCGGTGCCGGTCATCGAGTGCGCGAGCGCGGGCAGGAAGACCAGTGCGAGCACCATCACCAAGTCTTCGACGATCACCCAGCCGATCGCGATCTTGCCGCGCGGCGTGCTCAGCAAGCGGTGATCTTCGAGGCTGCGCAGCAACACCACCGTACTGGCCACCGACAATGCGAGGCCGAAGACGAAGCCCTGCATCGCCGACCAGCCCAGCGCCCAGGCCAGCAGCCAGCCGAAAGCCGTCGCCGCAGCGATGCCGGCCAATGCACCAGGAATCGCGGTCTTGCGTACTTCCAGCAGATCTTCCAGCGAGAAATGCAGGCCGACGCCGAACATCAGCAGGATCACGCCGATTTCGGCCAGTTCGCCGGCCAGTGCGGGATCGGCGACGAAGCCGGGCGTGAACGGTCCGGTCAGCACGCCTGCCAACAGATAGCCGACGATCGGCGAGAGCCGCAGCCGATGCGCCAGCGAGCCCAGCAGGAAGGCGAGGACCAGGCCCATGGCGATGGTGGCAATCAGGGGCGTGTCGTGCGGCATCCCGGCTCCAGCGTCGCGAATGCGTTCAATACTGGGGGCAGGGTGGTTGCGAATCAAACCCGGCCCGTCGCCGCGGCCGGGCTGGTAGAATCGCCGCCCTATGATTTCCTTCAAGAATTTCGCCCTTCGCCGCGGCGAACGCCTGCTGCTGTCCAACGTCGACCTCACGCTGCACGCCGGCTGGCGCGTGGGCGTGATCGGGCGCAACGGCTGCGGCAAATCCAGCCTGTTCGCCACCATCCTCGGTGAGATCGAATCGGACCTGGGCAATCTCGACATGCCTTCGCGCCTGCGTATCGCCTGCATCGCGCAGGAAACGCCATCGCTGCCGGATCCGGCGATCGATTTCGTGCTCGGCGGCGATGAAGCGGTTTACGAAGTGATCAAGGCCGAAGCCGCGGCGATGGATGCCGAGGATTACGACCTGGTCGCGGAATGCCATCACAAGCTCGACGAAATGAATGGTTACGACGCGAGTGCGCGCGCCGGTCGTCTGCTGCATGGCCTGGGGTTTCCCGCGGAAACGCATTCACGGCCGGTGTCGTCGTTCTCGGGCGGTTGGCGTGTGCGCCTGAACCTCGCGCGCGCGCTGATGAAACCGTCGGACATGCTGCTGCTCGACGAACCCACCAACCACCTCGATCTCGACGCCGTGCTCTGGCTCGAGCAATGGCTGCTCAAGTATCCGGGCACGTTGCTGCTGATCTCGCACGATCGCGAATTCCTCGATGGCGTGTCCACGCACACGCTGCACCTCAACGACGGCAAGGCCAAGCTCTACGCCGGCGACTACACCAGCTTCGAACGCCAGCGCGCCGAGCACCTGCGTCTGCAGCAGATTTCGCACGAGAAGGAACAGGCCGAGCGCGCGCATCTGCAAAGTTTCATCGACCGCTTCAAGGCGCAGGCCAGCAAGGCCAAGCAGGCGCAGTCGCGTGTCAAGCGTCTGGCCAAGCTCGCTGGCACCGAGGCGGTGCGCGCCGAGCGTTCGATCAGCATCAATTTCGCCGACCCGGTGAAGTTGCCGCATTCGCTGATCCGCCTCAATCATGTCGACGCCGGTTATGGCGCGACTTCCGCTGCGGTCGCGACCGAGAACGAGTCCGCCGTCGCCGCGCATTCCACGCCGACGGTCATCCTCAAGGATGTGGGCTTCGGTCTCGAGGCCGGCGATCGCGTCGGTTTGCTCGGGCCGAACGGCGCCGGCAAGTCGACGCTGGTGAAAACCCTGGTCGGCGAATTGCCGCTGCTCGCCGGCGAACGCGTGGCGCATCCGGACCTCAAGCTCGGCTATTTCGCGCAGCACACCGTCGAAAGCCTGCACGAAGGCCAGAGCCCGCTCTGGCATCTCAAGGAACTGGCGCCGAATGCCGGCGAACAGCAATTGCGCAATTTCCTCGGGCAGTGGAATTTCGTCGGCGACCGCGCCTTCGAATCGGTCGACGGTTTTTCCGGCGGCGAGCGCGCGCGTCTCGCACTCGCGCTGATCGCCTACCAGCAGCCGAACGTGATGCTGCTCGACGAGCCGACCAACCACCTCGACCTCGACATGCGCGAGGCGCTGGCCGAAGCACTGAGCATTTTCCCAGGCGCGATCGTGCTGGTCTCGCATGATCGCCACCTGATCGGACTGGTCTGCGAAACCTTCTGG
Source organism: Arenimonas sp. (assembly GCF_035312645.1). Taxonomy (GTDB): domain Bacteria; phylum Pseudomonadota; class Gammaproteobacteria; order Xanthomonadales; family Xanthomonadaceae; genus Arenimonas. Next base: position 2,267 of record NZ_DATGBO010000144.1, read on the forward strand.
CGTGTCGCCGATGGCAAGGTCGAGTCCTTCAACGGCGATCTCGACGAATACGCGGCCTGGCTGCGCTCGCGCGGCGGTTCGGAATCCAAGGCGGCGAAAGCGGCGGAGAAATTCGCGGCCGCGGCGCCGGTCAAGGCGGCGCGTTCGAAGCAGGCCATCGATGCCGCGGCGAAACGCCTCAAACAGGTGGAAGCGCGCATCGCGACGATCCAGTCTGAGGCCAAACACATCGAGGATGAGCTCGCCGACCCGGCGATCTACGGCAGCGATGGCGGCGGCGCGGTGGTGCGCCTGGCGCAGAAGCAGGGCGAGCTGCAGAAAGAGCGCGAAACGCTGGAAGCCGAATGGTTGACCTTGTACGAAGACGCCTGAGCGGGGCCGTCGCCCGTGCTTGAAACACGCCGTAGAAAGAACGATATCGTTGCCAGCAACACACGGATCACGCCATGCCCATCTATGCCTTCGAATGCGCAAGCTGCGGACACCAGTTCGAGCGCCTGCAGAAATTGTCCGACGTCGACCCCAGCGATTGCCCGGTCTGCGGTGCGCCGCAGGTGCGCCGGCAACTGACTGCACCGAGTTTCCGTCTCGCCGGCGGCGGCTGGTACGAGACCGATTTCAAGAAGGACGGCGACAAGAAGCGCAATCTGGTCGAGAAGGCCGAATCGACGCCGAAGGCCGATGCCAAGCCTGAAACCAAGGTCGAAGCCAAACCGGCGGCAGCGCCTGCGGCGGCGACCAAGCCGACGACAACGGGCGGTTCTGGTTCAGTCTGATTGAGCTGGTGCACGCGGCGCAGTCGGGTAGATGGCGCCGGACGCCGGCCCGGGCCGGTGACTGTTTCAAGTCGCCGCCCGATATCGGCTTGGTTGAAACAGCACCCGGCCCGAGCCGACGCCCGCTTTTTGCGAGCGCCATCATTGAGGGGAGGAGCTGTCTCGCTGTTTTTTCTTCTTCTTCAAGTTTTCCTGCCCTAGCCGTCGATTGCTCAATAACAACAAGCACGGTCGTGCGGCGGGACTGCCCGCGGACGGGACTGTTTTGACAAAGCCGATATCGGGCGGCGACTCAAAACAGTCACGGCTGGGGGCAGGCGCGTGCCGGAAGCGAGCTCAATCCGGGTCGCCAGTCCCGGAAAAGATTGCCCGCAAACCCCCCGAAGCCTTAAAATTCAAGGCTTTCCCGCGCCCGGCTGCCTTGGCCGACGCGCTGGCGCCGTCTTCCCCGGAGTCACCATGCGCACCCATTACTGCGGCCTCGTCAGCGAGGCCATGATCGGCCAGACCGTCACTCTCTGCGGCTGGGCCGACGTCGCCCGCAACCTCGGCGGCATCTGCTTCATCGATCTGCGCGACCACGAAGGCATCGTCCAGGTCGTCGCCGAGCCCGATAATCCGGCCTACGCCACTGCCGCGGAAGTCGGCTACGAAGACTGCCTGCGCATCACCGGCACCGTGCGCGCGCGCCATAGCGTCAATGACAAGATCAAGACCGGCCGGGTCGAGTTGCTCGCGGAAAAAATCGAGATCCTCAACAAGTCCGAGCCGCTGCCGTTCTACAACCACGAAAATCCCGGCGAAGACATCCGTCTGCGCTACCGCTACCTCGACCTGCGCCGTCCGGAAATGCAGTCGCGCATGCGCAAGCGCATCGCGTTGGTGCAGGCGCTGCGTCGTCATCTCGACGCGCAGGGCTTCCAGGACATCGAAACGCCGATCCTCACCAAGGCCACGCCGGAAGGCGCACGCGACTATCTGGTGCCCAGCCGCGTGCATGCCGGCGAATTCTTCGCGCTGCCGCAGTCGCCGCAGTTGTTCAAGCAGCTGCTGATGATGGCCGGCATGGATCGCTACTACCAGATCGCGCGCTGCTTCCGCGACGAGGATCTGCGCGCCGACCGCCAGCCGGAATTCACCCAACTCGACATGGAGTTCGCCTTCGTCAGCGAGCGCGACATCCAGGATTTCGTCGAGTCGATGATCCGCGGCGTGTTCAAGGAAGTGCAGGGTGTCGACCTCGCCAATCCTTTCCCGCGCATGACCTATGCCGAGGCGATGCGCCGCTATGGTTCCGACAAACCGGACCTGCGCATCGATCTGGAACTCACCGATATCGCTGAACTGGTGAAGAGCAGCGAGTTCAAGGTGTTCACCGACTGGGCGTCGAACGAAGACGGCCGCGTTGCCGCGCTGCGCGTGCCGGCTGGTGCGACGATGAGCCGCAAGCAGATCGACGACAACGGCGCTTACGCGGCGAAATACGGCGCGAAAGGCCTGGCTTGGCTCAAGGTCGAGGATCTCGCCAAGGGCCGCGATGGTGTGAATTCGCCGATCGCGAAATTCCTCGATGACGCGACGCTGGCCGCAGTGCTGGCTGCGACGAATGCGCAGACCGGCGACCTGATTTTGTTCGGCGCCGGCGCGTGGAAAACCGTCACCGACTTCATGGGCGCGCTGCGTTTGAAAGTCGCCAAGGACGCCGGCCTGGTCAAGGACGGCTGGCAGCCGCTGTGGGTCACCGATTTCCCGATGTTCGAATGGGACGGCGAAGAAAATCGTTTCGTCGCCCTGCATCATCCGTTCACCGCGCCCAAGGTCGACGATGTCGCCGATCTCGTCGCCAATGCCAAGACTGCGGTCAGCCGCGGCTACGACATGGTGCTCAACGGCAACGAGATCGGCGGCGGTTCGGTGCGCATCCACCGCTCGGAAATGCAGAGCCAGGTGTTCGATCTGCTCGGCATCAGCAAGGAAGAAGCGCAGGTCAAGTTCGGCTTCCTGCTCGAGGCGCTGAAATACGGCGCGCCGCCGCACGGCGGCATCGCCTTCGGCATCGATCGCATCGCCGCCTTGATGGCCGGCACCGATTCGATCCGCGACGTGATCGCCTTCCCGAAAACAGCTTCCGCGCAATGCCTGCTGACCTCGGCGCCGTCGGCGGTGCCGGACAAGCAGCTGGCGGAATTGCACGTCGCGGTCCGCAGCAAGACTCCGGGATAAGCCAATGGTCACTGCTCTTTCGACGCCGATCGCAGACGGGGAGCAGGGACAGGGAAAGCGCTTCCGCTGGCTGATGGCGGCGATCTTCCTGCTGGCGCTGATCTTGCGGCTCGCGTTTTTCTTCGGCGCGGGAATGGATCATCCGATCGCCGGCGACATCTTCCAGTACGTCAACTACGCCTGGAACCTGGTCAACCACGGCACCTTCTCGCTCGCGCAGCCGACCTTGGCGCCGGTGGCGCCCGATGCGTTCCGCGGCCCGGGTTATCCGGCGTTTCTCGCGATCTGGTTCTGGCTTTTCGGCGACAGCCAGTGGTATCTGCCGGCAGTGTTGGCGCAGATCCTGATCGGCGCGCTTACGGCGCCGCTGGCGATTGCCTGGACGCGCCTGTGGTTGCCGCGGCCGGCGGCGTTGACGGCCGGACTGCTGGTGGCGTTGTGGCCGCATGCGATCGTCCTGTCCAGCACCTTGCTCAGCGAGACGGTTTTTTGCGCCGCGTTGCTGCAGTTTTTTTATTGGGCCGGATTGGCCGAACGCGATCGCTCGTCGCGCTGGGCGGTCGCTGCGGGGCTCGCCGGCGGCATCGCCTATCTGGTCAATCCGATCGCGGCGCTGATTCCGCTGACGGCGGCGGCGCTGCTGTTTTTCCGTCGTCAGCGTCGGCTCGCGGCGTTGCTGCTGGCGTCGTATCTGCTGGTTTGCGGTAGCTGGTCGCTGCGCAACGCGATGCATCCGGAAATGCAAGGTGCCGGCGACCGCATCGCGATCAATTTCGTGCAGGGTTCGTGGCCGATGTTCCATGCGGCCTACAACGTGAGGTTCGAAGACGCATCCGCGCAATCGATGTTGGCGGTCGTGGATCAGGAAGAGCAGCTGATGGCGAAAAACCCGCGCGCCGGCCTGGCTGCGGTCGCCGAACGCTTCTCCTACGATCGCCTCGGCTACGTGCGCTGGTATCTGATCGACAAGCCGTATTCGCTGTGGAGCTGGCGGATCCGCGTCGGTTGGGGCGATATCTATTTTTTGACGACGGACCATTCCCCGTTCGAGCGCCAGGCGGTTTTCCGCGTGATCCTCTGGTTGTTTCGCAACGCCAATCCGGTGCTGTTCGGGCTGGCCGCACTGATGGCCATTGCCACGCTTGCGCGGCGTTGGCGTGATGCCGCGCCGGGAGCGTTCGCGCTCACGCTGACGGCGGCGTCTTTCGTTTACGTCACCGCGGTGCATACGGTGCTGCAGGCGGAGCCGCGCTACGCCGTGGCGTATCGGCCGCTGCAGGTGGCCCTCGCGGTGTCGGCGCTGCTGGCAGTGTGGCGATGGTGGCGCGCACGGCGTCAGCCCGCGCATCCGGCCTGACTCGTAGTGCGCAGCGGTGCCGGGTGATCGAAGGGCGGATATGCGATGCTCCCATCGCGGCGGGACAATGTCCCGTCTGAGTCGATGGGGAGGATCGAGTGATGGGTCAGGAGAGTGAGGGCACCTTGCGACAGGAGCGATGGCAGCGCAACGTCGCCATCCCCACTTTTTTTCGCATGCTGCGATTCGGCCTGGTAGGCGTTCTCGCCACGGCGACGCACGCGCTGGTCGCGCTCACCGCTCTGACGCTGTTTTCAGCGGTGCCGATGCTCGCCAACGCTGTCGGGTTCGTGACGGCTTTTGCGGTATCGATGACCGGGCACGCCTTGTTTACGTTCAACTCGCCCATGACGGTGCCGAGGGCATTGAAGTTCTGCGCCGTGGCGATCGCCGCGGTTTCCATATCCAGCGCCGTGGTGTTTCTTCTGGGCGCCTACACGCCGCTTTCGCGGCCGCATATCCTCATCCTCGCGGCGATATCGACACCGGCCCTGAGCTTCGCCGGTCATTCGCTTTGGACCTTCCGCAAGACTTTGGGATAACCGGGCATCGTGGACAGGGACGTCTATCAACGGATGCGCGCGCTGCAGGGCGAGCATTGGTGGTTCCGCGCCAGACGCAGGATATTGGCGACGCTGATCGCCGGGCTCGACCTGTCCGCGGACGCACGCATTCTGGAGGCTGGTTGCGGATCGGGCGGCAACATCGCACTGCTGCAGAAGTTTGGTCGCGTGTCGGCATTCGACATGGATGAGGAGGCTGCGGGCTATTGCCGGGCCGACACTGGAATTTCCTGCCGCGTGGGTTCCCTGCCTTTCGACAATCCCTATCAGGACGATCGCGGTTTCGACCTGGTGGTGTCGCTGGATGTGCTGGAACACATCGACGACGATCGCGCGTCGTTGGTCTCGCTGGCCAGTTGTCTTGGCGAAGGCGGCCGCTTGTTGCTTGCCGTGCCGGCCTATCAATGGATGTTTTCCAGTCATGACCGCATCCATCACCACAAGCGCCGATATGACCGCGTGGAGCTGGAGACACTGGTCAAAGAGTCAGGCCTGGTCGTGCGGCGCTCCGGATATTTCAATACGATCCTGTTCCCGCTGATCGCCTGCGTGCGGTTGCTGTCGAAACTTCTCGGGCGCGATTCCGGCAGCGACATGAAGATGCCGGGGAGATGGAGCAATGCCTTGCTCACTGGCGTTTTCGGCGCCGAGGCGAACGTGTTGCGATACGCAGGTTTTCCCTTTGGCACGTCGATATTCCTGGTCGCGACGCGTGCCGATCAGGATGCGGGACGCGGCGAGTGATCAATTGCCGTCCTGCCGTCCATAAAGCACTCCTCCATGGCGTCTTCGAGGCCTCTATACTCGTCGCAACGTCCTCAGCCCTGCGCGCGTGAAAGCCGAACCCGTCCTGCTCCTGCACGGCCTGATGATGCGCAGCCCCGCCTTGTTGCCGCTTGCGAGCAGGCTGCGGCGACGTGGCTTCGAGCCGCGCCTGTTCGGCTATTCGACGCTGTGGCAAAGCCCGGCGCGGGCGATGGAACGACTGGCCATGCAGTTGTATGCCTACGGCGATCAGCCGGTGCATCTGGTCGCGCACAGCCTCGGCGGGCTGGTCGCGCTGGAAACGATCAATCGTTATCAACAGCTGCCGCCTGGCCGCGTGACCTGCCTTGGCTCGCCGCTCGCCGGCAGCACGGCGGCGCGTGCCTTGCATGATCGCGGACTGGGTTTCGTCTCGGGAAAAAGCGGTGCCTTCCTGCGTGGCGGCCTGATCGAATTGCCGCCGCGGCGCCAGATCGGCGTGATCGCCGGTTCCCGGTCGCTGGGCCTGGGAAAGTACTTCAGTCGTTTCGACGGTCTCAACGACGGCACTGTCGCGGTCTGGGAGACCCGCCTGCCCGGACTCGCGGATCACATCGTGATTCCGTCCAGTCACACCGGGCTGGCATTTTCGCCCGTTGCCGCGGATCTGGTCGGCAACTTTCTCGAGACCGGGCACTTCCGGCCCTGAGTCGATGGCGCAGCTATAATCGCGCCCAGCCTGGCCTTGCCGCGCCATCATCGTGGCCGTCGCAGCGGCCGAAAAATCAGCAGCAGAAAACAAAGGGTAGGACGCATGGGCAGATTGATGAAAATTGCTGGCCACAAGGGCGCACAGGACGCCAAGCGCGGCAAGATCTTCACCAAGGTGATCCGCGAGATCACCGTCGCTGCCCGCGCCGGTGGCGGCGACCCGAAGGCGAATCCACGCCTGCGCCTCGCCGTGGACAAGGCGCTGGCGGTGAACATGGCCAAGGATGTGATCGACCGCGCCATCAAGAAAGCCACCGGCGAACTCGAAGGCGTGAACTACGAGGAAATCCGCTACGAAGGCTACGCACCCGGCGGCATCGCGGTGATCGTCGACTGCATGACCGAAAACAAGGTCCGTACCGTTGCCGAAGTGCGCCACGCTTTCAGCAAATGCGGCGGCAACATGGGTACGGAAGGTTCGGTCGCCTTCATGTTCAAGAAACTCGGCGTGCTCAGCTATGCGCCTGGCGCGAACGAGGACGCGATCACCGAAGCGGCGATCGAAGCCGGCGCCGACGATATCGTCAGCTATCCCGAGGATGGCGCGATCGAAGTGTTGATCGCCCCGGAAAATTTCCAGGTGGTGAAAGACGCGATGGTCAAGGCCGGCTTCACGCCCGAGCAGGCGGAAGTGACGATGCGCGCCGAGAACGACATCGCTGTCAGCGGCGAAGCCGCCGAGCAGGTGATCAAGATGCTGGACATGCTTGAGGACCTGGACGACGTGCAGAACGTGTATTCGAATGCGGAGCTGGATGAGGGTGCGTTGAAGTGATTGCCGGGACGAGAGAGGGGAGAGGGGAGAGGGGAGACGGCGGCGCGTGCCGCGTTCCTGGTCCTCTGTTCAACTGCGATGACGGTTTCCCGCGTCTCCCGTCTCCCGTCTCCTCCCTCCCGTTTCACTCCCAATGACCCGCATCCTCGGCATCGATCCGGGATCGCAGCGCACTGGCGTCGGCATCATCGACTGCGATGCTGCGGGCCGCATCACCCATGTTTTCCACGCACCGCTGAAACTGCTCGATGCCGAAAGTTTTCCATTGCGGCTGAAGCTGCTGCTCGATGGCCTCGGCGAGATCATCGGTAAGTATCAGCCCGAAGAAGTCGCGATCGAGAAAGTGTTCATGGCGCGCAATCCCGATTCCGCGCTCAAACTTGGCCAGGCGCGTGGCGCGGCGATGTGCGCGGCGGTGATGCGCGATCTGCCGGTGCACGAATACGCCGCCAAGGAAATCAAGCTCGCCGTCGTCGGCAAGGGCGGCGCCGACAAGGTGCAGGTGCAGCACATGATCGGCGTGATGCTCAACCTGCACGGCAAGATACAGGCCGACGCCGCCGATGCGCTCGCCGTCGCGATCACTCACGCACACGTGCGCGCCACTGCGGCGCGCATCGGCGTGAGCGCTCGCCAGGTCTGGAGCAGGAAATGATCGGACGTCTGAAAGGGTGAGACGATGCGTTTGCGAGCCACCGGCTCGCGCATCGGCGAACGCCCGCGGGCTGCGCCCGTGGGCCGGGTGGTTGTGATGGCGAACAAGGATTTTTCGTGATCGGACGTCTGAAAGGAACCTTGGTGCACAAGCAGCCGCCCTGGCTGATGATCGATGTCGGCGGCGTCGGTTACGAGCTCGAGGCGCCGATGTCGACGTTCTACGATCTGCCCGAGGTCGGCCGCGAAGTCACCTTGTTCACCCATCACGCGGTGAAGGAAGACGCGGTCGCGCTGTATGGTTTTTTTCACGAAGTCGAGCGGCGATTGTTCCGTGACGTGCAGAAGGTCACCGGCATCGGCGCGAAGATTGCGCTGGCGATTTTGTCCGGCGCCAGCGTCGACGAATTCGCGCGGCTGGTGCAGGCCGGCGACGTCACCGCGCTGACGCGCATCCCGGGCATCGGCAAGAAGACCGCCGAGCGCATCGTGGTCGAGCTGCGCGATCGCGCCGCCGATTTCACTGGCTCTGGCGCGCTGATCTCTGGAAACAGGAACCTCCCCGTCGATCCGGTCAGCGAGGCCAGCGTCGCCCTGCAGGCCCTGGGCTACAAGCCCGCGGAGATCGCCCGGATGGTCAAGGAGGCCGCCGCCGGCGACAGCGCGGAAGACATCATCCGAAAAGCGCTAAAATCCATGCTCCGCAGCGGCTGAACCGGGTAAGGACGCCTCAAGGTCATGTCACACAAAGCCCACGGAGAGGGTCGCCAGCGCATCTTGCCGCTGGTGATCGGTGCGATCGGCGTCGTCTTCGGCGACATCGGCACCAGCCCGCTGTACACCTTGAAGGAAGCCTTCGGCCATCAGTACGGCCTGCAGCCCAACCCGGCCAATGTGCTCGGCGTGCTGTCGTTGGTTTTCTGGGCGATGCTGCTGATCGTCACCATCAAGTACGTGATGGTGGTGATGCGCGCCGACAACCGCGGCGAAGGCGGCATTCTGGCCTTGATGGCGGTGGTGCAGCGCAGCCTGCCGATTGCGTCGCCGCTGGCCTACACGGTCGGCATCCTCGGCATTCTCGGCACCGCGCTTTTTTTTGGTGATGCAGTGATCACGCCGGCGATCTCGGTGCTGTCGGCGGTGGAAGGCCTGGAAGTGGCGACGCCGAAACTGCATCAATATGTCGTGCCGATCACGCTGGCGGTGTTGCTGCTGTTGTTCACCGTGCAGCGCAAGGGCACCGAGCGCGTCGGCCGCATCTTTGGCCCGGTGATGGTGCTCTGGTTCCTGTGCCTGGCGGTGCTGGGCGTGATGCAGATTCTCAGGAATCCGGTGGTTCTCTATGCGCTCAATCCGTTCTACGCGTTCGAGTTTTTCCTGCATCAAGGCGTGATCGCCTGGCTCGCGCTGGGCGCGGTGGTGCTGGCGGTGACCGGCGGCGAAGCCCTGTATGCCGACATGGGCCACTTCGGACGCTTCCCGATCAGCCGCGCCTGGTTGCTGTTCGTGATGCCGGCGCTGGTGCTCAATTATTTTGGTCAGGGCGCGCTGGTGCTGGCGGATCCGGCGGCGCTGAAAAATCCCTTCTATGGATTGGTACCGGCGCCGCTGCTGTATCCGATGATCATCCTCGCGACACTGGCGACGGTGATTGCTTCGCAGGCGGTGATTTCCGGCGCGTTCTCGCTGGCGCGGCAGGCGATCCAGCTCGGCTATCTGCCGCGCTTCAAGCTGATCCATACCTCCGACGAAACCATCGGCCAGGTTTATCTGCCCTGGGTCAATCGCATCCTGATGGTTGCGGTGATGTTGCTGGTGCTGAGCTTCCGCAGCTCGAGCAATCTTGCTTCGGCCTACGGCGTTTCGGTGACCGGCGCGATGCTGATCGACACCTTGCTGCTGATGATCCTCGCATCCTCGCGCTGGCGCTGGCCGGGCTGGGCGATCGCGCTGGTCGGCGTCGCCTATCTGATCATCGATGGTGCGCTGTTCTCGTCGAATGCGATCAAGTTCTTCCACGGTGCCTGGGTGCCGGTGGCGCTGGGCATGATCGTATTCACGCTGATGCGGACCTGGCGTCGCGGTCGCGACCTGGTGCGCGAGCAAGTCAATCGCGACAGCCTGCGCATCGAACATTTCGTGCAGAGCGTGATGACCGATCCGCCGGTGCGCGTGACCGGCACCGCGGTGTTCATGACACCGTCCAACGACTACATGCCGCCGGCGCTGCTGCACAACCTCAAGCACAACAAGGTGCTGCACGAGCGGAATGTATTGCTCAGCGTCGAGACCCTGAGCGTGCCGCGCGCCGAGGAGCTCGAGCGGGTCGCGTATACCGACCTCGGCCATGGCTTCGCGCGCCTCACGCTGCGTTACGGCTACATGGAAGATCCCGACGTGCCCAAGGCGCTCAAGCGCTGGGCTATTCCGGGGCCACCGTTCGATTCGATGGATACCACCTTCTTCGCCAGCCGCGAGGCGCTGACCGCCAATGCCGACCAGGGCATGGCGCTGTGGCGCGACAAGCTGTTCCTGGTGATGTCGCGCAATGCCACGCCGGCGACGGAGTTCTTCTCGATCCCGGGCAATCGCCTGGTGGAATTGGGCACGCAGGTGGTTATCTGAGGCACTTCCGATTGATCGTCATCTGATCGACGGCCATCCGATCAACTGTCATCCCGGCGAAAGCCGGGATCCATGTTGATCTTCCGCTCAAATCACAATGGATCCCGGCTTTCGCCGGGATGACGGGAGTTGTTTGCAAGGCTGAAGCGGTTTTTGAGCTGTTTCCCCCGCCATGTGCTGACATAATGCCGGCATGGAAGAAGCCCGCGTCATAGCCAACGCCGCCACGCGCGAAGACGAGGCCATCGAAGCCAGTATCCGGCCGAAGACGCTCGACGAATATCTCGGCCAGGAAGCGGTCCGCGAGCAGCTCAAGATCTATATCGAAGCGGCGAAAGGCCGGCGCGAGGCGCTCGACCACGTGCTGATCTTCGGGCCGCCCGGCCTGGGCAAGACCACGCTCTCGCATGTGATCGCCAACGAACTCGGTGTCAACCTGCGCCAGACCTCGGGCCCGGTGATCGAACGCGCCGGCGATCTCGCCGCACTGCTCACCAATCTTCAGCCGCACGACGTGTTGTTCATCGACGAGATCCATCGTCTCTCGCCGGTGGTCGAGGAAGTGCTGTATCCGGCGATGGAAGATTTCCAGATCGACATCATGATCGGCGAAGGCCCGGCCGCGCGTTCGATCAAGCTCGACCTGCCGCCGTTCACGCTGGTCGGCGCCACCACGCGCGCCGGCCTGCTCACCGGCCCGCTGCGCGATCGCTTCGGCATCGTCCAGCGTCTGCAGTTTTATACGCCGGAAGAACTCACGCGGATCGTGCGGCGCTCGGCCGGCATCCTCGGCATCGCCTGCGATCCGAATGGCGCCGCCGAGATTGCCCGGCGTTCGCGCGGCACGCCGCGCATCGCCAACCGCCTGCTGCGCCGCGCCCGCGATTTCGCCCAGGTGCGTGCCGGCGGCGAGATCACGCATGAAGTTGCCGATGCCGCGATGGCGATGCTCAAGATCGATCCGCAGGGCTTCGACGAGATCGACCGGAATCTGTTGCGCATGATCATCGAGAATTTCGACGGCGGCCCGGTCGGTGTGGAATCGCTGGCCGCGGCCCTGTCGGAAGAGCGCGGCACCATCGAGGATGTAATCGAGCCCTACCTGATCCAGCAGGGTTTCATCGTGCGCAGCGCGCGCGGCCGCATGGCGACGGCGAAGGCCTATCTGCAACTGGGCATCAAGCCACCAAAGCGTGCCGGCGATGTCGATCTGTTCGAAGGTTGAGCCGATGTTCAGCTTACCGACAAGGATCTATTGGGAAGATACCGATGCCGGTGGCGTCGTCTATCACGCCAGCTACCTGCGATTCCTGGAACGCGCACGCACCGAGTGGTTGCGCGATCTCGGCATCAGCCAGCAAGCACTCAAAGAACAACAAGACGTGGTCCTCGTGGTGCGCGAGATGCGCATCGATTTCCTTAAACCGGCGAGGTTGGATGATGTCCTGGCGGTCAGCGTGCGCTTGAGCGAACGCCGTGCCGCCAGCTTCGTGGTCGCGCAGCAGATCTTCCGTGGTGAAGACTGCCTGCTGCGCGCCGAAGCACGCATCGCCTGCCTGCAAGCCAGCCAATTCCGTCCGTGCGCCCTGCCCGAAGGGCTGTTGCCGGACCCCAGCCCCGGAGAATCCCGATGATATCTGCCCTGACCCTGATCGCCGCTGCGCCGGCCGCGGCACTGCCTGCCGATACGGCCGCCGCCGCGACAGCAGCGCCGAGCGCCGGGCTGAATTATCTGCAGCTGGTATTGCATGCGAGCCTGCCGGTGCAGATCGTGCTGCTGCTGTTGCTCGCGGCGTCGGTGCTGAGCTGGTTCATCATCTTCCGCAAGAACAGCGTGTTCAATCGTGCCAATCGCGAGGCCGAGGAATTCGAGGGCCGCTTCTGGTCGGGCTCCGATCTCAATCAACTCTATCGCGACGCCACCGATCGCAGCCGCGTGGTCGCAGGCCTGGAAGCGATTTTCGAAGCAGGCTTCCGCGAATTCACCCGTCTGCGCCAGCAGAAAAAAGTGATCGACGCGCGCGCTCAGCTTGAAGGCGCGCAGCGCGCGATGCGCGCGACACTCGCCCGCGAGATCGACGGGCTGGAGGCGAATCTCGAATTGCTCGCGAACGTCGGTTCCACCGCACCCTATGTCGGTCTCGTCGGCACGGTGTTCGGCATCATGATTTCCTTCCACGGTCTGGCCAACAACAAGCAGGCGACGATCGCCTCGGTCGCGCCGGGCATTTCCGAAGCACTGGTCGCCACCGCGATGGGCTTGTTCGCGGCGATCCCGGCGGTCTGGGCGTACAACCGCTACGCCACGCGCGTCGAACGCCTGTCGGTGCGCTACGAAAGTTTCGCCGAGGAATTTTCCTCGATCCTGCAGCGCCAGTCCCACGATGAGCATTGATCGGGCCGCCCCCGATTCCGTGATTCCCGCGTCGAGGACTCCGATATGACCGCCACCTTCGCCCGCCACAAACGCAAGCGCAAGCTCAAGGCCGAGATCAACGTCGTGCCCTATATCGACGTGATGCTGGTGCTGCTGATCATCTTCATGGTCACGGCGCCGCTGCTCAATCTCGGCGTCGATATCGATCTGCCGAAGTCCAATGCGCGTTCGGTCGAAACAAAAAAAGACCCGATCATGGTCAGTGTCGATGCCAACGGCGGGTACACGCTCAAGCTGCCCGATTCCGGCAAGGAGCGCGTCAGCGCCGCCGAGTTGCAGGCGAAAGTGAAAGCGATCGTCAGCAGCAACCCGGATGTCGCGGTATTCATCGCTGGCGATCGTCAGGCCAGTTACGACAAGGTGTATGACGCGATGGCGTTGCTGCAGATCGCCGGCGTCAACAAGGTCGGCCTCATGAGCAAACCCACGGAAGGAAACTGAGTCGACGATGGAATCGCGCGACGACAATGTCCACGCCGCACTGCTGGCCGTGCTGCTGCACGCCGGGGTGCTGGCGCTGATCATCCTGAGCTCGTTGTTCAGCTGGGCCGATCGCGAGGCCACGGCCGCTGGCGAGCCGATCCAGGCGTCGCTGCAGTTTTCTGCCGCTGATCTGCGCCACGCGCAGCAGGCGATCAAAGCCTCGAGCGCGCCGGCGGAAAAGCCCAAG
>NZ_DATGBO010000145.1:0-24360 GCF_035312645.1 Arenimonas sp.
AGCCGATTCTTAAGGCTCAGGAGAGGAGAGGGCCGCGACCGATCATCCCCTCCGTAAGCTGCTAAATGGCTTGCACAAACCTGGCCAGTTGGAACACCAAATTGTCACAAGCCTGTCCCCGATAGCCGCAAGATTCAATAATCCGTTACGCCATTCGCTTCAAGATCGCTTTCGAATATCCGAACACTTCGATCGCCGCATCGACTACCGCCTGGTCATGCATTGGATATCGCTCTCTGGTGGGGTCCTCTTTACCTCCATGAAAGAGATTGTTCCGTACGCGGACTGACGCGATTACTAAGCGAGCACCGGCGGTCTCCCATCGATGCCCCCCTGGAAGTGGTGGGGTGTTCGGGTCGTACTCGGGACGTTCGTTGACAATGATTTCCCTCATGGGTGGGCGAGTGATGAGGACTTGCCTGACTTCGGGATCGACGCGCTGGTGTAGCTCAGGCCCAGCATCCTTCGCAAATCGACTCCAGTTCGCCCTGGCTTGACCTCCATCTATTCCGTCCTGATAGCGCGGCATTTGCTTGAGCGCCGCTTCCATCTCAATAAAGAGGTCAAAGAGTCGATAGCGCGAGGCGGGGCGGACTGGCATTGAGCTGCTATGCGGCCATCAGCTTCATCGCATGAGATGCCAGCTTCAGCTTGCCCCCTGCCAATACTGCGTCGATGGCTTTAACAGCTGAAGCGCCCCCGATCTTCAGTCGATCAGAGAAAAAGAATACCTCAGAGCCGACGTAAGCTTTCTGCGCGTTGTATTGAAGGCCGTAGATGAAGGCTCTGCGTCGGGAATAGCATTTCAGAATGTCTGGCGCGGCGTCATACGACACTATCCAAGGCAGTTTTACCTTCTGAATTACTTTAGCAATTCTCCGATGGTCTTCTGGTTGGTAGTGGTTTAAATAGAGTCGATCCGCCTTGTCAAAATAAGGCGGGTCGCAGTAAACGAGGGATTGCTTCGGCAGCCGCGGAAGATAGTCGGTAATAAATCGTTCAGCGTCCCAGTTTCGCAAGTGGATTCGCTTCTTGTGCCTCGCGATGTTCTCCACCCGGCGAATTAGCTCGGCCCGAGGAAAGCGGGCATCCATGAGCCACTCACCCTCTTGGGCAAGTCCGCCGATGAGTCCGCCCGATAGAATTCCGGAGCGATTGACCCGATTGAGATAGAACATGCTGAAACCAACATCGAGAGGACTGTGTTCGCCTCGATTCCTGAGTATCTCTCGCTGTTTCTTCCATTCACGCACGTTAAGAGAAGCGCGAGAAACTCTGCGACAGAACTCCTCAGTTTCCGATGTGATCGATTTCCAGAACGAGTGAACCGCTGAGCAAGAATCGTTGAGATGAATATGAGAAGCTGTTCCGTTCAAGAGTAGTTCGATCGCCACTCCTGCGCCGCCGGCGTACGGCTCAGCGTAATGCCCCCCAATCAGTCCGTTTCCGATCATCACCTCTGCCACAAAGGGCGCCAGCTTCTGTTTTCCTCCTGGGTACCGGAGAGGAGTCTTGTAGCGATTCATGGGGCCTTCCTTACTTATTCATTTCTTCGAGCAATGGAAAAACGTTCGCGAACAAGTTGCAGACGTTAGTCCCACTGATCACGTAGCGAGGGTTATGGATCAGCTGATTCATGGACGTAACGGACAATACGCTGTCCGGGTTAGCGAGCTCTGCAATCGCCCCTTGAAGCTCCCGAACCATTGCAAGGTTTTGCCTGGTGTTCGTGAGATGGCTGACAACGTCCTTGAGTACGCTGATGAGCTTTCGATCATTCCCATTTGACTCAATCGCTTTCGGTCCGCCCGCACTCGCATGGTCGGCGCAGTACGCCTTCGCAGATACTTCAAACATGCTACGAAGCACGAAGCAGAACGCATGAGGAGTCTTCACCACGTCTAACTGTTTCAGTTCCTCCAAGAGAGTCGCAAGCTTTGCGCGTCCCGCGCCCTTTGGCTGGAACTTTCGAACCAGCACCGAGACGGCGCGAGGATCGTGGGAAGGATGTGCGTTGGATCCCTTTTTCGCAGTGCCCGCCGACGAACCTGCTCCGCCTGACCCAGTGCCGGAGTGGGGTTCGGTTCCGCCAGTTGCCGACCCCGCGCTCCCTGAATTTGTATTAGCGGTGGACCCCTGTCCGCCAGCGCTTGTTTGGGCTGGTTGCTGAGGCGCGGATAGGCCGTACTTGTCGCCGAAGTTTTCAGCGCGAACATCCTTAAATTTGATGTTGTTGAGTCCGATGTCCAGCATCAGCTCTTCGAAGCCCGAACGATTCGTCAGTTTTGGGTATGCCTTCGCCACCTCTGGGCCGGACTTTTGCCCCAACCGCGCCGCGAGACGCTTCATGGCATCCTCGAGCACCGTCAGCGGATATTCTCCAGCCCACCTGGAAGCCTGGGTGGACGACAGATTCTTTCCTTTGTCCAGGTACTTTTCCAACAGGTCCAACGCTGGTTCTGCGCTACCGGACTTGTCTCGATTGTGGCGTGCACGTGCGACAGCGCTCCACCGTAGGCGACCGGCTTTTTCTCCTTTGCCATGGGTGAGAGTAACTACGCGATCCGCGGCAGCCGCTTCATTGGCTGCATAAACTGTGCAAGGGACATTTGCGTTTGCTTTCTTCCAACTGGCGGGCAAAGAGGCGAGCTTTTCGGAGATGTGCGGTGGTAGCGAAAACTCATCGGCAGAGACGATTCCATGAATAATTTTCATGGCAGCGATCCGACGATTGCCTTCCTTTACTACCTGCTTTCTACCCTCCTGGAGCGCAATGATATTTTCGTTTGGCAGATACCCGTCATCGAGCAAGCTTTCCATCACCGCCCAAAACCACTCTGGCTCTACGTCAATCAGTGAATGAATTGCAGATACTTCATTCGGCTGCGCTACCGTTCGATAATTCCTGGTATCAAGCGACAGTTTCTTCACCGGTATTGGTTGCGTCGTAGGCACAGCACCCCCCTGTAATCACATTCCCCTAAGTCGTTCTTTCGCCGCGCTGAGACATTGGGCGTTATTGATCCTACTACAGCAGCCAGATTCAGCAGGCGTGGTCACCACTTAGCTTACGAGAACTCTCCAGCCAGTTTGCCTGGGTAGAATCATTCCGATTTGTAAATATTTACGGACGATGTAACACCCGTCCAGCAGGGGTCCGCAGACCGGCTATAATTACAGCCGGCCCTCCGGGGTCCACCCCACCCAGGGGCGCTGCAACCCCGCCCCGCCCAGCGCGGCTGCCGGGACCAGGCTGGGTGGCGGTTCCAGAACCAACCGCGCCCGTTAACGCGAGCCCCCTTCCCCGCCGGAACCCGGCCCCGGGGGCTCCCCATAACGGAGCTACACCATGAACGCAGTCACCAACATCAAACCCGACTACAAGGTCGCCGACATCACGCTCGCCGACTGGGGCCGCAAGGAACTGGATATCGCCGAGCACGAGATGCCGGGCCTGATGTCGATCCGCAAGAAATATTCCGCTGCCAAGCCGCTCAAGGGCGTGCGCGTCACCGGCTCGCTGCACATGACCATCCAGACCGCGGTGCTGATCGAGACGCTGAAGGATGTTGGCGCCGACGTGCGCTGGGCCTCGTGCAATATCTTCTCGACGCAGGACCATGCCGCTGCCGCGATCGCCAAGACCGGTACGCCGGTGTTCGCGTGGAAGGGCGAGTCGCTGGAAGAATATTGGGACTGCACGCTGGACGCAGTCACGTTCCCGGGTGGCAAGGGTCCGGAGCTCGTCGTCGACGACGGCGGCGACGTCACCCTGCTGATCCACAAGGGCTACGAGCTCGAGAAGGGTTCGGACTGGGTCAACACCGCTTCGGGCTCGCACGAAGAGCAGATCATCAAGAACCTGCTCAAGCGCGTCGCGAAAGAGCGCCCGGGTTTCTGGACCAATGTCGTCAAGGACTGGAAGGGCGTCTCGGAAGAGACGACGACCGGCGTGCACCGCCTGTACCAGATGGTCGAGGCCAAGTCGCTGCTCGTGCCCGCGATCAACGTCAACGACTCGGTCACCAAGTCGAAGTTCGACAACCTGTACGGCTGCCGCGAATCGCTCGCCGACGGCCTCAAGCGCGCGATGGACGTGATGCTCGCGGGCAAGGTTGCGGTCGTCTGCGGTTACGGCGACGTTGGCAAGGGCTCGGCGCATTCGCTGCGCGCGTATGGCGCCCGCGTCGTGGTCACCGAAATCGACCCGATCAACGCGCTGCAGGCGTCGATGGAAGGCTTCGAAGTCAACACCGTCGAAAGCACGCTCGGCCGCGGCGACATCTACGTCACCACGACCGGCAACAAGGACGTGCTGACGCTCGAGCACATGTCGAAAATGAAGGACCAGGCGATCGTCTGCAACATCGGCCACTTCGACAACGAGATCCAGGTCGACAAGCTCAATGACTCGGGCGCCGTGCGCCTGAACATCAAGCCGCAGGTCGACAAGTACACGTTTGCGAACGGCAACGCGATTTACCTTCTGGCCGAAGGCCGCCTGGTGAATCTCGGCTGCGCCACCGGCCATCCGAGCTTCGTGATGTCGAACTCGTTCTCCAACCAGACCCTCGCACAGATCGATCTGTGGGCGAACAAGGACACCTACGAGAAGAAGGTCTACATCCTCCCGAAGAAGCTCGACGAGGAAGTCGCGCGCCTGCATCTGGAAAAGATCGGCGTCGTGCTGACGACGCTGACCGCCGAGCAGGCCGCGTATCTCAACGTGGATGTGAATGGGCCGTACAAGCCGGATCATTACCGCTACTGATATGCGGGAGACGGGAATAGGGAGACGGGAGACGTGGGGAGACCGCACAAGGATTTGTTGATCTGGCAGGATGCCATGACCTTGGTCGAGCACGTTTACCGGCTTACCTCTTCCTTCCCCGATCAGGAGCGATTCGGCTTGATCGCGCAGCTTCGGAGGGCCGCTGTCAGCGTCCCTTCGAACATTGCCGAAGGTGTCGCGCGTCGAACGACGCGCGAATACCTGCAATTCCTCGGGATCGCCCGGGGTTCCATGTCGGAAATAGACACCCAGATTGAGATTGCCCGCCGGCTTGGATATGGCGGCAGCTTCGTGGAAACAGACGAAATACTGGAGCGCTTGTTCGCAAGAACCAATGCTCTGATGACCAGCTTGAATACGAAACTCAAAGGCCAGGACTGATGTCGTCTCCCGTCTCCCGTCTCCCGTCTCCCGCCAAGTACTCGTTCGAATTTTATCCGCCGAAGACCGACGAGCAGCGTACGCAGCTCGACCGCACGGTGCGCAAGCTCAAGATGCATTCACCCGAATTCGTATCGGTGACTTTCGGTGCCGGTGGTTCGACGCTCAGCTACACGCCGGAAACCGTGCGCGAGCTGCGCCAGAAACACAAACTCAATGGCGTGCCGCATTTGAGTTGCATGGGCGGCACGCGCGAGGAAATCCGCGAGTTGCTCAATCTCTACAAGGCGCTGGGCTGCAATCGCGTGGTGGCGTTGCGCGGCGACCTGCCCTCGGGCATGGCGCGCATGGGCGACCTGCGTTTCGCTTCCGATCTGGTGCGCTTCATCCGCGAAGAACACGGCGACCACTTTCGCATCGAAGTCGGCGCCTATCCGGAAATGCATCCGCAGGCCGACGATGCACTGGTGGACCTGCGGCACTTCAAGGCCAAGATGGATGCCGGCGCGGATTCGGCGATCACCCAGTATTTCTTCAACGCCGACGCGTACTTTCGCTTCGTCGACGATGTGCGCAAGCTCGGCGTCAGCGCGCCGATCGTTCCGGGCATCATGCCGATCTCGAATTTCTCGCAGCTCAAGCGTTTTTCCGAGGCCTGCGGCGCCGAGATTCCGCGCTGGATCGGCAAGCGCATGCAGGCCTACGGCGACGATGCCGACAGCATCCGCGAACTGGCCGCCGACATGGTCGCCGCGATGTGCCGCCGCCTGATCGAAGCCGGCGTGCCGGAACTGCATTTCTATACGCTGAACCTCGCCAGGCCGACCGAAGCGGTGCTCTCGCGTCTGGCCTGAGCCCGCGCTAGGCTGCGCGGATGCTGCGTCCGGTTCTCCTGCTCGTGTCCTGCCTGGCGGTCATCGTGCTTGCCGCGATGCCCGGGCGCATCGCGCAGGCGCAGTCGCGCGACGGCATCCATCGTTGCGTCGCCGCCGATGGCAGTGCGCTGTTCACCGATCGCAGCTGCGAGGAACTACAGGCGACCGAACGTCTACCGCCACCCACCAGCGCCGGCGCCACCGGCAACGTCCACGTCGCGGTCCGCAGTTGCGCGCGCACCCGCGAAGACCTGGCCGACGG
Organism: Arenimonas sp.; assembly: GCF_035312645.1. Lineage (GTDB taxonomy): Bacteria > Pseudomonadota > Gammaproteobacteria > Xanthomonadales > Xanthomonadaceae > Arenimonas. Next base: position 6,311 of record NZ_DATGBO010000145.1, read on the forward strand.
CGTGCGTTCGGCACTGGACGCGCAGGACGTGAATCGCCTCGCCGGTTACTACCACTGGACCGGCATGGGCACGACCGAGGCCTATCGGTTGATGGATCGCCTCGACAGCCTGAGTCGGCACCAGATCATCGATGTGCAGATGGTGATCAGCGGCGATGCTGGCAACGATACGACTGCCCCGCCGCCCCCCGCCGTCGAACCGACCTCGGCGGAGCTGAGCCTGGGCATCGACACACCACCGCCTGCGCCGCCGGCACCGCGCGTGCCCGACCTGATCCGCGTCGACCAGATGCGCGGCAGCAACGATGCTGGCGCGCAGACCACCTACTTCCGCATGCATGCCAACGCCGGCTGTTGGTGGATACGCTACTGAATGGCGGCGGCGTTGATCGTGCGCGTCCCGACGCGCTGTGAGCGGCGCCGGGCTCGGGTAAAATGCCGGCTTTCCCGGAGACCGACATGACCCAGCGCTATCCCGATTTCATCTGGCACAACGGCGATATCAAGCGCTGGCAGGACGCCACCGTGCACGTGATGGCGCACGGCCTGCACTACGGTTCGTCGGTGTTCGAAGGCATCCGCAGCTACGACACACCGAACGGCGCGAAAATTTTCCGCCTCACCGATCACACGCGCCGCTTGTTCGCATCGGCGAAGATCTACGAGATGCCGATTCCGTACACGGTCGAGCAGCTCAACCAGGCCTGCCGCGACGTGGTGAAGGCCAATGGCTTCGGCCAGTGCTACCTGCGCCCGATCGCCTATCGCGATCTCGGCGGCTTCGGCCTCTCGGCCGACTGCCCGACCTCCGTTGCCGTCGCGACCTGGGACATGGGCCGCTATCTCGGCGCCGACGTGATCGAACGCGGCATCGACGCCTGCGTTTCCAGCTGGCAGCGTTTCGCGCCCAACACCTTGCCGGCAGGCGCGAAAGCCGGTGGCAATTATCTTTCCGGGCAACTGGTCGCACGCGAGGCGCGTCGTCTCGGTTTCGGCGAAGGCATCGCACTGGCCTCGACCGGCCTGCTCTCGGAAGGCGCCGGCGAAAATCTTTTCCTGGTGTTCGAAGGCGCGCTGCACACGCCACCGGTCAGCGCCGCGCTGCTCAACGGCATCACCCGCGACACCATCATCAAACTCGCGAAAGACAACGGCATCGCCGTGGTCGAGCGCGACATCCCGCGCGAATACCTTTACTTGTGCGATGAGTTGTTCATGTGCGGCACCGCGGCGGAAATTACACCGATCCGCTCGGTCGACGGTCGCGAAGTCGGCACCGGCAAGCCCGGTCCACTGACCAAAAAAATCCAGGACCTGTTCTTCGGCCTGTTCAGCGGCGAGACCGCGGACAAGTACGGCTGGCTGGAGTAACGCGACACGCCTTCCCCTGTTTACAGGGGAAGGTTGGGATGGGGTAAACACTTGCCTCGCTCCGTCCGTTTCACCCCACCCTAACCCTCCCCTGTGAACAGGGGAGGGGATATTCCGGCAAGAAAAACCTTAGCCAAACACCAGCACCGCCACCGCGCCATGTTCGGCGCGCGGGGCGATGCTCACATCCCAGCCGTACAACTCGCAGAGACGGCGCACGATCGACAGCCCGATGCCGCCGCCGGTGGTGCTGCCGGCACTGGAGCCGCGATAGCCGCGCTCAAACAGGCGCGCGGCGTCCTGAGCCGACAGGCCCGGACCGGTGTCTTCGATGCGCACGCGATCGGCTTCCACGACGAGGCGGACTTCGCCTTCGGCGGTGTATTTGCAGGCGTTGCCGAGCAGGTTGCCGATCGCCACCGACAGCACCGCTTCCGGCGCATTGATGAAGGCGTCGTTGGATCCTTCGACGATGATCTGCACCGGCTTGCCGGCCAATTGCGTGCGGTTGGCCTCGGCCAGGGCTTCGCACAATTTGTGCAGATCGGTATGGCCGATGCCGCGCTCGTTGCGTGACAGCATCAGCAGCGCGGTGGTGAAGTCGGTGCACTGCAGTGCCGCGCGATCGATGCGCTGCAGGCGCTGACGGGTTTTTTCCGGCAGATCGGAATTGGCCAGCAACAGCTCCGCCGCACCGCGGATCACCGCCAGCGGCGTGCGCAGTTCATGGCTGACATCGGAATTGAATTCGCGATCGCGCTTGACCAGCGTGGTCATGCGCGCCGAGTAGTCGTCGAGCGCCGAGGCCAGTTCGCCGACTTCATCGTTGGGAAAATGCGGCGCCAGCGGCTCGGGTTTTTCGCGCCCGGACAGATCGAGGCCACCGACGCGCCGCGCGAGATCGGTGAGCGGGCTGATCACGCGTGAGGACGACCACAGCCCGATCAGCCACGCCAGGCCGGTGAACAGAATCACCGCCGCGCCCAACGTGATCAGCATCTGCTGCTGCGTCAGCGCTTCCTGGGTGTAGTCGTAGCGCAGGTAACCAACCATGTCCGGTGTGCGCTGCACCGCCAACTTGTATTTGCGCAGACGACCACTGGCGTCGTACTCCTCCAGGTCGTAGACGCCACGTTGCAAGTTGCGCCAGCCGAACGGAATCGCGGCGCCATCGGGCCGATAGGCGAACACTTCGATCCGCCGCGAGAACTGGAACTGCGCGTCGGGTTCGGGATGCGCGTGCTTGAACGCGACAAAATTGATCGCCTCGTTCTGCAGCCAAGACTCCACCAGCGAACCTTCCAGGCGGGCGCGCAATGCGATGGTGGCCATCGCGAACATCGTCGTCAGCCCGAAGCCGAGCAACAGGAAAGAAACGATGATGCGGCTGCGCAACTTGCGCCGGTAAAGCATAGGCATCAGGCCGCGTCGGGATCGGCGATGCGATAACCGATGCCGTGACGGGTCTGGATCAGCGCCTTGTCGAACGGCTTGTCGACAGCGGCGCGCAGGCCATGGATATGCACGCGCAGGCTGTCGGAATCGGGCAGTTCCTCGCCCCAGACGCGGGTTTCCAGATCCAGGCGCGGCACCACAGCGGGCGAGGCTTCCATCAGCGACTGCAGGATCTTGAGCGCGGTCGGATTGAGTTGCAGCAGTTTGCCGCGGCGATGCACTTCAAGGGTATCGAGGTTGTATTCGAGATCGGCGACCACCAGCACACGCGGCTGCGCGGCCTTGCCACGACGCGCCAACACCGCCAGGCGCGCCTCGACTTCCTGCAGCGCGAAGGGTTTCACCAGGTAATCGTCGGCACCGGAATCGAAGCCGGCGAGTTTGTGATCAAGCGAGTCGCGCGCGGTCAGCATCAGCACCGGCGTCTGTTTGCGGCCTTCGGCGCGCAGCTTGCGACAGACTTCGAGGCCATCCATGCCGGGTAGATTGAGGTCGAGCACGATCGCGTCGAAATCGTTGACCACCGCCAGGTGCAGGCCGGTGATGCCATCCGCGGCGTAGTCCACGGTGTGGCCACGGTCTTCGAGATAGTCACCAAGATTGGCGGCGATGTCGCGATTGTCTTCGACCACAAGGATGCGCATGGGCAGCGGGAACTCCATTCAGGATGAGCGGCTTCGATTCTGCCAGAGCGCTCTGGTTCCGGCACAGCGGGAGAAAATCGCCGGCAAAAAACAAAAATGACCCGGGAAGACGCCATTGGGGAGACGCCTTGCCCGGGTCCAAAGTTTGCGGTGCCCCGATTGCCGTAATCCATGGAGTCCACGAGGAGGACCCACAGCGTCTGGCCCGACCAGCCTAGGGGCGATCAGGTTAAAAACCCGTTAAATCAGCGCGAGTCTTTGGTTATTTTTTCGACCCGGCCCGGGCTTTGGGCCGGCCAGCCGACCGACGGCGGCCCGAAGCCGCCTTGGCGGCCGCCTGGACCGCGGCCTGCCGGGCCACGTGCTCGATGATGGCCCCGGCTACGTCGACCCCGGTGATGCCCTCGATGCCTTCCAGGCCGGGCGAGGAGTTCACCTCCAGCACCAGCGGACCCTTCTTCGAACGCAGCAGGTCGACGCCGGCGATTTCCAGGCCGACCACGCGCGCGGCATGCAGCGCGGTCTCGCGTTCGGCGGCGCTGAGCTTGATCTTCGATGCCTGGCCACCGCGATGCAGGTTGGAACGGAATTCGCCGGGTTCGGCCTGGCGGCGCATCGCCGCGACCACCTTGTCGCCGACTACGAAGCAACGCAGATCGGCGCCATCGGCTTCGGCGATGAATTCCTGCACCAGAAAATTCGCGTACAGGCCACGCAACGCCTCGACCACGCTGCGCGATGCCGACAGGCGTTCGGCGAGGATCACGCCCGCGCCCTGCGAGCCTTCGTTGAGCTTGATCACGTGCGGCGGTTTGCCCAGCAGCGACAGCAGATCGCCGGTGTCGTCGGGGTTGTCGCCGAACACCGTGGTCGGCAGCCCGATGCCCTCGCCCGCCATCAGCTGGTGACAACGCAATTTGTCGCGGGAGCGCAGGATCGCATCGGAACTGTTGGGCGTGTACGTGCCCATCAACTCGAACTGGCGCAGCACCGCTGTGCCGTAGCGCGTGACCGAAGCGCCGATGCGCGGGATCACCGCCTCCACGCCACTGAGCTGCTTGCCTTTGTAGTTGATCTGGAATTTTCCCGGCGCGATCTTCATGTAGCAGCGCAGCGGATCGAGCACGCGCACCACGTGGCCGCGCTCACGTGCGGCCTGCACCAGGCGTTGGGTCGAATAGAGTTTGGCGTTGCGCGACAGGATGGCGAGTTTCATGGCGGGGCGTCTTGGCTGGGGGACGCGCCGAGCAGGAACGAGCGCGCGGGCTCCACCAGGCAGCGACCGCGCAAAGCGGTGCGACCCAGCAGCATCGGAAACAACATGTTGCGGCGTTCGGCGAGATTGACTTCGATCGACCAGCTGCGGCCATCGGGCAGGCGCAGCAACGTGCGGACGAACAGACGTTCGCTGCGATGACCGCCGGAATCGGTGACGATGCGACGGTCGCTGATCAGCGCTTCGGCACGATGGCGCGTGCGCGCGGCGTCGCCCGGTTCGATGGTGAAGCGCACGCAGGGCTGGCCATCGCGCAGGAATTCCTCCTGGTCCTCGACATGCAGCGCGGAACTGCGCGCACCGCTGTCGACCTTGGCGCGGATCGTGCCGATACCGAGTTCGGGCAGGGACAACCACTCCCGCCAACCGACGACGATGCGCTCTCTGGACACCGGCATCTCCGCATCGGCAGCGAGGACGGCGCGACGCCATCCGGAGGGATTGGAGCGGGTGAAGGGAATCGAACCCTCGTCAGTTGCTTGGGAAGCAACAGCTCTACCATTGAGCTACACCCGCGGACGGCCGGGATTATGACCCTCGCTCCCGAGCCTCGCAACGCAATAAACTGTCGCCATGCATATCCTTCTCAATGGCGAAAGCCGCGAATTGCCCGACGCCAGCAGCGTCGCGCAGATGCTCGAACTGCTCGGCTACGGCGCGCGCCGCGTCGCCATCGAGCTCAATCGCGAAGTGGTGCCGAAGAGTCGCCACGGCGAACAGATGCTGGTCGAGGGCGATCGCGTCGAGATCATCCAGGCGATTGGCGGCGGGTGAGCGCAGGCGTTTGCAGCCTGCCAGTGGCGTGTTGCGGCCGCGCGAACGCCGGAGGCAGGATGCCGCGGGCCGGAGGCGATCGGTGAGGCCAGGACGGCCGAACCTGGTCGCCTTCTTACACTGCACAAAGCTGTCGTTGTAGGAGCGACGTGAGCCGCGATGATTCTCCCGTCGAGCCATGGTCGCAGCGAGTGTCGCGGCTCACGCCGCTCCTACGAGAACCAGAGGGTTATCAGGCCCGGCCATTCGCGCCATAATCGCAGGATGAGCGCAGCCCACCCCATCGATACCCCGCTGGTCATCGCGGGCAAGACCTATCGTTCCCGCCTGTTGACCGGCACCGGCAAATTCAAGGATTTCGAGCAGACACGGCTGGCGACCGAAGCCGCTGGCGCCGAGATCGTCACCGTCGCGCTGCGTCGCATGAACCTGGGCCAGAACCCGAACGAGCCGAATCTGCTCGATATCCTGCCGCCCGACCGCTACACGCTGCTGCCCAACACCGCTGGCTGCTACAACGTCGACGATGCCGTGCGCACCTGCCAGCTCGCACGCGAACTGCTCGACGGCCACAAACTGGTCAAGCTCGAAGTGCTCGGCGATCCGAAGACGCTTTATCCCGATGTCGTGCAGACGCTGCAGGCCGCCGATATCCTGGTGCGCGACGGCTTCGATGTGATGGTTTACACCTCCGACGATCCGATCATCGCCCGGCGCCTGGAAGAAATGGGCTGCGTTGCGGTGATGCCGCTGGCCGCGCCGATCGGTTCCGGTCTCGGCGTGCAGAACAAGTGGAACCTGCTCGAGATCATCGACAACGCCAAGGTGCCGATCCTCGTCGATGCCGGCGTCGGCACCGCCTCGGACGCCGCGATCGCGATGGAACTCGGCTGCGATGGCGTGCTGATGAACACCGCGATCGCCGGCGCGCGCGATCCCATCCTCATGGCCGGCGCGATGCGCAAGGCGATCGAGGCCGGACGCGAGGCCTTCCTCGCCGGACGCATTCCGCGCAAGCGCAATGCCAATGCTTCCTCGCCGATCGACGGAGTGTTCTTCTGAGATGAGCGAGCGCGCCTCCGGCCCCGACGACGCCGACAACCCGCTGCGGCAGCGTTCGATCCGCAGCTTCGTGTTGCGCCAGGGCCGGCAGACCGATGCGCAGAAACGCGCCTTCACCGAACACTGGCCGACCTACGGCGTCGATTTCACCGGCAAGCCGCGCGATCTCGAGCAACTGTTTGGACGCCACGCAGAGCGCGTCCTGGAAATTGGTTTCGGCAATGGCGAGCAGGTGTTGTTCGCTGCCGAGAATGAAAAGCAGCGTGACCTCATCGGCATCGAAGTCCACGGCCCCGGCGTCGGCCGCTGCCTCAACGGACTCGCGGCGCTCGCGGCCACGCAGGTGCGGATTTACCAGCACGACGCCGTCGAAGTGCTGAAGCAGGAAATCGCCGACGCCAGCCTCGACGAAGTGCGGATCTATTTTCCCGATCCCTGGCACAAGAAGCGCCACCACAAGCGCCGCCTGATCAGCCCGGAATTCACCGCCCTGCTCTGCGACAAACTCAAGCCGGGTGGCCGTCTGCATCTGGCCACCGACTGGGAAAACTACGCCGAACACATGTGGGACGTGCTCGATGCCGAGCCGCGCCTGCACAACATCGCCGGCGCGCGCGGCGCGGTTGATCGCCCGGCGTGGCGGCGACAGACGCATTTCGAGACCCGCGGCCAGAAACTCGGCCACGGCGTCTGGGATCTGATCTACCTGCGGCGCTGAGACGATAACGACACGATGGGCACCGACCTCACCCTCACGCACGACATGATGCTGGTGCTCGGGTTGGTGGTGTTCACCATTTCGATGTTCATGTTCGAACGCATCCGCGCCGACGCCACCGCGCTGGTCGTGCTGGTCGTACTCGGCATCACCGGCCTGGTGCCGGCCGCGCAACTGTTCACTGGCTTTTCCGGCAACGCCTCGATCAGCATCATCGCCACGATGATCCTCGGCGCCGGCCTCGATCGCACCGGTGCGCTCAACCGTCTCGCCGGCTGGTTGCTGCGGCGCTCGCACGGCATGGAAGACCGGCTGATCCTGATCACTTCCGGTGTTGCCGGTCTGATGTCGGGCTTCATGCAGAACCCTTCGATCACCGCGCTGTTCATGCCGGTGGTGTCGCGGCTGTCAGGCCGCACCGGCATCCTGCTGCCGCGGCTGCTGATCCCGGTTTCGGCGGCGATCATCCTGGGCGACGCGCTGACCATGGTCGGCAATTCGCCGATGATCATGCTCAACGATCTGCTGCTCTCGGCCAATCGCAACCTGCCCTCGGGCGCGGCGACGCTGGCGCCGTTCCCAATGTTCCGGCCGCTGCCGATCGGTCTGCTGCTGGTCGCGGCGGGCCTGGTGTATTTCCGCACGATCGGGCGCAAGGCGCTGGTCGGTGCCGAGGACAAGAACGTCACGCCCGGCCGCACCGAAAGTTATTTCGCGCAGGCTTATGGCATCGAAGGCGAAGTGTTCGAACTCACCGTCGGTGCCGACAGCCCGCTGGTCGGCCTGTCGATCGGCGAGGCGGAGGCGGAAATCGGCGCACCGCTGTTCCTGGCATTGTTGACCAACAACGAAGCGCGGCTGTCGCCGTCCGCCGACCAGATGATCTGGGTCGGCAGCGTGGTCGGCGTGATGGGCAAGCGCGAGACCGTGCAGGAATACGCCGCAGCGCGGCACCTGAAACTCTCGCAGCGCCTGCGCAATTTCGCCGATCTGTTCGACCCGAGTCGCGCCGGCATTTCCGAAGCCGTGATCCCGCCGACCTCGCGTTTCATTGGCCGCACCCAGGCCGAGCTGCAGCTGCGCAAGCGCAATGGCATCAGCCTGCTGGCGATCAACCGCGACAAGAAAATCTTCCGCCAGGACATCCGCCAGCTGCCGCTGCGCGCCGGCGACATGCTGGTCTTCCACAGCATCTGGAGCGATCTGGCGCAGGGCGGCGAGAACAAGGATTTCGTCGTCATCACCGACTACCCGAAGCAGGAGCAGCGCCCGCACAAACTGTGGCTGGCGCTGGGCCTGTTCGTGCTGGCGATGGGCCTGGCGTTGAGCACGCTGATTCCCGTATCGGTGGCGCTGATGGGCGGCGCGGCGGCGATGATCGTCACCGGCGTGCTCAACATGGACGAGGCCTACGCGGCGATCAGCTGGAAATCGGTGTTCCTGCTCGCCTGCCTGCTGCCGCTGGGCTGGGCGATGGATTCCACCGGTACCGCCAACTGGATCGCGCAGCAGGTGCTCGACCAGGTCGGGCCGACGATGCCGCTATGGGTGTTCCAGCTGGCGATCTGCCTGCTCACCACCTGCTTCGGTTTGGTGATCGGCAACGTTGGCGCGACCGTGGTGATGGTGCCGATGGCGATCAACGTCGCGCTCGCCGCGAACGGCAATCCTTCGGCGTTCGCGCTGCTGGTCGCGTTGTCGGCGACCAACAATTTCCTCAGCCAATCCAATCCGGTGATATCGATGATCAGCGGCCCGGCCGGTTATCGGCCGCGCGATCTGTGGCGTACGGGTTTGCCGCTGACCGCGATCTATCTGACGATCGCGCTGATCATGGTTAATCTGATGATGTAGCGGTATGGAATCCCAGCGTGCCGTCGGCACTTTCGTCGACGCGCAGCATCCGCAGTTGCGCACCGCAGCAGGGCCCGGCGATGCAGCGGCCTTCGTTCAATTCGAAACTCGCGCCATGCGCCGCACAGACCAGATGTCCCTGGTCGCGCAGGAAGCGCCCCGGCGCATAGTCGAGGCGTCGCCCGGCATGTGGGCAAATATTGAGCCAGGCGCGCACCTGCAGGCCTTGCCGATACAGGATCACCGATTCGCTTTCGCCATCGATCACTGCATCTACAGCGGAGATGTCGTCATCTTGCAGGCCGAAACGCTGTATTAACGAACTGCTTACACTTTCCGTTTCCGCCATCGCCATACTCCCTTTCCGTTAGTTTGCCACGGCCGCCCATGCAGCTTTTCATGCACCGCCTGTTCTCGTTCCGCCCCTGCAAGCCGCGCAGTCCGCTGCTGCGTGTTGCCTGTGGCTTGATGGGTCTGGTCGTGCTCGCGCTGCTGGTGGTGTTCGGCCTGTTCATCGGCCTGGGCATGCTGCTGTTCGCCGCCGTGCGCCGCTTCTCGCGCCCCGCGCCGGTCGCCGCCAACCCCGCTGCGGTTGGCTCCATCGACGGCGAATATTCGGTCGTCGAAAAGTCTTCGGTCACGCTGGGCCTGCGCTGAGTTTTGCGGTTTGTCGGCAGGCTTTGCTGCCTGCCTCGACAGAATTTCTGAAAATTACCCAGCCCCCCGTCATCCCCGCGCAGGCGGGAATCCAGTGACTTTTGTCCCTGCGTGCAAAGCATTAGAAGTCACTGGATTCCCGCCTTCGCGGGAATGACGAAGGCCATGGCAAGACCATCGCGGAATTCAATGGCAAGATTCGCTGGTAGCCAAACACCACGCAGCGAACCTCGCCCATGACCGACTTCGTAATCCCTCCCGCCGCCATCGCCAGCCTCACCGTGCAAGGCAGCAGCGCGCGTTTCCCGGTACATCGCATCTACTGCGTCGGGCGCAACTTCGCCGAACACGCGAAGGAAATGGGCGCCGAAGTTCCGGCGCGCGGCACGCCTGTGTTCTTCATGAAACCTGCCGATGCCGTCGTGCCCGATGGCGGCGCTGTCGCGTATCCGACCGCCACCACCGATCTGCATCACGAAGTCGAACTGGTCGTCGCGCTGGGCCGCGATGCCGATGGCGAAATCGCGCTCACGAATGCTCTCGATCTCGTCTTCGCCTATGGCGTCGGCCTCGATCTCACCCGCCGCGACCTGCAGGCGCTGGCCAAGGAAAAACGCCTGCCCTGGGACATCTCCAAAGGCTTCGATCAATCGGCGCCGACCAGCACGCTGGTGCCGGCCGCACAGGCCGGCGAGTTGTCGACGCAGCGCCTGTGGCTGGAGGTCAACGGCGAATTGCGTCAACAGACCCTGCTGTCGGAGATGGTGTTTGGCGTCGCCGAAATCATCCACGAGCTATCCCGTCTCTTCGCGCTCAAGGCCGGCGACCTGATCTTCATGGGCACCCCGGCCGGCGTCGCGGCGCTGCAGCGCGGCGACCACTTCCGCGCCGGCGTGGATGGCCTGGCCGAATTCTCCGGGCATATCGCCTGAAACCCGCTGCCGGGTGTAGATTCCCCCCTGCTGTCACCGTTCCAAGCATTGGCTTCACTTATCGAGGGAGAGTGCGATGGGAATGATTTCGGAGTTCAAGGAATTCGCGATGCGCGGCAATGTCGTCGACCTCGCGGTCGGCGTGGTGATCGGCGCCGCGTTCGGCAAGATCGTCAGCGGTCTGGTCGACGGCGTGATCATGCCGGTGGTGGCGCTGATCACTGGCGGCGTGAATGTCAGTGACTGGGCGACGACGCTCAAGCCCGCCGTACTCGGTGCGGACGGCAAGGAAACCGCCGCGGCCGTGGTGATGAAATACGGCGTGTTCTTCCAGAGCATCGTCGATTTCCTGATCGTCGCCTTCGTGATCTTCCTGGTCGTCAAGGCGATGAACTCGATGAAGAAAAAGGAAGAGGCGGCACCTGCTGCCCCGCCCGCAGACGTCGCTTTGCTGACGGAGATCCGCGACCTGCTCAAGAAAGGTTGAACAAGACATTCCTGCAACGACGCCGGCTTCGCGCCGGCGTCTTCATTTTTGGAGAACCGCATGCCCCTGCTCCGCCCACTCAGCCTCGCCCTTGCGCTCGCACTCACTGCTGGCATCGCCAACGCCGCACCGCCGGCGCTCGATGCGCGCGCGCTCACCGACGCGCAATCGCTGCGCACAGCGAATGACAAGGGCAGCGATGCCTACGCGATCGTCGAATCGCTGACCACGGAAATCGGCCCACGCATGGCCGGCTCACCGGCCTTCGATCGCGCGGTGCTCTGGGCGCAGGCGAAGTTCAAGGCGCTGGGCTACGACAAGGTGTACCTGCAGCCGGTCACGTTTCCGGTCTGGGAACGCCGCCACGAATCGGCCTCGGTGCTCGCGCCGTATCCGCAGCATCTGGCGATCATCGCGCTCGGCGGCAGCGTCGGTACCGGCGGCAAGGCACTGGAAGCCGAGGTCGTGGAATTTTCCAACCTCGAGGCCCTCAAGGCCGCGCCCGCCGATTCACTGAAAGGAAAAATCGCCTACATCTCCAACCGCATGGAGCGTTTCAAAGATGGTCACGGTTACGGCCCGGCGGTTGCGGCGCGCGGCGGTGGCGCCAGTGAAGCATCGCGGAAAGGCGCGGTGGCTTTCGTCCTGCGTTCGATCGGCACCGACTCCGACCGCATGCCGCATACCGGCATGATGCGCTACGCCGACGGCGTGGAAAAAATTCCTGCGGCGGCGCTGTCCAATCCCGACGCCGACCTGCTCTCGAACATGCTTCGCCGCGGCAAGCCGGTGAAACTCAGCCTCGACATCGACGTCGGTTTCACTGGCGCCAGCAAGACCAGCTACAACGTGATCGGCGAAATCCGTGGGCGTGAAAAACCCGATGAAGTCGTGGTGATCGGCGGCCATCTCGATTCCTGGGATCCGGGCACCGGCGCGATCGACGATGCTTCCGGCGTCGGCATCACCATGGCCGCCGGCGAACTGATCGGCAAACTCGCGCGCGCACCGCGACGCACGATCCGCGTCATCGCTTTCTGCAACGAGGAGCAAGGCCTGTACGGCGGTCGCGCCTATGCCGATGCCAACAAGAACACGATCGATGCACAGCAGCTGGTTGCGGAGAGCGATTTCGGTGCCGGCCGCGTCTACGCCTTCCGTGCCGGCACCTCGCCGGAAGCGCAACCGGTGATCGCGCAGATCGGCGAACTGCTCGCACCGCTGGGCATCGCCTATGAAACCGGCGGTGGCGATCCCGGCCCGGACACCGGCGCAATCGCGGCGCTGGGCGCACCCTGGGGCCAGCTCGCGCAGGACGGCACCGATTACTTCAACTACCACCACACCGCCAACGACACGCTGGATAAAGTCGATGCCAAGGCGCTCGACCAGCAAGCCGCCGCGTACGCGGTGATGGCCTATCTCGCGGCGGAATCGACGCTGGATTTCGGTCGCTCGCCCAAGGCCGACGGCAAGGAATGACGGTTACTGCATCGACGCGGGGATTTCGCTCCCGCGTCGATGCCTCAGTGCCGCGACGCCTCCGGCGCGCGTCGCGCATGCAAGGTCCATACGCCGAACAACGCCTGCACCGGGATCCATGTCCGTCCCCACGCGGCGTCGACAAAGCCGGCGCTGCGCACGGCATCGAGAAGATCCCAACCGAAGTGGTAGTAGCAAAGCACGCCGTCCGACAGCGGATCGCCGTGAATTTCCGGCGGCAGCAAATGCTCGATCCCGCCGTGCTCATCGATGCGCGCACGTACCAGGGTGGTCGCACTGTCTTCGATGAAGGGCAGCGTGAGCCAGAGGTCGCCGCCGGGCTTGAGCACGCGCGCGAACTCCGACAATGCACGCCAATACTCGGGCACGTGCTCGAGCACGTCGAAACTGCCGATGGCATCGAGGCTGGCGGTCGCGTGGGTCAGGGCGGTGACGTCCTCGAGGGCGATCGCCTCGGGCATGCCCTGGCCGTGCAGCCAGGCTTCGACATCGCGTTTGCGCGACGGCGTCATCATGAATTCGCTGCCCAGCGCTTGCGGATAATGACGCCGCAACCAGACGAACACCGGCGAGGCCTGTTCGGTGAGGTAGATCCGTGCATCGGGATCCGGCAATGCCGCCACCACCAAGCCCAGCACGGCACGCGAACGTGCATTCAAGCCGCAGAGTGGGCAGCACAGTCCCTCGCGCAAGTCCGGCGCGGTAGCGGTGCCGACCCAGGGCAAGACCATCGTTACGCGCTGCGCACACAGTCCGCAGTACACGGGCGCACTGGCGATCGCGCCTGTCGTGAACGCTTGTCGCGGCTGCGCTTCCGCTGCCTGAAGGGACTCGCGCGTCGCGCGCCAGGACTCCAGATCGGCGAACCAGCGCGTGCCTGTCACTGGACTGGATCGCAGCAAGGCCGCGACGCGGCCAAGCCAGCGCGACAAACCTTGCCTCATCCCACCGATGTCGCGTGCTGCCGCCACCATTCGCCGAGAAATACGGCGGTGGCGACGGAGACGTTGAGGCTTTCGACCTTGCCGCTGCCGGGCACGATCAAACGCAGGCTCAGTGCTTGCGCGAGTTCCGGTGCGACGCCCATCTGCTCGGCACCCATCACCAGCACGAAGCGGTCGGGAAGTGTCGCGGCATACAAGGCTTGACCACCACGCACCACCGTCGCCGCGAGCTGGAAACCCGCCGCCTGCAATTGCGCGATCGCTTCATCGCTGCGGCCGAGGCGCACCAGCGGCACCGCCTCCGCGCCGCCTTCGGCAACGCGTGCGGCAGCGCCCGACAAAGCCTGCGCACCCTGCGGCAGCAACACGCCGGCAGCACCGAAATGCGCGGCGCTGCGCAGGATCGCACCGAGGTTGTGCGGGTTGCCGACGCCATCGAGCCAGATCGCCAGCTGCGGCCCACGCGCCAAGGTGCGCAACCACGCCGCCAGCGACAATTCCGCGACCGGCAACACGCTGAACACCACGCCTTCGTGATGCGCGCTGCCGGAAAGTTTTTCCAGATCGGTCGCCTCGACCACGGTGTAGCCGATGCGATGCTTCACGCAATATTCGATCACCGGCTTGAGCTTGGGGATGCGCGCCTGCAGCAGCCAGACCTTGCGCAGCGCTTCCGGACGCTTGCCGAACACCGCCATGCAGGCATTGAACCCATACAGACGCTGCTCGCTCAGCGCGACCGGCGCGGCCTCGGCGAGACGCTCGCGCAGGGGAGCACGTGGTTCGCGATGTTCGCGTGGTTCGCGCGGCGGGGGCTCGGCATGTGCCTGCGACGGTCGCGGCTGACTCGCACGGTCGCGCTCGCGTTCGCGCTTGTCCCGCGGCGCTTTCGACGGACCGCGATAAAGGGATTCGCCGGAAGGCGGTTTGCGCTCGCTCATGATCGGACATCCTGCGCCGGGAACGGGCGCTCAGAGGAGGAGTGTAACCAACGCCCCCGCGGACCGCTGCGATTCCCTAGCCGCCATGACTGCGATCCACCGATGCCACTTCCGCGTCGAGACCTTCCAGCATCCGTCCACGCTCTTCCGGTGGCCGCGTGAAGCGTGCGAGCAGCAGATAGAACGCCGGCACCACGAACAGCGAAAGAAAAGTCGAGAGCATCACGCCGAAGACGACGACCACACCGATCGCCTGACGGCTGGCGGAGCCGGCACCACTGGACAGCATCAGCGGCAGCGCGCCGGTGACGGTGGCGACCGAGGTCATCAGGATCGGACGCAGGCGCGTGGCGGCAGCGTCGAGGATCGCGTCGAGGATGGGCAGGCCATCGTCGCGGCGCTGGTTGGCGAACTCGACGATCAGGATGCCGTTCTTCGCGGCGAGCCCGACCAGCATAACGATGCCGATCTGGCTGAAAAGATTGATGGTGTTGCCGGTGAGCTTGAGGCCGAGCAAGGCGCCGAGCACGGCCAGCGGCACGGTGAGCATGATCACCAGCGGATGCACGAAACTTTCGAACTGCGCAGCCAGTACCAGGAACACGACCAGCAATGCCATGCCGAGGGTGAACAATGCGGCGCTGCCGGAAGCGAGATATTCGCGCGACTGCCCGGCGAAATTGATCTGCGCGGTTTCCGGCAGCACGTCGCGGGCCGACTTGCGCGCGAAATCGATCGCTTCGCCCAACGGGTAGCCGGGCGCGAGCCGTGCCGAGAGCGTGATCGAGCGCAGGCGGTTGAAGCGGTTGAGCGCACCGGGCTCGGCGAGTTCCTTCACCGTGACCACACTCGACAGCGGTACCAGTTGCCCGCCACGTGAGCGCACGTAGAGATTTTCCAGATCGGCGATGCTGGAGCGATCCTTGCGATCGGCCTGCACCAGCACGTCGTATTCCTTGCCCTGGTCGACGAACGTGGTGGCGCGCGCCGAGCCGAACATCGTCTGCAAGGTGTTGCCGATATCGGTCACCGCCACGCCGAGATCGGCGGCGCGGTCGCGATTGATCAGCACGCGAAACTGCGGTCGCGTTTCCTTGTAATCGGAATCGACGCCCTGCAGTTTCGGATTGGCCTCGAGTGCGGCCTGCAGGCGATCGCGCCATTCCGTCAACTGCGCATAGTCCGGCCCGCCGAGAACCACCTGCAAGGGTTGGCCACCGCCGCGCACCAGGCCCTGACGCACTTGCGGCAAGGCGCGGACGCCGGCGATCTTCGCGAGATCGCGCGTGACCTGTTCGACGACATCGTCGGTGCTGATGCTGCGGTCGCGCCAATTCTTCAGGATGACGATGGCCTGGCCGTTCTGCAGCTCGCCACCGCCGCCGCCACCGCCGGGCACGCGCGAATTGATCATCACGATGGGCTTGTCGCCGCCCTCGTATTTCATCAATGCGCTTTCGACTTTGGCCATCTGCTTGACCGTGTAGTCGTAACCGCCCCCCTCGGGACCGTTGGCCGACACGAAAAACGCGCCGCGATCTTCGGTCGGGGCGAGCTCGCGCGGCGTCCAGACAAACAGCACCGCGCTGCAGGCGAGCGCGCCCAGCATCACAGTGCCGAACATTTTTCCTTTGCCGATATGTCGCGCGAGTTGCCGGCGATACGTGCCCGACAATTGCGCCAGCCGACGATCGACCCAGGCATTGAAACCGGTGACCTGCTCACGGTTATGCGGGCGCAGCAGCAGCGAGCACATCATCGGCGTCAAGGTGAGCGCGACGAAAGCGGAGATCGCCACCGCGCCGGCCAGCGCCACTGCGAGTTCGCGGAACAGGCGGCCGTTGTTGCCTTCCTGGAACGCCATCGGCACGAACACCGCGATCAATACCGCCGTCGTCGCGATCACCGCGAATGCGACCTGGCGCGTGCCACGCAGCGCCGCCAACGGTATCGGCTCGCCGAGATCGGCGCGGCGCTGGGCGTTTTCCAGCACGACGATGGCATCGTCGACGACCAGGCCGATCGACAGCACCAGTGCGAGCAAGGTCAGCAGATTGATCGAGAAACCGAAAGCCCAGAGCGCGATGAAGGACGCGGTCACGCAAACCGGCACGGTCACCGCCGGAATCACCGCCGCACGCAGGCTGCCCAGGAACAACCAGATGACGACGAGCACGAGCACGATCGCCTCGGCCAGCGTCTTGTAGACCTCGTTGACCGCGACGTCGATGTATTCGGTCGAGTCGTAGGTGACGCCCATCTTCATGCCCTGCGGCAGGGTCTGGTTGATGCTGGCGATCTGCTCCTTGACCAGGCGCGCGACTTCGAGGCTGTTCGACGTCGAGGTCTTGACGATGCCCAGGCCGAGCATCGGCTGGCCGTTGCCACGGAAATAACTGCGCCGCTCCGCCGATTCCAGCGCGACGCGCGCGACTTCGCCCAGGCGCACGACGTGGCCGTCGCTGCCGCGGGTCAATGCCAGCTGCGCGAATTGTTCGGCGTTCTGGAAACCACGCTCGACACGCACGGTGAAATCGCGATCGGTGGATTCGATGCTGCCGCCGGGCAGCTCGACGTTCTCGCGCTGCAGCGCCGCCTGGATATCGGCCACGGTAAGGCCGCGCGCGGCCAGCGCCGCGGGATTGGGCCAGACGCGCATCGCATAGGCCTGACCACCGCCGAGCTGCACCTGCGCGACGCCATCGATGCTCGACAGGCGATCGACGAGATAGCGGTCGGCGTAGTCGGTGAGCTCGAGCATGTCGAGCTTGGGCGATGTCAGGTTGGTCCACAGGATCACGTCGGAATCGGCATCGGCCTTGGCGACCTGCGGGCTGTCGACGTCATCGGGCAATTTGTCGGCAGCGCGACTGACGGCGTCGCGCACATCATTGGCTGCGCTCTCGATGTCGCGCTTGAGCGAGAACTCGATGTTGATCGACGAGCGGCCGTTGCGGCTGGTCGAGGTCAGCAGGTCGACGCCTTCGATACCGCTGACCGCATCTTCCAGCACCTGGGTGATGCGCGTTTCCACCACCGAAGCCGATGCACCGGTGTAGGTCGTGGTGATCGACACCACCGGCGGATCGATGTCGGGCAATTCGCGCAGCGGCAATTTGCTGAAGGCGAACACGCCCATCACGATCAGCAGCAGGCTGACGACGGTGGCCAGTACCGGCCGGCGGATCGACAGATCGGAAAGCAGCATCGCTCAGTTTCCCGCGTGCGGGTGGGCGGCGGATTTTTCCGGATGGCCAGCATCCGGCGCCTCGACGATCTTGGCGCCGTCCTTGAGCTTGACGGTACCTTCGACGACGACGCGGTCGCCGGCACTGACGCCATCGACGATCTCGACCCAGCCGGCGCGACGCGCACCGATCTTCACCGGCACCTGCGCGACTTTGCTGTCGGCGCCGACGCGGAACAGGAAGG
>NZ_DATGBO010000146.1:0-16265 GCF_035312645.1 Arenimonas sp.
GGAATACCTGGTCGCGGTCGCTGACCGCGCGCTCTACGCCGCGAAGGCGCGCGGTCGCAATTGCGTGGTCGGGCGCGGCGTGCGGATGCCGCGGTGAATTTTTTGTGTCGGTGCGTGGTCGCCAGCAAGCTGGCTCCTACGGGGCGAATCTTCGTAGGAGCCAGCTTGCTGGCGACCGAGCCTCAGGCAATCAATTCTTCACCAATTCCACGCGACGATTCTGCGCGCGGCCAATCGCCGTACCGTTGCTGGCCACGGGCTTGCTTGCACCGAAGCCTCTTGTGAGAAAACGCTCCGGGGCGACACCGGCGGCGACCAGCCAGGCTTTCACCGAGGCCGCACGTTTTTCCGACAGCTGCTGGTTGTGCGCGGCAGTCGCGGTGGCATCGGTGTGGCCTTCGATGGTGAATTTCCACGCGGCCTTTTCTTTCGCGAGCTTGACGATGTTTTCCAGCGCGGCTTTCGATTCCGGTTTGATCACATCCGAATCGGTATCGAAGTTGATGCCGTAGATGCGCGCACGGCCGGTGTCGCCGATGTCCTGCGCCAGTTGCGACGAGCCGTTCTGTGCGCCTTTCCAGTTCGGGCAGCTGCCGACCTTGTCGCTGATGCGCTTGCCGGTCCAGATCTGTCCGGGGCCGTCGGTCTGGCCGTCGTACCACCACAGCCCGAGCATCTGCTTGCCATCCGGCGAAAACGTCAGCACGGCGGGGCCGCGCGATTTCGTCTGTATCCAGGTGAAGCGCGAAACGCGACCTTCCATGCCGCCATTGGCGAGCAGGCCGCCATCGTGTTCGTAGCAACCCGATACCGACGCGCCGTCCTGCTGCAGGTGGAAGTTGTCGTAGTTGGTCGCATAGGTGCCGGAGACGCTGGGCACCGCGGTATGGGTTTTCTGTTCGCCGTAGGCGCGGAAATCGAACAACTCGAGATATTCCGGCGAGCCGTGGTTGCTCTTGATCGTCAGTCGCACCCAGCGACCCGGCACCAGCTTGGCGATCGAATAGCGCTGGCGGTCGAGTTTCGCTTTCAGTGCGACCACCGCGATCGTTTCGAAACCGGCGTCCGGTCCCTGATTGGATACTTCAACGGTTACGTCCTTGGCCGAGCGGCTGCCTTCGGCATCGCCATCTACGCCGGCAGAATCGAATTCGATGTTGTGGATCAGCGATTGCTCGGGCAGCACGATCAGCAATTGCTGCGGCGACACCACGTCCTTGGGCGTGGCCCAGCCGGTCTGGTGCGATTCGTCGAGCAGCCAGAACGCCGACCATTCCTCGTTGTATTCCGCGGGCTTCTTGAGAATCCAGGCGCCGTTCGCGTACGAGGTGAGGTTGAGTTCGGCGGCCGCTGCGGCAACGGGCTTCGCGGCGGCGGGTGGCGCGGCCTGCGTGAGATTGGCGGCGAAAACGCCGGCCACGGCGACGGCGATGATGGCGCTGGCGAAAATTTGGCGCACGGGAAACTCCTGGCGGTGATCGATCGGGGCGACGCGGTGGCAGACGCGTCAGCAGTATCGGCAGGTGTTCGCGTGCTTTGCAACCAAGGGTTCCCGGAGTGCGAATCAACGGGGAGGGTGGCTGCCGGATTACTGTGCGGCCTGCGATTGCGGCCGTTTTTGTCCGAGGTTCGTGTCGCTGAAAACGAAAGGCGCCGGTTGACGCCTTCCGTCTTTCAAACGCGATCGACTCAGCGTCCGCTCGTCGCCGGTACCGCCTTGCCGCTGCGCAGTGCTTCATCCATCAGCGCCTGCATGTCGCGATCGGCCTGGTGGCTGAGCAGTTCCTGCTGTTTGCCCAGCACTTCCATCTTGCGGCCGAGTTCCTGCATTGGCGCGCTGGCCTTCTGCATTTTTTCGCTCAGGGCCTGCATCGGTTCGCTGTTCGCCTGCATCTGCTGGCTCTGCGCCGACATCTTTTCGCTGATGGCCTGCGCTTTCTGGTTGACCGCTTCCATCTGCGCGTTCAACGCGTCCATCTTCTGGCTCAGGGCGTCCTGCTCGCTGCTGTTGGCGTTCTGCATCCGGTCGGCGAGCGGCTGCATCTTGACGCTCAGCGCTTCCTGCTCGCGGTTGAGTACTTCCATGTCGCGATTGAGTTTGTCCAACGCGGCGTTGTTGGGTTGCATGCGCGCATCCAGCGTTTCCATCTGCTTGCTCAGCGCTTCCATTTCCTGGCTGTGCGGCTCCATCTGCGCGCTGAGGGCTTCCATGCGCACGCTCAGCGCTTCGCTGGGTTGCCAGACTTGGGTGGCTTTGGCGACCAGCGCGGGATCGCGCACCAGATAGGCCTTGCCGCCGTGCCGGAACCAGAGGAAGTCGCCGGCGACTTCGCGCTTGAGGCGTTCGATCTGCGCGAGTTCGGCGGTGTTGCCCGAGAATGTCGTGTGCGCGCTGCCGGCATGGGCGAGGGCGAAACTGTCGCGGCTGTTGTCGTCGCGAGAAATGCGCAGGCCCTGCGTTTTCGGCGTGGTCGGCACCGTGGAGGTGGTCGGTGTGGTGGGTGTGACTGGAGTGACCGGCGTCACTGGCGTGGCTTCAGTCGCTTCGCTGGCATCCATCGCATCGCCGGCTTCAGTGGCGTCGACTGCATCGGCAGCATCCGATGCCTCGACGGGTTCGACGGCATCGACTGCTTCAACAGGATCGACAGCATCGGTCGCATCCTCGGCAGCGGTGGCCTGCACGGTGGTCTGGGCTTTTCCGCGAGTGGGCGTAGACGTGCCCTGCGCGTAGACGGTGAGACAGACTGCTGTCAATCCCAGGATCGGCAGAGCCAGTCGCCAGTTGAGTGTGTGGACGTTGGGGCGGATCAATCGCTGTATCCGTGACATGAGATTTCCTCCGTGCGCCGCTGGCGCGAGGTGGGGAGTGGAGAACTGGAAACGCTCCAGTTCCTGGAGGGCAAGGGCCAGGCGCCTAGGTTCGCCGAGGGCACTTGCCGCGAGATCGTCGGCAATCTGTTCGCGTTCGATGCGGATCTGCCGCGACAACCACCACACGACCGGGTGATAGAACAGTAGGGCTTCGATCGCGCTCTGGATCAGGTTGATGAGGTAGTCGTGACGCTTGATGTGCGCAAGTTCGTGCGCAAGCAACGCTTCGAGCAGGTCCACCGGCATGTTCGCGATCAGCGCAGCGGGCACGATTACGATCGGACGCCACCAGCCGGCGGCGACGGGGCTGTCGAGATCGTCGGCGACACGCAGGCCAATGCTGCGGCTTATGCGCAGACGCGAAGCGAGACGATCCAGGCGCAGTTGCCAGGCGGGGTTCACCGCCGCAGACGTCGCGCGACGGATGCGACCGACCCAGGCCAAGCCGAGCAGCATGCGCAGCGAAAGCAAAGTCGCGCCCAGCGACCAGGTCGCGACGATCCAGGGCAGTCGTACCTGCAGGTCGGTGCGCCAGGAGGCAAGCGGCATCGCGATGCTGGTGTTCGATACGGCGACGGCATCGACACTGCTCTGCGTGATCGGCGTCGCGAATACGCCGTCGGTGGGAAGGCCGCGCCAGATGCCGATCAGCGGCAGCGCCATGCACAGCGCCAGCGCCAGACACGCAACGAGGTAGCGTTGCTGCGGTCGGGCATTGCGCAGCACGGCCAGCAACAGCGCCGCCGCCGCGCCGATCAACACGCCCTGCCAGAGGAAATGGATCAGCGCCCACCCGAGCGCAGCGACGAAAACAGGCAGACTGGCGATCATGGTTCGTCTCCATGCAGGAATTTCTGGATTTCCTCGCGTTCCTTCTTCGTCACGTGCCCGCGCAATGCGGCCATGACCAATTCCTTGCCCGATCCGGCGAAGGCCTTGTGGATCAGTTCTTTCAGCAGACCGGTGCGCAGCGAGTCCTGCGCATGCGCGGGAGCGTAGACATGCGAGCGCTGGCTTTCGTCGCGGATCAGCAGGCCCTTGCCGTGCATGATCTGCATCAGCCGCAGCACCGTCGCGTAGGTGAGGTCCGGCCGCTTTTTCTGCATGGCCTCGTGCGCCTGTTTCACCGTCGCCGTGCCCAGTGGCCAGATCGTCTGCAACAGATCGAGTTCGGCGGCGGTGGGCTTGGGCAGGGGCGCGTTCTTGGCCATGGGGCGAGGCTGTCCGGAAGGTCGTTGGACAGGAGCCTAGAACGTCTAGACCGGTTTGTCTAGACCAATTTGTCTATGACTGATGGCAGGGGTGGGGGTCGCCAGCAAGCTGGCTCCTACGGGTGCTGCGTGGTTGTAGGAGCCAGCTTGCTGGCGACCCATCCGATGTATGCGGATCGGCGTCAGGACGAAAGCGGCGTGACGTCCGCCAACTGCAGCGAAACCAGTTTGCCGCCGCCCAGGCGCTGCTGGCCAACTTCCCGGAATCCGTGCCGCGCATGAAAAATCCGCGAGCCTTCATTGGGCGGATCGATATCGAATTCGCAAGTGAGTTTGTCGATGCCGTCCGCGCGCGCGAAGGCGAACAGGTCGTCGTAAAGCACCGCGCCCAGACGTCGACCCTGATGCGCCGTCGAGACCACCACGCGATCGATGTAGAGGAAGCGCGCGTAGGTCGCGGCGAACCAGCGGTAATTCGGGCTGTCGTAGTCGGCGCCTTCGCGCAATACGAGCAGGAAGGCCGCGACCTCGTCATCGATCTGCACAACCCGGTGATAGGCCGCCTGCTGATCCAAGTGCAGCAGCCGCGGCGCATCCATCGGGCTGAGAAACTGCACCGACTCGGCGTTCAAGGCCAGGATCGCGGCATGGTCTTGCGAAGTGGCGGCACGGATCAGCACCGCGCCGCCGGCTTCTCAATGTATGTGTGCGCGTTGCAGTGAACGCAGTAGTTCACGGCCACAACCACCAGAACGTCAGTGCGCTGATGATCGCGTAGATCAGGCCATCGAGAATGTCCTTGGCCACCGCCGCCCAGGGCACGCCTTTCCAGATGCCGTGCTGGACGCTGCCGCCGGCATAGGCGAGCAGGCTGAGCACGCCGACAAGATGGCCGGCGTGATGCGAATGCGAATGCAGGCCATAGGTCTGCAGCGCGACCGCGCCACCGATGGCGGCGATCAGCACCGTGTACAGAAACCATTTGATCAGCGCGCCGCCGATCGTCGGTGGACCGGGCTGGCGCAGCGTGAGGAAACCGATCGGGCCTTCGCGGAATTTCTTCTGGATCTCCTCGCCTTGCATCGCCTTCATGTCGGGGCAATGCGGAAAAACGTATTGCCCGGGCTTGGCGGTGCCGGCGCGAATCGCCGCGATCACGGCGTCCTCGTTCGACAAGGCCTGGTATTCCGATTTATGCCACTGGAACACCATATGGATCAGGCTGCTGGCGATGAAGATGAAACCGGCGGTGACCAGGATAGGCAACCAGAGCTGGACGAAATCGTTCATTACAGGCTCCTGTGAATTGACGCGGAAAAAACGTTTGTTGCGGACCAAGAAACGCGATAGATGTCGGCGGATGAAACTGCGGGCACAGCGTATTCCAAAAACCATCCCGTCGCCGCAATCAGGTGGGTTGCATGATCGCACCGCCGGTGCCTGGCTCCGCCAGTTCGACGCGATTCCTGCCGCCGGATTTTGCGGCGTACAAGGCTTGGTCGGCACGACGCAGCAGTGCGGCGAAACTGCGGTCGCCGGCATCGAGCACGGCGACGCCGATGGAGACGGCCAGGGGAATGTCGACGCCATCGAAGCGCAGGGGCTGCGCACGCAACTGCTGCTGGAAGCGCTCGGCCACAGCCAGGCTTTCGCCGCGATCGGCGCGATCGAGCAGCAGGAAAAATTCCTCGCCGCCAAGTCGGCCAGGCAGATCGCTTTTGCGGCAGACCGCTTCGAGCAGTGCGGCGAGATGTTTGAGCGCGAGATCGCCGACGTCGTGACCGTGGCGGTCGTTGATCGCCTTGAAAAAGTCCACGTCGAGCACCGCGACCGCAAAGACCTGATCCTGCCGCCGTGCCGCATGGAAAGCGCGTTCGCCGGCCAGCGCCACCGTGCGGCGATTGGCCAGACCGGTGAGGTAATCGGTGGATGCTGCGCGCTGCCATTGCCCGCGGATGCGTTCCAGGCACATCAGCAGGAAGGCAGTGGTGCCGATCACCGGCAAGGTCGCCGCCAGCACCAGGCCCAGCGAGTATTGCCAGCCGCTGAGTTGCAGAAGATTTTTCGCGACCGGCGGCGCGACGATCGCCTGCACCGCGCGCGCGAACATGATGCCGGCGATGATCAGGAAAATGGCGGCGAGCACCGCGCGGCTGGTCATCGCTTCGCGTTCGGCGAAGCGTTGCAAGGTGCGCGCGCTGGCGAACAGAACGCCGGCCATCGTCAGCGAAACCAGCGTGATGCGCAGGCCGAGATCCGGATGCACGGCGGTAAACCAGAACACCGCGACGGTGGCCAGCAGTGGCGGCAGCAGCAACGACCAGCGCTCCGGCAGACCGTAGAACTGGCGCAGCGCACGCAGATACGCGGTCATTCCCAGCAACAGCAAGGCGTTGGCCAGCGGTAGCACGAATGCTGGCGGCAGCGATTGCTGCACCGCTTGCAACACGCAACCCGCCGCCTGCAGCAAGGTGCCGACGCGCCAGCTGAAAGCGCTGGGTTGCACGTCCGGCGCCAGGCTGCCGTGCATGAGCCCGAGTACGCCGCCGTTGAGTAGCATCATCAGCATCGCCACCAGAAAAACGGTGCGCGGATCGATGGCGAAGAGCTCTGGCATGATCGGCCCGTGTCGCAGGTTCGGCCTGCATCCTAGCACTTGGGTCGGGCGGTATTTCTGCCGCGGATCTTCGTCTCCGCCGACAGGTTCGTGGGCTATGGAGCAGTCAGGTTGTCCGCCGGTTTGCTCGCGTATAGGCTGCACCGGAGTCCCGGATTTGCGAATGCGCCTCGGGCGATCGCCGCGACTTTCATCAGCTGCCAAGGAGATCATCGATCATGATCAGCTCGCGTATCTCGCTGCGAAAGATGCTGATCCGTTGCCTGCGTGCGGCCGCCATCGCCGGCCTCGCGATATCGGCGGCGGGTTCCGCGCAATCGGGTGCGGCGAGCCTGCGCGGCTGGGTCGCATTCGAGGACGTCGCCTACGTCGACGTGCAGCCACGGGCAAAGGTGCAGTTGCGCCACGACGCGCCCGAGGCCGGCACAGTGTATGTGACGCAGACGGATGAGCACGGCTTCTTCGTCTTTCCGCACACCGGCCTGGGACGCTTCATGCTCACGATCACCGCAGCAAATTTCCGGCCGTATTCGGCCGACGTCTACCTGGCCTCGGATTTTTCCGGAAACTGGGCGGTGCAATTGCGCGCGATCAGGAAGAAGCGGGCCGCGCGCTGAGTGCGTGCCGCGTTCGGTAATCGATCCACGCGATTGGAATTTGTCTGTGTTTGCGCGAGCAAAACCGGCGAGGGCGCAGCGGTTGCCCATTGCCGCCCCATAGGCGAAGCTCACCTCGCGCAACCAGCATCGGAGTCGACGTGAGCGAGCGCTTCCTGACCCACCAGGTCGAAAACCAGCCGCCATCGCTGCTGCCTTACGATGCCTTCAGCACCGACCTTCCGTTGCGCGAGGCATTGGCGCGCGAAGGCGGCGGTTGGGCGCAGGCACAGGTGCAGGCTTACGGCGTGCTGGCCGGTGGCGAGATGATGGCGCTGGGCGTGCAGGCGAACGAAAACCGGCCGACGTTCAAGCCGGTCGATCACTACGGCCATCGCATCGACGAAGTCGAATTCCATCCGGCGTATCACCGTCTGATGGAGCTCGGAACGCAGCATGGCGTCAGCGGGTTTGCCTGGCGTCATGCCGACAGCGAAGGTGCGCACGTCGCGCGTGCCGCGCTGATGTATCTGCATTACCAGGCCGATCAGGGTACGAGCTGCCCGCTGACGATGACTTATGCCTGCGTGCCCGCATTGCAGCAGGCGCCCGAATTGGCGCGCGACTGGTTGCCGCGCATCGTCTCGACGGATTACGACGGCAGCCATCGTCTCGCGTGGTTGAAGGCCGGCAATACCATCGGCATGGGCATGACCGAGAAGCAGGGCGGTTCCGACGTGCGCAGCAACACCACGCGCGCGACGCCGATCGGCGACGGGCTGTACGAACTGGTCGGGCACAAATGGTTTTTCTCGGCGCCGATGTGCGACGCCTTCCTCGTGCTTGCGCAAGCGGAAGCGGGATTGACATGTTTCCTGCTGCCGCGTTTCGCGCCCGACGGCAGCCTCAATGCCGTGCGCATCCAGCGCCTGAAAAACAAGCTCGGCGACTGGAGCAATGCCAGTAGCGAGGTCGAGTTCCAGGGCGCGGTAGCGTGGCGGGTCGGCGACGAAGGTCGCGGCGTCGCGACGATTTTGCAGATGGTCGCGCTGACGCGACAGGATTGCCTGATCGGTTCCGCCGCACTGATGCGGCAGGCGCTGGTGCAGGCCTGGCATCACGTCCGGCATCGTCGCGCGTTCGGACGGACCTTGAGCGAACAACCGCTGATGCGCAACGTGATCGCCGATCTCGCACTGGAATCGGAGGCGGCGACTGCGCTGACTTTCCGCGTTGCGCGCGCCATCGATGCCGGCGCGTTCGACGAAGGCGAAGCGGCCTTGGCGCGCGTGATCACTGCCTTGGGAAAATATTGGGTCTGCAAACGCGCCACGCCTTTCGTCAACGAGGCGCAGGAATGCCTGGGCGGCATCGGCTACGTCGAAGACTCGCCGCTGCCGCGACTGCTGCGGCAGGCGCCGCTGAATTCGATCTGGGAAGGCAGCGGCAATATCCAGTGCCTGGATGTGTTGCGCGCATTGCAGCGCGAGCCGGCCTGCCGTGCGGCGTATTTCCGGGAGTTGCTGGCCGCGCGCGGTGGTCACGTACTGCTCGATGCGGAAATTCTCAGGCTGGAGACGCTGCTGGGCGGTGACCCGACGCAACTCGAAGGGCAGTCGCGCCTGCTCGCCGAACGCATGACGCTGGCCCTGCAGGCAGCGCTGCTGATCCGTCACGGCGATGCCGCGATCGCCGACAGCTTCTGCCAAAGCCGTCTCGGCCATCAGCATGGCCTGGCATTCGGAACATTGCCGGCAGCGGCGCCGACAGCCCACCTGCTTGAGCGCGCCTGGCCAGCGTGAACCCCGGTGCCGTGGATGGCGAAGCCGTCGCCTCCGCTCAGTGCGGCGCCATCTCCGTCGTCGGCGCGGACACGCACACGCAACAGAATGAATCCCGTCGCCGCCAGCAGCGCATGGCCGATCGTCAGCGGGATGGGCAGCGGCCGCATCTTCAGGTGGAACGGCAGATTCATCCCGACCCCGCCCGCGGCGGCGACGATTGCGGGCTTGAAAGACGCCAGCAGTGGCGTCTTTATTTTTCAGCCGAAACCCGAACTTTCTTCGACGATTTATTCCGATTTTCACGGCCGCCTGATCCGCTTCGCACTACGTTGCGTGGGTCGATGCAAGGAGAACGTCATGTCAGAGAAAAAATATTTTGCGACCGCCATTTCCCTGGTCTTCGCGCTGACAGGCTGCCGCGAGTCGGCGACGCTGAGCGTCGAGCAAGGGTCTGGCCCCGATCCGGCACTGCCTATGCCCGACGCGCGCCTCATCCCGACCATCGACATCGCACCGGCGATCGGCTGGCCGGCAGGTACAACGCCGAAAGCCGCACCCGGGTTTGTCGTGGCGGCTTTCGCCAGCGGCTTCGATCATCCGCGCTGGCTCTACGTATTGCCTAATGGCGACGTGCTGGTCGCCGAATCGAATGCGCCGCCGAAACCCGAGGATGGCAAGGGCCTCAAGGGCGCGGTGATGAAGTCGGTGATGACGCGCGCCGGCGCCGCCGTTGCGAGCGCGAACCGGATCAGCCTGCTGCGCGATGGTGATGGCGACGGCGTCGCCGAACTGCGCACGGTTTTCATCAAGGACATGAATTCGCCGTTCGGCATGGCACTGGTCGGCAATAATTTTTATGTCGCCAACAGCGATGCCGTGCTGCGCTTTCCGTATCGCGAGGGTGCGACCGAAATAAGCGCCAGGCCGGTCAAGGTGGTGGATCTGCCCGCCGGCCCGATCAATCACCACTGGACCAAGAACCTGATTGCCAGTCGCGACGGAAAACGCTTGTACGTGACCGTCGGATCCAACAGCAACGTCGGCGAAAATGGCATCGAAAAGGAAGAAGGCCGCGCGGCGATCCTGGAAGTGGATCTCGCGACCGGCCATTCGCGCGTGTTCGCCAGCGGCCTGCGCAATCCCAATGGCCTTGGCTGGCAACCGAGCAGCGGACAACTCTGGACCGCGGTCAACGAACGCGACGAGATCGGCAGCGACCTCGTGCCCGACTACATGACGTCCGTGAAAGACGGCGGCTTCTACGGCTGGCCTTACAGCTACTACGGCCAGCACGTCGATGCGCGGGTGAAACCGCCGCGTCCGGACCTCGTCGCCAAGGCGCTGGTGCCTGACTATGCGCTCGGTCCACACACGGCATCGCTGGGTCTGGTTTTCTACGAAGGGAAATCCTTTCCCGCGCACTATCGCAACGGCGCCTTCATCGGCCAGCACGGCTCGTGGAATCGCCGACCGCCCAGCGGCTATCGCGTCGTGTTCGTGCCGTTTACCGATGGCCGCCCCTCGGGAAAGGTCGAGGACGTACTGACCGGGTTCCTCGATGCGAAGGGCAATGCCATGGGTCGGCCGGTTGGTGTGGCGGTGGACAAGACCGGCGCGCTGCTGGTCGCCGACGATGTCGGCAATGTGGTGTGGCGGATGCAGGCGAAGTAAGCGAGCGGATCGGCAGTGTTGACCTTATCCTGTAGCGCACTCGCCGCAACGGATCAGGCATGTCTGAATCTCGAATCCCATTCGCCTTCCATCCCATCGCCCACGTGCGCTCGCCGTACGCGCGGCGCATCGATGCGCCGCATCAGTCGACGGTGGTGGCGGGGACGGAGAGCGGTGATGTGGTGGAGGCGGTGATCGAGTTCGTCGCGGATTTTCCGGCGGCGGCGTTTCGCGATCTGGCCGGTTTCGAACGGATCTGGCTGCTGTTCGTGTTCGATCGCAGCGAGGGCTGGAAAGCGGAGGTGCGGCCGCCGCGCGGCGGCGGCAAGCGCAGCGTGTTGGCGACGCGCTCGCCGCATCGGCCGAATGCGCTCGGCTTGTCGGCGGTGAGTCTGGTCGCGATCGAGGGAAATACCTTGCGCGTGCGCGGCATCGATCTGCTCGACGGCACACCGATCCTCGATATCAAGCCTTACGTGCCCTATGCGGATGCATTTCCCACATCTGCGGCGGGCTGGATCGACGCCCTCGATGCGCAGCAGGGCCGGCAGTCCGCGCCTGGCCCGAAACGCCCGCGTACGAAAGTCATCGCGCCGAAAGCGTAGGCGGACGCTTCGTCACGGCGGCAGTGACTTCCGGACCATGCGCCGCTCACCCTGCGTGTCATAGTTCCCCACCGCCCTGCTCCGGAGATCGTCATGCGCGCCATTCCTCTTTTTCTCGCGGCCTGCCTGTTGGTCGTTGCCGGTTGCGCGAGTGTCGGCAGCGGTGCACACGATCCTGATGTCCTCGCCACAGCGCTGGCGAATCCGGCGCGTTCTGATGCCGATCGTGAGCGCGATGGCCGTGATCATCCCGCCGACGTATTGGCGCTCGCGAATTTCCGCCCCGGCATGACCATCGCCGACATTTTCGGTGGCGGCGGTTACTACAGCGAGATCATCGCCGGCATCGTCGGCGCGAAAGGCCAGGTGCGCCTGATCAACAATCCGTCCTACGACGGTTACGCGAAGAAAGGCCTGGCTACGCGTCTGGCCGACAACCGCCTGCCGAATGTCCATTACGAAGTTTCGCCGCCGGACAAGATGGCGCTGGGCAATGCCACGCTCGACGGCGCGCTGATCGTGATGTCGTATCACGACCTCTACGTCAACGACCCCAGCGACAACTGGCCGGGCATCGATGCCAGCCAGTTCATCGATCAGATCGTCGCCGGTCTCAAACATGGTGGCGTGTTGCTGATCGTCGATCACCAGGCGCGCGCGGGCAGCGGCAAGAGCGATTCGCAGGCGCTGCACCGCATCGAGGACACGTATGCGATCGCCGATTTCAAGGCGCATGGTCTGGACTTCGTCAGCTCGATCCCGGTGCTGCGCAACAGCGGCGACGACCACAGCCTCAATGTGTTCAATCCGGCGATCCGCGGCAAGACCGATCGTTTCGTGCATCTGTATCGCAAGCCCTGATGCGGGGGCGGCAGCCGTTTCTGCTGACCTCGCGGGCTTATCAGGGTAGGCTCGCCTGACCGAGCGTGCCGGTGACTGCCGTTTGCTTGGGTGACCCAGCCCGGGGCCGAACAGTGATCCTGTCTTCACTGCCCGATGTTTCGTCGATCTCCGGGGCTGGCGATTGCTACGACAACGATAAGGAAGAACCATGAACAAGCCTCTCGCCACCAGCCTCATCGCCCTTGGCCTGGCCATCGCCGGTCCGGCCGCGGCGCAAGACTCGCAGGACACGAAAGACAGCACCGCCAAGGACTGGGCCGGTTTCTACATCGGCATCCACTACGGCCACGGCAGCGCCAAGGCCGATACCGACTTCAGCCCGCTGCCGACCGCGACCCAGTTCGTCAACCTGCAACCGACCACGATCGCATTGCGTCCCAGTGGCTCGGTGTTCGGTGGCCAGCTCGGCTACAGCTGGCAATCGGGCCATGCGGTCTGGGGATTCCAGGGCGATGTGTCCTCGCTCAACATGGACGACAGCGTGACCCGCTCGCCGATCACGCAGAACAACGGCACGCCGTTCTTCGCCGGTAGCTACATCAGCGCCAGTGCCGATTACGGCCGCATGTACACCTTGCGCGCGCGCCTGGGCTACGCCACGAACAACGGCTGGCTGTTCTACGGCACCGGCGGCTTCGCCCGCGCCAAGATCGAAAACAGCGCGGTCACCAACTTCCGCCCGGTCGGCTCGACGCAGTACATCGCGCTCACCAGCGACTCGCATACCGGCCATGTCTACGGCCTTGGCGCGGCTTACAAGATTTCCGAGCACATGTCGGTCAACGCCGAGTACACGCACTTCGGCTTGGGCGACCAGTCGAAGGTCGCCGACGCAACGCCGCTGCTGCCGCCGTTCCAGGTCGGCTATCACTGGCAGGCCGAAGGCAAGATGTGGCAGATCGGCTTCAACTACCACTTCTGATTTTTCATGCAGGAACGGAATGACCGCGACGGTTTCAAGTCGCGGTCATGACCGCTCCCACGAAGTATCACCAGACTTTTACGCGCTGCTCCGGTGCGAGATAGCGCTTCTGGCCAGGTTTCACGTCGAAGGCCGGATACCAGGCTTCTTCGTTGCGCACGGTGGCGGCACGGTATTCGCCGGGCGCGTGCACGCCGGTGAGGATGCTGTTGCGTAGCGCCGGCTCGCGTGCCTTGCTGCGCCAGGCCTGGGCCCAGCCGAGGAAGAAGCG
Organism: Arenimonas sp.; assembly: GCF_035312645.1. Classification (GTDB taxonomy): domain Bacteria; phylum Pseudomonadota; class Gammaproteobacteria; order Xanthomonadales; family Xanthomonadaceae; genus Arenimonas. The sequence goes on from NZ_DATGBO010000146.1 coordinate 13,455, forward strand.
CTGGTCGGGCGTCAAGCCTTCCAGTGATTGCGCCGGTTTGTCTTTCTGCGACAGACGGTAAGCGTCGTAAGCCGTGGCGAGGCCGGCGACGTCGGCGATGTTCTCGCCCAGCGTGAGCTTGCCGTTGACTGCCAGATCCGGGAACGGACGATAGGTGTCGTATTGCGCTGCGAGCGCTGCACCCGCCGCGTCAAAACGCTTGAGGTCTTCGGGCGTCCACCAATTCGCCATGCGTCCGGTTTCGTCGAACAGCGCGCCGCTGGAATCGAAACTGTGCGTGACTTCGTGGCCGATCACCGCGCCGATTGCGCCATAGTTCACCGCATCGTCGGCGGCGCCGTCGAAGAACGGTGCTTCCAGAATCGCGGCCGGGAAGATCAGGCGATTTTCCAGCGGAATGTTCAGCGCGTTCACTTCCTGCGGCAGCAGGTACCACTCGCCGTGATCGACCGGCTTACCGAGCTTGCCGATGTTGCGCTGGTAATCGAACAGCGACGCACGCTCGGCATTGCCCAGCGCGTCGTCGGCGCGGACCTCAAGCGCGGAGTAGTCGCGCCAGGTCGAGGGGTAACCCATGCCGATCTGCAGACCGGCGAGTTTCGCTTTCGCATGCGCCTTGGTCGCCGGCGTCATCCAGTCGATGCGATCGATGCGCTTGTCGAATGCCGCGAGGATGTCCTTGACCATCGCGTCGGCGCGCGCCTTGGTCGCGGCGCTGAAATGACGCTCGACGTAGATCTTGCCGACGGCTTCACCGAGCGCGCCGTCGACGGCATTGACGCCGCGCTTCCAGCGCACCTGCTGTTCGGGCGTGCCGTTGAGCGTCTTGCCGTAGAACGCGAACGCTTCGTCGGAAAAAGCTTTTGGCAGCACGCCGGCTTCGCGATCAAGCGCATGGAAAGCGAGGTAATCCTTCCAGGTGTCCAGCGGTTGCGCCGCCACGAGCTTGGAAATGCCGGCGATCGCCGACGGCTGCCAGACGATGAAATCGGTCTGGTTCTGCAGCGCGGCACCGGTGAGGAAAGCATTCCAGTCCATGCCCGGCGCTTTCTTTGCGAAATCGGCCTGCGCCCAGTAATTCGCGCCTTTTTTCACGTCGTTGGTATCGACCTGGCTGACATGCGCGTGCGCGATCGCGGTTTCCAGCGCGAGGATGCGATCGGCTTTCGCCGATGCATCGGAAATTTTCGCCAGGCCCAGCACCGTCGCGATGTGGTCGTGATACTGCTTGCGGATCTGCACGAAGCGTCCGCCCTCGAGATAGAAATCGCGATCGGGCAGGCCCAGGCCGCCCTGCACCAGATACGGCGCGTATTGCGTGGGCTTGTCGAGATTCTGCGAGACCCACAGGCCGAAAAGACGGTCGGTGTAATAGTTGGTGGAGTTCATCAGGTCGACGTCGGCGCGCAGCGTGCCGCCCAATGCCTGCGACAGTCCGGACTTGTCCTTGATCGCGGCGATCGCGTCGAGTTCGGGTTGCATCGGCGTCAGGCCCTTGGCCTCGATGCCGGTCTCGTCCATGAAGGCGGTGTAGTAGTCGCCGATCTTTTTCGTCTCGCCGGTCGCGGCCTTGTTAGCGGCGGTTTCCTCGATGATCGCGCGGGTACGCGTCAACGCTTTTTCGGTGAGCACGGTGAAGCTGTTGTAGCTGCTGCGGTCGGCGGGAATTTCCGTGCTCTTGAACCAGCTGCCATTGGCATAGGAGAAGAAGTCGTCACCGGGCGCGACGCTTTTGTCCATGCCGGCGGTATCGAAGCCGAAGCTGCCGAGTTCGGGCTTGGCCGGCGCTGCCGGCGCCGGGGGCGGCGTGTTCGCGACGTTGGTCGGCGTGGATTCCGCCGCGGGTTTGCAGGCCGCGAGCAACGCCGCGCTGACGAGGATCAGGGCAGGGCCCCGGAGTGGATGGGCGGACATGCTGTGCTCCCGGACATTGGCGAAGGCAGAGAATAGGCTTTCCCGCGAGCGGCGCAAGTGCAGCGATCGCGTATGCGACACTTCCGCCCTGACCTCAGGGAGCCGCGCCATGAAACCATCTCCTCTCGCAGTCCGGCGGATGCTCGCGGGTCTCGCGCTCGCTTTCGCGGCCCAGGTTTCCGCCGCCGAACCAGCGCCGACGATGCGCGTGGATTATCTGCATAGCGGCAATAGCAAGAGCGATCACTACGCGCTCGAGCGCGTGCTGATCGAGCCGCTACCCTGGCCGGGCAATCCGGCGCGGCCGCTCGACGACAGCGACCGCGGCAACAATCGTTTCGAGGTGATCGACGGCAAGAGCGGCGCGGTGTTGTATTCGCGCGGATTCAACACGGTGTTCGGCGAATGGCGCAGTACCGACGAGGCCACTGTCCGCGATCGCGGCTTCGAGGAGTCGCTGCGTTTCCCGAAACCTGCCGGCCCCGTGCATGTGCGCGTGCTCGCGCGCGGTGCGGACAATAAATTTGCGGAAGTCTGGCGTGTCGATGTCGATCCTGATGCTCCCGATGTCGTGCGCAAGCAGGCGCCGGCAGCGGCGACGCCGATCGCGATCCGCCATAACGGACCGTCTGCCGACAAGGTTGACCTGCTGATCCTCGGCGACGGCTACACGCAGGCCGACATGAAGAAATTCGAAGCCGACGCGCGCCGCCTGGCCGAGCATCTGTTCAAGGTATCGCCGTTCCGTGAGCGCGCCAATGATTTCAACGTCTGGGGCCTGGCGGTGCCGACCCAGGAGTCGGGCGTCTCGCGGCCGTCGACCGGCGTTCACCATGCCTCGCCGCTCGGAACGCGTTACGACATCTTCGGCAGCGAGCGCTACGTGCTCACGCTCGA
>NZ_DATGBO010000147.1:0-3539 GCF_035312645.1 Arenimonas sp.
CGCGCCTCGCGCGAGATGTCCAGCGCCATGCGGCAATTGTTCCATTTCGCCATCGACACCTGCGCCGGCTGCATCGTGCCAGCGTCTTTGAGGCGACCAAGTTGCAGGACCAGCAGCTGCGCCAGCGTGATCCGACGCGCCATGTCGGCAAGTTTGAGCTGCACCGCCTGCGTACCGGCGATCGGTTTGTTGAACAGGATGCGCGTCTTGGAATATTCCAGCGCCGAGGTGTAGCTGGAAATCGCCGCGCCGATCGGGCCCCAGGTGATGCCGTAGCGGGCCTGGGTAAGGCAGCCGAGCGGGCCCTTGAGGCCTTTGACATTCGGCAGGCGCTGGCTGTCGGGGACACGCACGCTGTCGAAGAACAACGCCGAGGTCACCGAGGCGCGCAGACTCATTTTCTTGTGCACTTCCTGGGCGGTGAACCCGGGCGTGTCGGTCGGGACGATGAAGCCCTGGATGCCGTCGTCGGTCTGCGCCCAGACGATGGCTATATTCGCTACGTTGCCGTTGGTGATCCACATCTTGGCGCCGTTGATGACCCAGTCGTCGCCATCGCGCTTGGCATTGGTTTTCATGTTGGCCGGATCGGAGCCGCCGTGCGGTTCGGTCAGGCCGAAGCAGCCGATGATCTCGCCGCGGGCCATGCCCGGCAGGTACTTCATGCGCTGCTCTTCGGTGCCGTAGGCGTAGATCGGGTACATGCACAGCGAGCTTTGCACCGAAACGAAACTGCGGATGCCGGAATCGCCGCGCTCGAGCTCCTGGCAGATCAGGCCGTAGCTGACCGCGTTGAGGCCGGCGCAGCCGTATTTTTCCGGCAGCGAGGAACCGAGCAGCCCCATCGCGGCGATTTCGGGGATGAGTTCCTTCGGGAAGCGCCCTTGGTCAAAGGCATCGCCGATGATCGGAATCACCTTCTCGTCGACGAAGCGCGCGACCGAATCCTGGATCATTCGCTCCTCGTCGGTCAGCAGGGATCGGACGTCGAAAAGATCAGTCGGGTTCAGGGCCATGAGGGTGCCGGTCAGGTCGGAAAGACCGCCATTTTAGCCCGAGTACCGGGGCAAAGCATGACCTCATGGATCGGAAAGCTTGGGACGCAGCATCCGGGCCCGTATGCGCCCTGGCTGGCCCACTGATGCGACGGCGGCTGCATGCTAACGTGCAAGCACCCTGCCGCCCGCGCCAGGAAACGCCGTCGCAGCGGCGAGACCCGGCAGGACAGCCCCAAGACGACGGAGGAAGCACGCGTGTCCAACCCCTTATTCGCGCCATTGATCGGATTTCTGGGCCGGCTGCGCTATCCGAAACTTTTCCTGGTCATCGGCGTGTTGTTCTTCATCGACCTGCTGATTCCGAATTTCGTGCCTTGGGACGACATCCTGCTGGGCGTGGGCACACTGGTGTTGTCGCGGATCAAGGACAGCAAAGTCCCGGAAAAACTGCCCGAACCGGAACCGCGCAAACCTTCCGACACGTGATCGATGTTGTTTGATAGCCACTGTCATTTCGACGCAGCGGAGTTCGATCACGACCGCGCCGGAGCGCTCGCCCGCGCTCACGCGACGGGCGTCACGCAGCAGTTGATTCCTGCCGTGGATTTTTCCGGATGGCAAAAACTTCGCGGTGTCTGCGCCATGGCGCCAGGCCTGCATGCCGCCTACGGCCTGCATCCGATGTTTCTCGATCGTCACCGCCCGGAACACCTCGACGCCCTGCCCGACTGGATCGAGCGGGAAAAACCCAAGGCGATCGGCGAATGCGGCCTGGATTTCTTCGTCGAAGGTCTCGACGCCACGACGCAGCGCATGTATTTCCGCCGGCAGCTGGAGATCGCGAAGGATTTCTCCCTGCCGGTGGTGGTGCACGCGCGCCGCGCCGTCGACGAGGTCATCGCAACTTTGCGACAGGTTGGCGGGCTGCACGGAGTGATCCACAGCTATTCGGGCAGTGAAGAACAGGCGCAGCAATTGTTCAAACTCGGTTTCCACCTCGGCATTGGCGGGCCGGTGACCCACGAGCGAGCGCAACGCCTGCGCCGCATCGTCACCCATATGCCTATCGAGTGGTTATTGCTGGAAACCGATTCCCCGGATCAACCAGGCGCGCAGCATCGTGGCGAGCGCAATGAGCCTGCATATCTTCCCGAGGTCGCCGCTGTCGTTGCGCAGCTGCGCGGGGAGCCCGTCGAAAATATCGCCGACGCGACGCGTGGCAACGCAGAGAAGTTGTTCGGCATCGTCGGCGACTGAAGCATTCGCCAATCACTCGCAAAGAAAAGGCCGGCAATGCCGGCCTTTACATTTTTCACTGTCGCTTCTATCAGCCCCTGTTGACGGGCGCGCTCTGGGTGACGACCTTGCCATCGACCACGGTCAGCTGATCGCCGGGTTTGCTGTTCATGCGAACCGTCGACTGGCGGCCGGCGTATTTGTAGGTGACGTCATAGCCAACAGTCTTCTGCGTCGATCCCAGGGCGATGCGACTGCCGCGGGCCGGTGCATTGTCCATACGCATGCTGCCGGTGCTGCCGTTGGACTTGCGATAGTTGACGTCGTAGCCGATGACGTTGCTGACCGCCTGATCCTCGTCGTGGCATTGCTGCTCGGTGCGCGAGACAACCTTGCCGTTGTCGCTGCGCTTGTCGATCGCGTGTCCGGCAAAACCACCGGCGACCGCACCAGCCAGAGTCGCGGCCTTGCGGCCATTGCCCTTGCCGACCTGGTTGCCGATCACGCCGCCGATCACGGCGCCGGCAACAGTACCGCCAACATTGCCATCGCGTTCGGGCAGGCGGTCCTGCACCACGACATCGGCACAAACCTGATGCGACTGCGTGGATTGACTGGTGATTTCATTGCTGCCGGTCACGGTGCCGTAGATGGTTTCCTTGACGGTGACCGGTTTGACGCGGGTGACGTCGGCGTATTCGACGGCGGGGGCCGCGGGCGCTGCCGTCATGGCGGGCTCGACGGCGACTTGGGGAGTTTCGGCGGGCGCGGTTTCTGCGGGGGTCGTTTGCGCCGGCATGGTGCCCGATTGCTGCACGGCCGCCGGCGTAGTGTTGACCGCGCCCTGGGCATTGGCATCGGCAGGCGCGCGGTTGCAAGCGGAAAGAGTCATCACGGCGAGAGCCGGAACAAGCGCAGCAACCAGAATCTTTTGGCGAGTCATTGAATGCCTCCTAGTGAGGGACCCTTGGGACGGGGCGACCGCATTCAATCACAGCGAACCTGAACGACATCTCCGCGATGCGCTTCGATTCGGATCACGTCGCGCTCACAAAAATGATTCGCGATTCAGGCTGGCGCGTTCCTGAGCAGTAATTCAATCGCCTTGCCGACTGCTGCGAATGCGAAGGTGCCGGTGACATGAGTGGCGGCACCCAACCCAGCACCGCAATCGAGTTTCAGCGCTGCATCGGCGCCCAACGCCGGGCGCGTGCCGCAGACGGAACCATCGGCCTGTGGATACTTCACGTTCTCCAGCGAATACACCGCCGGCACACTGAAGTAACGATCCTTGTTCTTCGGAAA
>NZ_DATGBO010000148.1:0-60312 GCF_035312645.1 Arenimonas sp.
CTCATATTCGCTTAGTTTCGACCTATCGATAGGGGCGCCCGGTAGCTCTTCGGTCTTGGAGGGGAGAAAAAAGTCTGTTTGTGTGTGGAGAAAAAGTGATTCGAGAGGGCGGCGTTGAATACGATGAATACCCCCATCTCAATTTTCTGCATCCGACGCCTGTTCCGCTGCTGTTTTTTTCTGGGATCATTTTCTTTAGCAAAAAGTTCCAATCGCGAGCTTCATCGGACTCGTGGTTAACAAACTCTCCGTAGCCCCCATGATGGATTGGACCGACCGTCACTGTCGTGCCTTTCATCGCGTCCTTGCGCCGAACGCGCGACTCTATACCGAGATGGTGCATGCTCAGGCGGTGATCCACGGAGATCGCGAGCGGCTGCTTGGTTTTGATGTCAGTGAGCATCCCGTGGCGTTGCAACTCGGCGGCAGTGAGCCTGGGTTGCTCACAGAGGCAGCAAGGATCGGTGAGCAATTTGGTTACGACGAAATCAATCTCAATGTGGGCTGTCCTTCCGATCGCGTACAGGCGGGGCGCTTCGGGGCTTGCTTGATGAAGGAGCCGGATCTCGTCGCCGAGGGCATCGCGGCGATGATTGGCGCAGTAAAAATTCCGGTCACCGTGAAATGCCGTCTCGGCGTCGATGAGCTTGAGGACTACGACCGATTCTGCGCTTTCATCGACACCGTCGCTGCCGCGGGATGCCGCGAATTCATCGTGCATGCGCGCAAGGCCTGGCTGCAGGGCTTGTCGCCGAAAGAGAACCGTGAGATTCCGCCACTTCGCTACGACTGGGTGCATCGACTCAAGATAGAGCGCCCCAACTTGGTGATCGTCATCAACGGCGGTTTGAGCACGGTCGAAGACAGTCTTGAGCAACTAGCGCACGTCGACGGAGTAATGCTGGGCCGGACCGCCTATCACGAGCCCTATCGCCTACACCAACTCGATGCAGCGATTTCCGGCGGCGTGCAGGTATCGCGGGAAGCGCTTCTGCGACGCTATTTGCCTTACGTGGAAGTGCAATTGGCGAAGGGTGTGGCGATCAAACACATTTCCCGGCATATTCTCGGCCTTTTCCACGCTCAGGTCGGTGGCCGAGCGTTTCGTCAGATCCTCAGCGAGGGCGCTCCGCGACCTGCCGCCGGGATCGATCTGATCGAGCGCGCGCTCGCGGCCACTCAGTCCAGAGAACACGCCGCATGATCACCCGCGACTTCGATGCCTTTCTGCTCCAGGCCCGCGCCACTCCCGCCGATGTCGGTCCGGCGTGTGCAAAGGCGGCATTCATCGTGGCGCCGGAGGCATTTCGTCTCGCTGAGCAATCTGCCAGCGACAACCGCTACATGGATCTGGATATCGAAGTGGGCGCTGATCGGGCCTTGGCGCAGCATCGCGGTCTGCAGTTGGCGATGTCGCAAACTTTGCCCACCTTGTGCTTCCCAGGCCATGTCGACACCCCCGATGCCCTGTTCCCGAACAATGTGTTCGCGACGGTACCAGGTCGTTTGATCCTGGGGCACATGCGCCACCCGGTGCGTCAACGCGAAGTCGAGCGCGCCGATATTCGAGGTTTTTTCACCAAGGTTCTCGGCTATGAGGAAGTCGATCTGCGTACTCAATCAGGAGTTTGCGAATTGACCGGCGCGCTAGTCATCGACCGCGCCCGCGGTCTGGGTTTCGCTGGGTTGAGCGAGCGCTGCGACGAAGCCGGAGCCGCAGCCATGCATGCAGCGTTCGGTCTGCGCGCGACGCTGATGTTCGATCTGGCGCCGGGCGAATATCACACCAATGTCGTCCTGAGCGTGCTTGCAGGTCGAGCAGTCGTGTTGGCGCCGAGCGGGTTCGCCGACAAGGCGGCAGCCGAGGCCATTTCTGCGCTGTACGCACCCCACGCTGTCGTACTCGACGCGGCCCAGAAGAATGCTTTCACCGGCAATTGCATCGCGCTCGCCGAGGACCAGTGCTGGCTCAGCCAGGTCGCAGAGGCGTCCCTGCGATCGGAGCAGCGCGCGGCCTTGCGGGAGGCCGGATTTGAGCTTGTCGCCGTGGAGCTCGATGAAATCGAGAAGGCTGGTGGGTCCCTGCGTTGTTGCGTTGCCGAGATTTTCTAAGCCCTTCCGTGGGTTAGAGTTCAGATCGGATTCACTGCCTCGTGGCCAGACTCCGCGCCTAGTTACGCTGGTTGTTCCCTCAAGGCCCCGCTACCATCCGCGCATGAGCTTCTCCTTCCGCCCATTGCTAGTGGTTCTGCTCGTCGCCTCGTTCGGCGTAACTGACGTGCGTGCGCAGGGGGGGGCGGGCAAGCGGCCGCCGCCGAAAGCCGAGCAGGCGGAGTCGGATCTGACCGGTTCCGTGCGTCGGGTCGAGCGTCAAACCGGCGGTGAAGTCCTTCGCGTTGAGCCGATGCAGCGCGATGGCCGCGAAGTCTACCGGCTCAAGGTCCTCACCTCCGATGGTCGGGTTCGTGTGATGCAGGACGACCCCCAGCAACGTCGCGAGGAGTCGCCGCAACAAGGGCGCAAGGGCAAGCCAAAATCCGGCTCTGAAGATTCAAACGGCGACTCACCCTCTTATTAAGCCGCCCAACGGCGGTCGTTCCCCGTCCAAGGAGACGACATGCGTATTTTGCTGGTCGAGGATGAAGCACCACTTCGGGAGACCCTTGCCGCTCGTCTCAAGCGCGAAGGGTTTGCCGTCGACGCCGCTGCCGATGGCGAGGAAGGCCTGTACCACGGCCGCGAGTTGCCCTTCGATGTCGCCGTGATCGACTTGGGCCTGCCCAAGATGTCGGGCATGGAACTGGTCAAAGCTTTGCGCGCCGAAGGCAAGAAATTCCCGATCCTGATCCTCACGGCGCGGTCGAGTTGGCAGGACAAGGTCGAAGGTCTGAAGTCCGGCGCCGACGACTATCTGGTCAAGCCTTTCCATGTTGAAGAATTGCTGGCGCGCATAAACGCGCTGCTGCGTCGGGCTGCCGGCTGGAGCAAGCCGACGCTCGACTGCGGCCCCATCCGCCTGGACCTGAGTTCGCAGACCGTCAGCGTCAATGGCGCCGGCGTCGATCTGACCAGTTACGAATACAAGGTGCTCGAATACCTGATGCTGCACGCCGGTGAGCTGGTATCGAAGGCCGACCTCACAGAGCATATCTACCAGCAGGATTTCGATCGCGATTCCAATGTGCTCGAGGTTTTCATCGGCCGCCTGCGCAAGAAGCTCGACCCCGACAGCGAGCTCAAGCCGATCGAAACCGTTCGCGGCCGCGGCTACCGTTTCGCCATCCCGCGCAGCGAATAAGCCACGCCAATGGCGCGGCGCGCACTTTCCCTGCACGCCCGCCAGCTGCTGGCGGCTAGTCTCGGCCTGATCGCCTTCCTCAGCCTGACCGGCTACGCGCTCGACCACGCCTTCCAGGAAACCGCGCGCGTCGAATTGCAGGATCGCCTGCAAAATTATGTAAAAGCGTATTACCGCGGCATGGAATTCGCCCGCGGCGGCGCGCTGTTGATGCCTGATCGCGCCCCCGATCCACGCTTCGAGCGCCCCGGCAGCGGCCTGTACGCTGGCCTGGTCAGTCGCGACATGCGCTGGGAGTCGGCGTCGTCGCTTGGCCGCACGTTGCCACTTCCGAAAACGCTCAAGCTCAATGAAATGCGCCTCGACGGTCCCTTGCCCTACAACGATGGCAACGGTGGCACGCAAAAGGTTTACCGTCTCTCGCACACCACAATCTGGGAAACCGAAGCCGGCGACATGCCGTTGACCTTTTCGGTCTACGAAGACACCGCGCAGTTCGAGAGCCAGTTGTCGGTGTTCCGTCGCGCCCTCTGGGGATATCTCGGCATGGCAGCGGTGCTGTTGTTGCTGGTGCAGATGCTGGTGTTGCGCTGGAGTCTGCAACCGTTGCGCAATCTCAAGCGTGATCTCGACCGCGTGCAGGGCGGTCATCATCCCAGCCTGTCCGGTCAGCATCCGCCGGAACTCGAGCCGATCACCGACAGTATCAACGCGCTGATCGACAGCGAGCGTAGCCATCTTGAGCAGAGCCGAAACACGCTTTCCGATCTCGCCCACAGTTTGAAGACACCGCTGGCCGTTTTACGTGCGCGACTCGATTCCGGCGCCGGCGTCGACGACTTGCGCGACGAGGTCTCGGCGCAGGTGCAGCGCATGAACGAGATCGTCTCCTACCAGTTGTCACGCGCGGCGCGCAGCGGGCATGCGCTTTTTTCCGCGCCGATCGAGGTCGAGCCCCGGGCCGAGGAAATCGTCGCCAGCCTGGAGAAGGTCTATTCCGGCAAGGGGGTGGTCTGCGAATTCGATGTCGACGCGCAGGCGCGTTTCCACGGCGAGTTGGGCGACTTGCAGGAGTTGATCGGCAACTTGCTCGAGAATGCTTTCAAATGGGCGGCGCGACGGGTGTTGCTGACCGTAAAGGTCGAGCCGACACAGGGCAGTCGGCGCCCGGGCCTGTTGCTGGCGGTCGAAGACGATGGCCCGGGTATCGCCGCCGAAAATGTCGAGCGGCTGTTGCAGCGTGGCGTGCGTGGCGACGAACGCGTGCAAGGCCATGGCATCGGCCTGGCGATCGTGCAGGACATCGTCCGCGCCTATCGCGGCGAGTTGCGGGTGGAGCGCTCGACGGAACTGGGCGGCGCCCGCTTCGTGGTGCGGATCCCGCCAGTGATCTAGCGGTGCGTCGACTTAGCGGAACATCCCTGGCAGCAGGCTATGCCAGCGCGGCGTCGATACGTGCGGCGCGGCGGCGCGGGCATGGGTGACGGGGCCGGCGCTGTCGGTGTGAACCGTCGTGGTGCTGTCGGTATCGGAAGTGGCCGCGTTGCTCGGGTTGGCCTTCGCAGCTTTCGGCGGCGGGCAGCTTTCCGAATTGTTGGGCGCGGTGCCGCCAGCCATTGCATGGCTTGCGAACAGGCAGAGCAGCAGGGCAAGGACGATACGGGGCATGGCACGGACTCGTTGGCTAGGCATCAGGACTGATGCAGGCAAGCGCGAAAAAGTTGCGAGAGTGTAGCCCGATCCCGGCGGCGCTGCATTTTCAGCTGCTGCGGCGCAGCATGGCGCGGGCTGGCGCATGCGGCAGACTGCCTCCCGAATGAATGCCGTTCCCTTTGTCCCGCCCCGTCTGCGCATCCGTGGCCCCGCGCTCCGTCGCGCCCTGATCGCCGGCGCCCGGCGCGTGATCGCCCATCGCGAGACGCTCAACAAGATCAATGTCTTTCCGGTCCCGGATGGCGACACCGGCAGCAATCTCGCTTTTACGCTGGGTACGGTCCTGACCGGTGCGCTCAGCCGGCGTACCGCCAGCGTCGGCGAATTACTGCGCAAGGTCGGCGAGGATGCCATCGATGGCGCCCGCGGCAATTCCGGCGCCATCTTCGCGCAATTCTTCACTGGTCTGGCCGAAGCCGTAGGAGAGCAATCCACGATGCCACCGCAGTTGCTGGCGCAGGCGATCCAGGCCGGCGCCCAGTCGGCGCGCGGCGCCCTCGCCGAGCCCCGCGAGGGCACGATCCTCAGCGTGATCAGCGCCTTTGCCGACTCACTCGAGCAGCGCGGTGAAGTCACCGACATGCGCGCCTGGTTCCAGCCGGCGCTGCTCCAGGCGCAGCGCGCTCTGGCCAATACACCCAATCAGCTGCCGGTGTTGCTCAAGGCTGGCGTGGTCGACGCCGGCGCGCAGGGGTTCGTCGACCTGCTCGAAGGCATAGCCGAATTCATGGCGACGGGATTGCTCGATCTGGTCAATCTCGAAAACCAGTCCAGTGGTGATCTCGAAGCCGCGCAGGTGCATGGCGAATTGCTCGATGCTGATCCCGAGCATCGCTGGTGCAGCGAATGCCTGTTGCTTGGCGAGGGTCTCGATCGCCCCGGGCTGCGCGCCGCTGTCACCGATCTCGGCGCCTCCTGCGTTGTCGTCGCCGGCTCGCATTCGCGCATCCGCCTGCACGCGCACGTCGCAAATCCGCAGGCCTTGTTCGATGTCGCGGCGCGCTTCGGTCGCGTCGAGGCGACCAAGGCCGACGACATGCATGCGCAGCAACGCACGGCGGCGGGCGGTGGTCGCGTCGCGATCATCACCGACAGCTCCGCCGACTTGCCCGATGGTCTCGCCGAAGCGCTGAACATCCATGTCGTGCCGCTGCGATTGAATTTCGGCGACCAGGATTACCTCGACAAGATCGGCCTGACGCCGCACGAGTTCTATCGCAAGTTGCGCGAGGAAGTGGTGCTGCCACGAACCAGCCAGCCCTCGCCGGGCGATTTCCGCCGGCAATTCGAATTCCTGCTGTCGCACCATCCTGCACTGATCTATCTCGGCGTCGCCCGTGCGGTATCGGGCACCATCCAGTCGGCGGAAACCGCCATCCAGCGCGGCCATCCCGACCGCAGTTTCGTCTTCGATACTGCCAATGCCGCCGGTGGTCAGGCTTTGTTGGCGATCGCTGCCGCCGAAGCCGCGCAACGTGGCGACGAGACGGCCGACATCCTCGCGCGGCTGGAACGCCTGCGCCCATTGACGCGTACCTGGGCGATCACCCGCGACGTCAGCCTGGCGGTGCGCGGCGGCCGCATTCCGGCGTGGTCGAAAGCGGTGGTGCAGGGGCTGGGCTTCACGCCGATCGCGAAAATCGTTCCTGCCGGCCGTCTTTCGATAGCCGGCGGCTTGTTCGGCCAAAAGCGCGTGCCGGAACGTTTCGGCGCCTATGTCGCCCGCCGCGTGCTGGCAGGCCGGCGCTGGCGCGTGATCGTCGGGCATTGCGATGCCCTGGCCGAAGGCGAGGCCTTGCTCGCCGAAATCAAGCGCCGTCTCGATTGCCAGGATGCGTGGCTCGTCGAGACCGGGCCGGCGATCGGTGCGCATGCCGGTCCCGGCGCGCTGGTGGCCTGCCTGCAGCCGGTCGACGCATGAATCGGCGTCGCCGCTGCGCGTTCGCGCGATAATCGCCGCATGTTGATCGCGTCCCTACTGTTGTTCGTCGCGTACTTGCTCGGTTCGCTGTCCGGCAGTCTCCTGCTCGGGCGCCTGCGTGGCGTGGACATCCGCACCCAGGGCAGCGGCAACGCCGGCGGCACCAACGCGTTGCGCACGCAGGGTTGGCGATTCGCGCTGGGCACTGTGCTGGTCGATGTCGGCAAGGGCGCGCTCGCGGCCTGGCTGGCGTGGCGGTTCGCTGGCGCGGCGGTTGGCTGGTTGCTTCCTGCCTGTGTTCTCGCTGCCGTCGCTGGCCATGTCTGGCCAGTCTTCCACGGCTTCCGCGGCGGCAAGGGTGCGGCCACCCTGATCGGTGGCCTGCTGATTTTCTGGCCGTGGTCGGTTCCGATCGTGCTGGCGGTTTGGATCCTCTGCCTGGTGCTGAGCGGATTCGTCGGATTGTCGACCGTCGTCGCCGCGCTCAGTCTGGTCGCGATCGCAGGCATCGTGCAGCGAGATGGCACGCATCTTTGTTTCGCGCTGATTGCGGCGCTGTTTCTCGTCTACACCCATCGCGGAAATCTCCGTCGGATGCGCAGCGGCACTGAGCCGCGTTCGCAGCAGATGCGGATATTCGCGCGGCTGTTTTCGCGGAAGACCGCATGAGCGCGCAGGCGATGCTGAAATTATTGGCGCAGGGGCCGGTGGAGAAAGCGGATGCGTTGTCGACGTTGGGGTTGTCAGCGTCGGCATGGGCGGATGCGCTGGAAAACCTGCGCGCCGCCGGCATCGAAATCATCGCCTGCGACGACCAACGGTTCACGCTGGCGCAACCGATCGAGTGGCTGGATCGCGATGCCATCCTCGCCGCGTTGCCGCTGCAGGCACGGGAGCAATTGCAATCGCTCGTGCTCACTTTCGAAACCGATTCCACGCAGCAGCAGGCCTTGTCTACATCGACGCCGGAACAAGGTTGCGCATTGTGGCTTGCCGAGCGCCAGACTGCGGGACAAGGCCGTCGCGGGCGCCGTTGGATATCGCCGCTCGCTGCCAATCTGATGCTGAGTCTGTCGCGGCGATTCGATGGTGGCTACGACGCACTCACTGGACTCAGCCTCGCGGTCGGTGTTGCGGCAGCCGAGGCGCTGCACTCCCTCGGCCACGAAAGTGTCCGCGTGAAATGGCCGAACGATCTCGTTGTCGATGGCCGCAAGCTCGGCGGCATCCTTGTCAATCTGCGCGGCAATTCGCGCGGTCCAGCCGAGGCGGTGATCGGCCTGGGTCTGAATGTGCACATGCCGGCTATCGGCGCCGCCGACATCGATCAGCCCTGGTGCGATCTGGCGATGCTCGATGGCGGCATCGCGCCGTCGCGCAACCGTGTTGCCGCCGCGTTGCTCGCGCATCTGTTGCCGGCATTGAGTTTGTTCGATCGCGAGGGGCTGACGCCATTCCTGTCGCGCTGGCAGCAACTCGATGCGCTCCTCGGTCGCCGCGTACAGGTCCGCGACGGCGCGCAGAACGTCGAAGGCATAGCGCTTGGTGTCGATGCCCGCGGCGCGCTGCGCCTGCGCACCGATGCTGGCGAAAAGATCTATCACGGCGGCGAAACGAGTCTGCGACCGGCATGAACTGGCTCATCGATCTAGGCAATACGCGCCTCAAGTACGCCGTGCTCAACGCGGACGGAAGCCATGGCGAGGTACAGGCATTTGCACACGCCGATCCGGAATCGCTGGCGCAGCTGATCGCGCAATTGGGACCGGCGGAAGAAGGCGATGCCGTCTGGTTGGCTTCGGTGGCCTCGTTGTCGATCACCGAGACGCTGACCACCGCGCTCGCGACGCAGGGTTATCGCCTGCACCGTGTACGCACCGCAGCAACGCTGGGACGTTTGCGTATCGCCTATGACGAACCGGCGCGCCTGGGCGTCGATCGCTTTCTCGCGATGCTCGCAGCCAGCGAGCGCAGCGATGGTCCCTGGCTGCTGGTCTCGGTCGGATCGGCGCTCACTGTCGACTGTCTCGATGCCGACGGCCGCCATCTCGGCGGCCTTATCGCGCCGACGCCGGAACACATCCGCGAAGCGATGGCCGAACGCTTTCCGGTGATGGCCGTGCCCACCGGCCAGGTATTGGATTTCGCCACCGATACCGCCGATGCCGTCGCGTCGGGTGCGAGTGCGGCGGCGCTGGGTCTGGTTGAGCGCAGCTTGCGGCTCGCGCAACAGCATCTTGGTCGTGCGCCGACATTGCTGATCAGCGGCGGCGCTGCCGATGTTCTGGCCGAACTCGCTCATGCGCCGACCATCGTCCTGTCTTCACTGGTGCTCGAGGGGCTGGCGCGATTCGCGCAAGCCCGGGAAAATTAGCCGATGTTGCGTTCACTCATCCTTCTGCTCGTGTGCATGAATCTCGGCGTCGGCGCCTGGTGGGGGTTGCATGCCGCGCCAATACAGGCGCGCCTTCCGGTCAGCGATCCCGGCGTCGCTACGCTGACCTTGCTCAGCGAATCGGAAAACCGCGCCTTGCCCAGCAGTGGCTCCGAAGAAATGGTGGCGCCGCCCGATCCGCTCAGCGCCACGCCGGTCTGCCTCAGCATCGGTCCGTTCGCCACACCTGCGGATTTGCGCCGCGCGATGAATACGTTGATGCCGCAGGTCGGCCGTATCCAGTTCCGCGAAGTCGCGGCGACATCGTTGCGTGGCTATCGCGTTTACCTGCCGGCCTCGGGCAGTCGCGAACAGGCCTTGAAAACCGCGCGCGAGCTCGCCTCGCACGGCGTCACCGACTACTACGTGGTCACTGCCGGCGATCAGCAGAACACGGTGTCGCTGGGCATCTTCCACGATCTCGGCAATGCCCGGAAACGCCACGACGAAATCGCCGCGTTCGGTTACGACGCCACCGTTGAAGCGCGCACCGAGCAGGCGCAGCAGTGGTGGGTGGATGTCGCGGCGGCGGAAGGTTTCGATTGGCGCCGCTTCCTGCCCGATCCCGCGCTGCAATCGGCCAGTGCCGCCTGTCCCTGATCGACACAGCGCGCCCTGATTTCGGTTTGCCGCGCTGGACAGTTAGAATCGCCCCCACGCCGGCATAGCTCAGTTGGTAGAGCAACCGCCTTGTAAGCGGTAGGTCCCCAGTTCGAATCCGGGTGCCGGCACCAAAAAGGAACTTCCATGCTGCGCATCGCGCTCGTCCTGCTCGCTCTCGCCGCTCCTGTTCCTTCTCCTGCGGCGGGCGCGGCGATCACGCCGGAAGTGCTGGCCGCGGAAATCGTCAGCGAACAGGCGCCGCTGGTGCTCGATGTAAGAACCCAGGCCGAGTTCGATGCCGGGCATGTGCCGGGCGCGGTGCTGATTCCGCACGACCAACTGGAATCGCGTCTGTCCGAACTCGGCGCGCCCGGCGACATCGTCGTGTATTGCCGCAGCGGCCGGCGTTCGGCGCTGGTCGAGCCGCTGCTGGAAAAACACGGCTTCCGCGTCCAGCAACTTGCCGGCAGCTGGCAGGCCTGGGAAGCGGCAGGCCTGCCCGAACAGATCAACGACGATCTCGTGATCCCGGAGTCGAAATGAGCATGCGCAACGTCGCCCTGATCGGCGCACCCACCGATATCGGCGCAGGCCATCGCGGCGCGTCGATGGGGCCGGAAGCTTTGCGCGTGGCCGGTCTCGCCGAAGCATTGCGCGATCGTGGTTTGAACGTCAGCGATTACGGCAACCTGATCGGCCCGGTGAATCCCTGGCTGCCGCCCGTGGATGGCTATCGTCATCTCGCGGAGGTGGTGCAGTGGAATCGCACCGTGATGGATGCGGTGTACGCAAGTCTCGGCCGTGGCGAATTGCCGATTCTGCTCGGCGGCGATCATTGCCTCGGCATTGGTTCGATCACCGCCGTCGCGCGTCATTGCCGCGAAACCGGCAAGAATCTGCGCGTGCTATGGCTCGATGCCCACGCCGATTTCAACACGCATGAAGTCACGCCGTCGGGAAACATCCACGGCATGCCGGTGTCCTGCCTGTGCGGACTCGGCCCGAAAGCACTGACCGAACTCGGCGGCAGCGCGCCGACGCTTACTGCCGATGCTTTTCGCCAGGTCGGCATCCGCTCGGTCGATGCCGGCGAAAAAAAACTAGTCAAGGAATTCGGTCTCGACATCTACGATATGCGTTACATCGACGAGATCGGCATCAAGCGTGCGATGGAAGAAGCGCTTGAGGGCGTCGATGACAACACGCATCTGCATGTCAGCTTCGACGTCGACTTCCTCGACCCGTCGATCGCGCCTGGCGTCGGCACGACGGTGCCGGGCGGACCGAATTATCGCGAAGCGCAACTGGTGATGGAGATGATCGCCGACGCCGGCCACGTCGGTTCGATCGACATCGTCGAACTCAATCCGGCGTTCGACGAGCACAACAAGACCGCGCAGCTCGCGGTCGACCTGGTCGAGAGCCTGTTCGGAAAATCGACGCTGATGCGCGACTGATTTTTCACCGAGTCTGGTTGTTGCGGAAATCGGCTTGATCAACGCGATTGGCACCTTCCGGCTCACTCTCGCCGCTGTTGGCGTTGACATCGCAAGAACGAAGCTGAATGGCGCAATGTCCATGGGTTCCGTCCTGCTTTCAATGATAGGGAGTGGAGGTTAAATTCGCCCCGTCATTTCATCGCAAGGAGATCGCCATGAAGCGTTTCGTGCTTTCGCTGCTGCTGTTGAGTTTCAGTCTTTCATTACTGACCGCCTGCAACACCATCGAAGGTGCCGGCAAGGACGTCAAGAAAGTCGGCGAAAAAGTCGAGGATGCGGCGCAGAACGCCAAGCACTGATTTTTCACGGCGGAAATGCAGAAGGCCGGGTATCGCTACCCGGCCTTCTTTTTCTACGGCCAACTGACGCTGCGGTTCAGCGCGACGGATCCGGTGCGAAGCCGATCGGGAAGGCATCGGGCCGGCGCGGATAATCGTATGTCGGAATCACACCGCGCTCGGCCAGGGCATTGTGGGAATCGTAGAACAACGACTGCACCTGGTTGGGACGCGAGCTCTCGCGTTCGAACGTGGTCTGCGTGACCGGATCGTAGCGACGCTCCCCGTGACCCGTGCCGATTTCCTGCGCCGTCGCGCGGCGCATCGCACCTTCAGCAGCAGGCGCGCTGGCGGTGGCATCGGCGGCGGACTTGTTGCTTTCATACGGCGAGGCGGGCTGCTCGTAACGGCCGCTGACCTGTGGCGGCGGCGAATACGGCGCCGGTTCGTAGCGACGCTCGCGGAAGGCCGCGACGCCGATCACGCCGACGTTCTGTGGGCGGCCAGTGCGCGCGGCATAGCTGTCGGGAAGGTCGGTGAAGTAGAACTCGGCGACATCGGAATACGATTTGCGCCAGCCGCGAATCTCGACGCGCTGCCAGGGTTCGAGCACGTAACCGGCCTGCGAGGCGCTGGCCGTCTGGCCGCTGATCGCGTTGACACCATCGACCGACAGAACGGCGAGAACGCGCTCGCCGGTGCGGTTTTGCATCGTGACCGAGAAGCGGTGGCCGGGCTGGCCCTCGAGATAGTCGCGACCTTCGAAGGGCAGGCGGGAAAGCGTGTTGCCTTCATCCAGATCGACGACCTGGACATCGATGAGTTGTGGCTGGCGCGCGCAGGCAACTAGCGGCAGCAGGCAAAGCAGGAACAATACGAGGGTGGTCAGGCGTTTCATGGCGGGTCTCCGTGAGGGCCCGGGTGGCAACGCCTCGGCTCCGACAACGGGGTTGCGGGCGGCGTCGCGTAAACTAGGCGCGGCCCCCACGAACGACCTCCATGAGCCAGCAACGCGTCCTCACCGGCATCACCACCTCGGGCACTCCGCATCTGGGCAATTACGCCGGTGCAATTCGACCGGCGCTGCTCGCCAGCCAGCAACCGGGCGTGGAAAGCTTCTATTTCCTCGCCGACTACCACGCGCTGATCAAGGTCCAGGACCCGTTGCGCGTGCAGCGTTCGACACTGGAAATCGCCGCCTCGTGGCTGGCCTGCGGGCTCGATCCGGACAAGGTCTGGTTCTATCGGCAGTCGGATATTCCGGAAATTCCCGAGCTGACCTGGCTGCTCACCTGCGTCGCCGGCAAGGGGCTGCTCAATCGCGCGCATGCCTACAAGGCCGCGGTCGACAAGAATACGGCGGAGGGCGAAGACCCGGACGCCGGCATCACCGCCGGACTGTTCATGTATCCGGTGCTGATGGCCGCGGACATCCTGGTGTTCAATTCGCACAAGGTGCCGGTCGGACGCGATCAGGTTCAGCACATCGAAATGGCGCGCGATTTTGCCGCGCGTTTCAATCATCTCTATGGCGAACATTTCGTGTTGCCGGAAGCAGCGATCGAGGAAAGCGTGGCGACGCTGCCCGGTCTCGATGGTCGCAAGATGAGCAAGAGCTACGACAACACCATTCCCCTGTTCGCGCCACCAGCGGAGATGAAGAAGCTGATCGCCGGCATCAAGACCGATTCGCGCGCGCCCGGCGAAGCGAAGGACACGGAAGGCTCCGCGCTGTTCCAGCTGTATCAGGCTTTCGCCACGAAAGAAGAAAGCGCAGTGATGGCGAAGGCGTTTGCCGACGGTATCGCCTGGGGCGAAGCCAAGCAGGCCCTGTTCGAGCGCATCGATCGCGAAATCGCACCGATGCGCGAAAAATACGAATTGCTGATCGCCCGGCCCGGTGATATCGAGGACATCCTGCATGCGGGCGCGGCGAAAGCGCGGATGATTGCGACGCCATTTTTGCGGGAGTTGCGGCGAGCGGTGGGACTGCGCGATCTGCGCGATGTCGCGAAGACGAATGCGAAAGTCGAGATGAAGGCCGTGCTGCCGGTGTTCAAGCAGTATCGCGAGGCCGATGGCAAGTTCTATTTCAAGCTCACCGGTGGCAGTGGCGAGGTGTTACTGCAGAGCGAGGCCTTTGATTCGCCAAAGGACGCCGGCGGCTACATCTCGGCTTTGAAATCGATGGACTTCGCCAAGGTGGCGGCGGCGGTAGCCTCAGGTCAGCTTCGGGATATTGGTGTCGATGCGCATAAGGTCGAAGAGGCGTTGAAAATTCTGGTTCGTGCGGAAGCAGAAAAAGCCTGATGCCCTTCCTCGCCCTCATTCTGTTCGCGCCCTGGTTCGCCATCCTCGGCTGGGTGTACTGGACCTACCCGAAATCGCATGCGGTGACGCCGGCGCGGCGACGATTGGATGTACTGGCGTTGCTGATAGCACTGGTGCTCAGCGCCTTCGCGATGCGCTGGGCGTTCTTCCAGCCGTTCGATGGCGTCGGCAAGATGTGGCCGCAGGTGATCGCGACGCTGGCCGGGTATCACGTGTTCCTGCTGGTGCTCGCGGTAGCTTTCTTTATTCGCAGGAAGAAATATCGCAGCGTTTGAGCCGCGATATTGTTGACGGGATTTCGTGCGCGGGACGCGCTACAAACTCCCGTACGGCGGGCGCTTCACGCGCGCCATCGCCATCACAACATCAGCCCCAGTGATTCTGCGCGATGCCGCTTTTTCCCGGCTGCTGTTGCACCACGCAAAAGCGATGTCCGGTCGGCGCCTGCAGCACCCACCAGCGCTTGCAGAACCCCACACGCGTCGCGCCGAGTTTTTCCAGTCGCGCGGTTTCGGCGGCCAGGTCGTCGGTTTCAATATCCAGATGAACGCGCGGATCATGGTCCACGCGTTGCAGCAGGATGAAAGGCTCGTCCTCCGACGTGGCGAGCTCGGCGTATTTCCCATCGCCATCCTGATCGCGGCTGACGATGGCGCGCTCCAGCGCGGCGCTCCAGAAATCGATAGCGGTGTCGAGTGCGCTGCGGCAGTCGATCACGATGGCTATCAAGGCGCTGCGATGGCCGCTGCTGGACTGTCGCGGCGGCGCCGGTGTCCGGCTCTCGTCGCGCATGCGTACCACGCAGAAGCGATGCCCGGTCGGGGCTTCCATCACCCACCAACGGCCGCGCGGATTGACGATGCGCTTGGCGCCCAGCGCTTCAAGTCGGCCGGCTTCGACATCGATATCGTCGGCTTCGATGTCCAGATGCAGACGCGAATCGTGATCGACGCATTGCACTTCCATATGCCAGCCGCCCGGCCCCTTGCCGAGCAAGGCATAGCGGCCTTCGCCGCCTTCGTCGGGATCGAGTATCGGCAGGCCGAGGGCATCGCTCCAGAATGCCGAGGCCGCGGCGAGGTTGTCGCTGCGGCAGTCGATCATGAAGCCGGCAAGTCGTCGTGCCATTGGTTTCCTGTTCGATCTGCAATCGCGACGATAAAGAGTCGCCGCGCCATCGAGTCTTTTCCTAGCCTTGGATCGCGACGATGCCCAAGCGCCGCAGCATCAATGCGCGCGTTGCAGGTCGTCGATCATCACGCGCAGGAAGCGCGCCGCTTCGCCACCGGTGACCGCGCGGTGATCGAAGGTCAGCGACAGCGGCATCATCCGGTGTACCTCCATGCCGCCAAGCACCGGCACGACGGCATGGTGCAGGCGGCCGGCGCCGACGATGCATACGCAGGGCGGCACGACCACGGGTGTGGCGTACTTGCCGGCGAACACGCCGAAATTCGATAGCATCAGCGTGTAGCCGGTGAGATCTTCTGCGGGCAGGCTGCGATGCTTGACGCCATCGCGCAGGCGATTGAGTTCGCCGCGCACCTGTTGCGGATCGAGGCGTTCGCAACCGCGCAACGCCGGCACGAACAGGCCTTCCGGCGAATCCACGGCGATGCCGACGTCAACGCGCGAATGCCGGCGCAGCGTGCCTTCCTTGGCATTGAGCCAGGAGTTGAGCGCGGGCTCAGCCTGCGCGGCAGCAACCAGCGCACGGATCGAACGCGCCATGATGTCCTCGCCCGGTGACCAGGCGTGCAGATCAGCGTCGTCCATCAGCGTGGTCGGCACGACTTCCGCATGCGCTGCGCTCATCGTGCGCACCATGTTGCGACGGACGCCACGGATGGGTTCATCGGTATCGAGGGCGGCTGCAGGCTTGGCGGCTGCCGGATTTGTGGCGCCGCGATCATCACTTCTCACCCCAGGAGAGGTCGGCGCACGCAGCACAGCGGGTGAGGGAGTCGCTGCGACGGCAACGCTTCTCGCCACCGCGCCCATCGCCGCAGCAGGAAGCGCTTTCGCACTGCCGCTCGCTGCAGCATTTTTCACATCTGCCAGCGTCACCACGCCGTCGGCACCCGAGGGCACGACACGCGCGAGATCAACGCCGAGTTTTTTCGCCAGCGCACGCACCGCTGGCATCGCCTTGACGCCGCCGATCGCGATCGCCTGCTCGCTGCGCACGGCATCGGAACTCTGCATCGCACCGACCACGGTGCCGGCATCGGATTTTTCTGCTGTCGTAGGAGCGACCCGGGTCGCGACCTGGGTGTCGACAGAGGCCTGGTTGGCCGCGACTTGCGTCGATCCTACAGGGGCGGAGCCACCATGATGATGCCCGGTGTCCTGTGCCTCGGCGCGCTGCGGCAGATTGGGATCGAGTTCGAATTCCGCGAGCACGCTACCGGTGAGCACGACGTCGCCCGCTGCACCAGCAAGCCTGAGCACCTTGCCAGAAAAAGGCGAGGGCACGTCGACCACCGCTTTCGCGGTTTCCATCGATACCAGCGGCTCATCGAGGCGGATGACGTCGCCGACCTTGACGTGCCACTCGACGATTTCCGCGTCCGGCAGGCCTTCGCCGAGATCGGGAAGATGGAAGGATTTGATGTCGCTCATGTTCGGGACCTCAACTGGCGGCAAGCGTGCGCTTGGCCGCGGCGACGATTTTTTCCACGCTGGGCAGGTATTTCATTTCCAGGCGGAACAATGGGATGTGCGTGTCGTAACCGGTGACGCGTTCGACCGGCGCAACCAGGTCGAACATCGCCTTTTCGGCCAGCTGCGCTGCGATTTCCGCACCGAAGCCGGCAGTGCGCGGCGCCTCGTGCACGATCACGCAACGCCCGGTCTTTTTCACCGATTCGTGGATGGTGTCGAAATCCAGCGGCTTGATCGTGGCGACGTCGATGACTTCCGCCGAGATGCCTTCAAGCGCAAGCGCGTCGGCGGCCTCCAGTGCTTCTTTCACCTGCGCGCCCCAAGTCACGAGGGTGACATCGCTGCCATCGCGCAGCACGAAGCAGACGTCGAGCGGCAAGGCTTCGCCGTCATCCGGCACTTCTTCCTTGTACTGGCGATAGATGCGTTTTGGCTCAAAGAAAATCACCGGATCGGGATCGCGGATCGCCGCGAGCAGCAAACCATAAGCGCGCTGCGGCGACGACGGCATCACCACGCGCAGGCCGGGCACGTTGGTGAAGATCGCTTCGTTCGCTTCCGAGTGATGTTCCGGCGCGCGGATGCCGCCGCCCCAAGGCACGCGCAGCACCATCGGGCAGGTCAGGCGGCCGCGGGTGCGATAGCGGAAGCGCGCGGCGTGGCAGACGATATGGTCGACCATCGGATACATGAAGCCATCGAACTGCGCTTCCGCCACCGGCTTCATGCCCTGCGTGGCGAGGCCGACAGTGAGGCCGGCGATCGTGGTTTCGTCGAGTGGTGTATCGATCACGCGCTGCGCGCCGAATGTCTGCAGCAGGCCGGCGGTGGCGCGGAACACGCCGCCGTTGACGCCGACATCCTCGCCCAGCACGACCACGCTGGCGTCGTGCTTGAGTTCCCAAGCCAGCGCCTGGGTGATCGCTTCGATGAGAGTGATCGCGGCCATCAGCGCGCCTCCCACTTCAACGCTTCCGCACGTTGCGCGGCGACGTCGTGCGGCAATTCGGCATACAGGTAATCGAACATCGCGGTCACCGGCTGCACCTTGGTTTCAAGATAGGCATTGACCTCGATGTCGGAGAGGCGATTGCACTCTTCCTTCCACGCGGCTTCGTCTTTTTCGCTCCAGACCTTGAGACCGATCAGGTAGGTGCGCAGGCGCGACATCGGCTCGCGTTCCCAGGCCGCCTTCACTTCCTCGTCGCCGCGATAACGACGGGCGTCGTCGGCGGTGGTGTGGTCGGACAGGCGATAGGTGACGAATTCGATCGTGCTGCCGCCGTGGCCGTTGCGTGCGCGTTTGAGCGCGTGATCCATCGCCGCGCGTACCGCGATGATGTCGTTGCCATCGACCTGCAGGCAGTCCAGTCCGCCCGCGAGGCCTTTCTGTGCCAGCGTCTTCGCGCCGGTCTGGGCGCTGCGCGGCACCGAGATCGCCCACTGGTTGTTGATGATGCACTGGATGAAAGGCAGGGTGAACGCGCCGGCGGAATTGATCGCGGCGTAGGTGTCGGTCTTCGACGAACCGCCATCGCCGACGCAGGCGACCGCGACGCGCGGCTCGCCGCGCAGCTTGAACGCCAGCGCCGCACCGGCGGCGTGCAGGCATTGCGTACCGATCGGCACGCACCAGGAATAATCGTGCGGCGGGCCGGAAAAATCGTTGCCGCGTTCGTCGCCGCCCCAATACAGCAGGATCTCGCGCGGCTTCACGCCGCGGACGATCTGCGCGCCGTACTCGCGATAACTGGGCGCGAAAACATCGTCGTATTGCATAGAGGTGCCGATGCCGATGTGCGTGGCTTCGTGGCCGAGGCAGGAGGCATACGTGCCGAGTTTGCCGGTACGTTGCAGCGCCACCGCCTTGGTGTCGAAGCTGCGCACCAGCAACATCTGTTTGAACAGCTCGACCAGGTTCTTGCTGTCCTGGGCGAACTCGGGCAAATCATCGCGAACCAGGCGGCCATCGGCGCCGAGGTATTGCAGGTATTCGATTTCGAACGTGGCTACGGTGGGCATGCCCAGGCTCCTTGGCAACCGGCCAACGATACCAGCCCGCGCCGGGGGACTGGCAACCCCGGAAGGGAAAACCTTGGTTTCTGCAGACGCCGGAGCGGCGTCGGCGCGCATTTTGCATGGCGATATCGGCAGCCGGGCGATCCGCGGCTGGCGACTTTTCCGTCGAGCCGGCGACATCCACCGCAGAAAAGAAAAACGCGGCCAAGGCCGCGTTTTTCCTGACACATTGCCGCGGCGATCAGTTGCCGCGATCGACCGGTTGCTTCGGCACGCTGTGGCCCGGCACGCGCAGGGTCAGCGAAGCGAAGTTATTGCCGGCATCGGGATCCGAGGTCAGCGCACTGGTGTTGGCCTCGAACACGATATCGGCATTGCCGTCGGCGAACTGCGGCGTGAAATCGAAGCCGATGGTGTTGTGCGCGCCGGGCGGGTAGGTCGCGGCGAGATCGCAATACACGGTGCTGCTTTCTGGTGAATCGGCGATCACCGAACATTCGTTCAAGTCGTTGCCATCGACCACCGCCCAGCTCAGCGCCGATTGCGGCAGGTTCACGGTGACCTGGAACGAACCGAGTTCGGCCGCGAAACCGCCGGCGTTCTCGACCGAGATCTGGTAGTGCGCGGTCTGGCCGATCTTCAGGGCGCCACCCTTCGGTCCGATGATCGCCACGCGTAGATCGGTACCGGTAACTACCGCGACATTGGCCGAAGCGCTGTTGTTGCCCGGCGCCGGGTCGGTGGCGGAGCTGCTGATCGCCGCGCCGAGGCTGAGGTTGCTGCCGTTCTGGCTGACGTCCGTGCTCACGTTGACGGTGAAGTCGTCGTTGCTGCCGCTGTCGAAATCATCGCGGTTGCAATGCACCAGCGTCGCGCTTGCGCCATCGGCAACGGGCGCGCCGCAAGTCCAGCCAGCGGCCGGCGTGACGCTGACCGTGGCCGGCAATACCGCGATCGAGAAGTCAAGCTTGACGCCATGCGCGGTGTCGATGCCGCGGTTGCCGGCGTGCACGGTGAATTGCGCGGAATTTCCGGCGATCACCTGTGCGGCTGTCGCTTTCAACGACACATCCAGGTCGGCGGTATCGAAACTCGCTTCGGTCAGAAACAGCACCACCGGGTCGTGATCTGACACGCGCACCGGAATGGTGAAGTCGCCGTAGTTGTCGATGCCGAAATCGGCATTGATGCGGGCGTGTTCGCTGCGTACGCCGGCGAAACCGTCAAGCACGGCCTGGTTGACCACCATGTGATCGAGCGATTGCGCGTTGCCGTCGAAGGAGAACGAGTAGCGCTCGTCGGCTTTCGACAGCGAAGCCATGTTGGTCAGCGGCGTGGTGATCGGGCTGGCGACGTAGCGGATCACCTCGCTCGCGGCGGCGGCGCGGCCGGTGATGATGCCCATGCTGTCGACGAAGCCGTCGTTGAATTCGAAGGCGTTGAAATCGCCGAGCAGCACGATCTTCTCGCTCGGGTTGGCGGTCTGGTAACCCTGGATCAACTGCGCCAGGTACAGCGCCTGTTGCGCACGCTTGCCGCGCACGCGATCACCAAGCGTCGGCCAGCCATTGCTGCCGGCGACCGTGCTGTCGACATCGATCAGCGAACGCAGGTGGTTGGCGATCACGGTGATGGTCTGGCTGGCGCCGTTGGCGTGATTGATGCGCGCATGCAGCACCAGCGGCGGGCGGTCGTTGAGCTTGCCGCCGGAGCTGTTGTCGGGGTTGACGAAATCCACGTCCTTGCCGATCTGCTCGATGCTCAGCACTTCCACGCGCGGCTTGCCCGGTGCGACTTCCTCGGTCTTGATCAGGAAGCCGACGTCGATGCCGCCGACGTCGTTGCCTTCGAACAAATAGGGCTGATAGACGGGGTTTTCGCTGCAGCTGTTCGGGAACAGGATGTTGCCGTCGTGGTTGTTGATGCTGGCGGCGAGTTCGGTCAGCGCCTTGATGTGTTCGACTTCGACGACGCCGAGGATGTCGGGATTGCGGGTGAAGGCGCAGATCGCGTTGCCGGTTTTCTTCAGGCGGTTCTGATAGGCGAGTGTGGTGAGCTTGGTGGCACCGTCACCGTCGGCCACGTCATCGAAGAAGTGCAGCAGGTTGAATCCGCCGATGGTGATTTCATCGTCGGCCTTGACCGATACCGCCGTCGCCACCGAACCCAGCGTGATCGTGCCGGTGCCCGGATCGGGCGTCATCGTGTAGGCGCCGAAGCCGTAATCGAGCACGCCGGTCATGCCGGTGACGCTATCGCCGACGTCGACATTGATCGCGGTCGCGCCGGTCTGGCCGGTGCTGCGCACGCGGATCAGTTCGGGATTGTGGTCGAAGCGCGGCGGCACCACGCCCGGCGGCACCACGGTCGGATCGAGCACGTCCATGCCGGCTTCGCGCATCGGGCGCGCGACGTCGGGCAGCACGCCATAGAAAATGCCGTTGCCGGTCGAGGTCGCACTGGCTTCGTTGATGTTGCCGTCGGCGGGTGCGACGACATTGAGCGTCGGGATGCTGACGCGCATGCCTTCGTAGCGTTCGAGTTGTTCGAGCGGGCTGTCGGCGTTGGCATCGGCGTCGGTGAGCACGATCGCGCTCGGCAGAGTATTGCCCGTGCTCAGCTGGATCACCGTGGCGTTCTTGAGTTCGGTCAGCGGCAACTGGCCGCCGGGGTTGTATTCGTCGATCGAGGCGTTGACGCGAACGCGATTGCCGACTGCGGCGCTGGCAGGCGGCGCGGCGCTGGTGAACACGAACACGCCTTCGGAACTGGCGACGTCGGCATCGGCCTCGGCATCCGGGGCCTGCATGAAGAAGCCGTTCGAGGTGCGCGCGGTGACGATGCCTTCGGTGGCGATGATGGTGTTGACCGCGAACGGCGAGACCGAACCGCTGCCCTGGATCGCGTGGATCGGCAGGATTATGAAGTCATCGTTCTGGATCGTGCCCAGACCTTGAACGTCGGTAGCATTGGCGCCGACTACGCTGTCGATGTTGACCAGGAAGGTTTCGCTGCTTTCGACGGCGGTGTCGCCGTTGATGGTGACGGCGAAGGTGAGACTGCTGCTGCCGGCGGCGATGCTCTGGCTGCTGGATGCGCGGCCGACGTAGTCGCTGTCGGCGGTGGTGGCCGAGCCGTCAGCGGTGGCGATATTGAAACTGACGCCGCCTACTGGCGCGGCAGCACTGAGGCTGACGGTGAAGGTCGCGACGTGGCTGCCGGCATCGCCTTCGACGACGCTGACGTCATCGATGCTGAGGTTCGGCGGCCCGCCGCTGCCGGCGCAGGGATTGAGTGTTGCCGCCTTGTTGCGCGGCGTCGGGGCGGCAATGGTGAAATCCGTGCTGCTGCTGCCGGTGTTGGTGGCGCAGCCGGCGCTGTTGCGAATGGCGGCGGTGCTGTTCGAAAGCAGGGCTGTCGGCGCCGCCGGTGTGGTCGGGCACGTGGCGGTGGGGCCGAAGCCAACCATATCCACTGCGGCGGGGCAGGCGCCCGAGAGCAGGGTGCCGTTGGCGACCAGGGCAACTTTGCCGGTCGTGCCCGACATCGCCAAAGTGCCCGTCGAATCGGGTGTGGGAAGCGCGGGCTGCACGCCAGCGCCAGCCGCTTCCTGGACGAGGAAGTACTGGCCCGGAGCCAGGCTCAGGCTGCCGGTGAGATCGGTCTTGGCCCAGGTGGTGCCTGTTGCCGAGGAATATTGCACCGAGTATCCGCTCAGGCTGACCGTGGTCGCGCCGGCATTGAACAGCTCGATGAAATCGTTCTTGTATTGCGCGCCGGAATTGCCGCCGCCGCCATACACCTGACTGATCACTACTTGTGCCTGCGCGCAGGGTGCGAGCAAAGCGAGCACAACAACGGACAGCCACAGGCTGCGGCGCATCGGATCGAACATGGATTTTCCCCGGGGTTTGCAAAGGCCGGGCAACAGCCGGCGCAAGTACCTGATGGTACGGTTTGTCCGAAGACGATTGCATGACACAGCGCAGTATGCAAAGGGGCGAATGCGCTAACCTTGCCTCCCCCGCATTCCGACAGCGCCGCGAGTCCATGTCCCAGCCCCCGAACCAGCGTCCGATTGAGCAAGGAATAACCACGGACCTCAAGGATCGCTTGAGCTATGGCGGCTATCTTCAGATCGACACGCTGCTGTCGGCGCAGATCCCGCTGACCGATCCGCCACAGCACGACGAATTGCTTTTCATCATCCAGCACCAGACTTCCGAGTTATGGATGAAGCTGGTGATCCACGAATTGACCGCGGCGATCGAGCATCTGCAGCGCGACGATCTTGATCCCTGTCTGAAGATCCTCGCGCGTGTGAAGCACATCCAGCGGCAGTTGACCGAACAATGGTCGGTGCTGGAAACATTGACGCCCAGCGACTACCTGAGCTTCCGGCATGTGCTCGGGCCGGCCTCGGGTTTCCAGTCGGCGCAATACCGCCGCATCGAATTCCTGCTCGGCAACAAGAACGCCGACATGCTGCGCGTGTTCGCGCATGAGCCAGCGGCACAGGCGCAGCTGCGCGAAACCTTGCAGGCACCAAGCCTGTACGACGAATTCCTGCGCCACCTCGCGCGGCGCGGTCTGGCGATTCCGACCGAATGCATCGAACGCGACTGGTCGTTGCCTTACGCGAGCCATCCTGGCCTGCTGCCGGTGTTCCAGGCGATCTACGAAAACCCCGATGGCAACTGGGACATCTACCACCTGTGCGAACAACTCGTGGACGTCGAAGTGAATTTCCAGTTGTGGCGCTTCCGGCACATGAAGACGGTGGAGCGGATCATCGGATACAAGCGCGGCACCGGCGGCAGTTCCGGCGTCGCCTTCCTCAAGCAGGCGCTGGAGTTGACCTTCTTCCCGGAGCTGTTCGAGGTGCGCACGCAGCTCACCGCGCAGGCGTGATGCTGCGGCGCAATATCCCATTCAGGTTTGACGGATCAACGCCCAGCGGTTACACCTTGGCGCGCTTGTGACTGGCGCTTTGCCCGGTCGCAGTTGTTGATCCACTCATTCCAACCAGACGTTTTCCAGGGAGAAGCCGCATGAGCGGTGCCGCCACCGCGCTCGACACGAGCGCAGAAATTCCAGAGTTCAAGCAGGTGATGGGTCATCCCAAGCCGCTATGGATGTTGTTCATGACGGAGTTCTGGGAGCGCTTCGCGTTCTACGGTATTCGTTGGGCGCTCGTGCTCTACATCGTCACGCAGTTCTACGGCGGCGCGGGCGCCGGCCAGGATCCTGCCAGCAAGCTCTATGGCGCCTACCTCGCACTGGTCTACGCGGCGGCGATTTTCGGCGGCTATGTCGCCGACCGGGTGCTCGGTTATCAGCGAAGCATCCTGCTCGGCGCGGTGATCATGGCCATCGGCCTGTTCATGGTGTCGATGCCGAACAAGGAAGTCTTCACCTTCGGCCTGGCCACGATCATTTCCGGCAACGGCCTGTTCAAGCCGAACATCTCCACCATGGTCGGCAAGCTTTACGCGCCCGGTGACGAGCGCCGCGATTCCGGCTTCACCATTTTTTACATGGGCATCAACCTCGGTGCCTTCATCGCACCGATCCTGACCGCGGCGCTGGCGGCGCGCCTGATGGGCGGCACTGCGGCATTGCCGGCCTACAAGGTGGTCTTTATCACCGCCGGTATCGGCATGCTGATCAGCCTGATCTGGTTCTGGTACGGCCGCCGCGAATTGGGTGGCATCGGCCGGCCGCCGGGCGGCGAGGGCGGCAAGCGCAACGTGCTGTATGTGCTGGCCGGCGCGCTGGTGGCGATCCCGGGCATCTACTTCCTGCTTTCGATCCCGGCCGAAACCCTGCAGTGGTGGGTGCTGACGCCGATGTTCGTGGCGTTGTGCGGACTGCTGCTGGTCGAAGGCGTACGCGAGGGCGCGGTGTCGCGCGACAAGACCATCGCGATGCTGATCATCTTCGTGTTCAACATCCTGTTCTGGATGTTTTTCGAACAGGCAGGCAGCTCGTTCACCTTCCTCGCCGACGAGATCGTCAATCGCAACCTCAGCGGCTGGACCTTCCCGACCGGTTGGTTCCAGTCAGTCAATTCCATCGCGATCATCGCGCTGGCGCCGATCATCGCCTGGATATGGGTGAAGCTGGGCCGCGCCAATCCGTCCATTCCGCGCAAGTTCGGCCTCGGCCTGATCTTCAACGGCGTGGCGTTCGCGTTGCTCTGGTTCGCCCTGTCCTCGCTGGTGGCCAGCGACGGCAAGATCCCGTTCTGGACGCTGTTCATGGTCTACGTGATCCAGTCGGTCGGCGAGCTCTGCCTGTCGCCGATTGGCCTGTCGATGGTGACCAAGCTGGCGCCGCTGCGCCTGGTCGGCTTCGGCATGGGCGGCTGGTTCCTGTCCACCGGCATCGGCAACAACCTGTCGGGCATCTACGCCGCGATGATCAGCGGCGACACCGGCATGACGGTGGAATCCGCGCGCAGCGGCTACACGCAGGGCTTCTACATCCTGGTGATCGGCGGCGTGGTGCTGTTCCTGATCGCGCCGCTGATCCAGAAGTTGATGCACGGCGTGAAGTGATCCGGCGTAGCAAGTACAAAGAGAAACGGCGACCTTCGGGTCGCCGTTTTCTTTTTGCCTTCGGGAAATCGCATTAGCGCAAATGCGCTGCGCGGCGCGTGCCTAGGATTCGCGCGTCGCGATCTCGCGTTCGGCCATGCGTGTAAGCAGGCGGTCGAGGGCGGCGCGTTCGTCGTCGCGCAGGCCTTCCAGCAGGCGGCGTTCGTAGGCCAGTGCCAGCGGCGCGACTTCGTCGTAGACGCGATAGCCCTTCGCCGACAATTTCAACACCGAGCGACGGCGATCGTCGCCATGCAACTGCCGCTTGAGGCGGCCACTGGCGAGCAATGACGTGACCGCGCGACTGACCGCGACCTTGTCCATCGCCGTGCGTTCGGCAACTTCGTTGGCGGAGAGGTCCGGATAGCGGCCGAGCACCGCGAGGATCCGCCACTCGGTGACATTCAGGTCGAAGCGTTCGCCGTACAGCTGCGCAATATCCTGGCTGATGCGGTTCGACAGCACCGACAAGCGGTACGGCAGGAAGCGGTCGAGCTCGAGGACGGCGTGTTCGGGCGCGGCTTTCTTGTTCATTTTCGTGTTCTTCCGGCCCGGCTTGCCAATGGTTTCATATGAAACTATATAATCCGGGTCTCGATCGCAAGCCGTCCCGCAGGAGTTGCACCATGAGCGCCCAGCTTGATTCCAAGGCCCCGAACCTCGGTATGCAGCCGACCACCTTCGCCAACCCGATGGGTATCGACGGTTTCGAGTTCGTCGAATTCGCGGCGCCCGATGCCGCGCC
Organism: Arenimonas sp.; assembly: GCF_035312645.1. Taxonomy (GTDB): domain Bacteria; phylum Pseudomonadota; class Gammaproteobacteria; order Xanthomonadales; family Xanthomonadaceae; genus Arenimonas. The sequence goes on from NZ_DATGBO010000148.1 coordinate 26,105, forward strand.
GCTGCACGCATTGTTCAAGCGCATGGGATTCAGCGCCGTGCTGCGCCACAGGACGCGCGCGATCACCGTTTACCGTCAGGGCCTGGTCAACTTCGTGATCAACGAAGACCCCGATTCCTTCGCCGCCGATTTCGCCAAGGCGCACGGCCCCAGCGCCTGCGGTTTCGCGATCCGCTTCCAGAAGCCGGGCACCGAAGTTCTCGCCACCGTGCTGGGCAACGGCGGCGAAGCGATCTCGCACAAACCGGGCAGCAAGGTGGTGTCGTCGCCGGTGATCAAGGGCATCGGCGACTGCATGCTGTATCTGGTGGATCTGTATGGGTCGGCCGGCAGCGTGTTCGATGCCGATTACGAGCCGATCCCAGGCGCCGATCAGCATCCGGCGGGCTTCGGCCTGACCTTCATCGACCACCTCACGCACAATCTCTACTTCGGCAACATGCAGAAGTGGTCGGACTACTACGAGCGCCTGTTCAACTTCCGTGAGATCCGCTATTTCGACATCAAGGGCGCCAAGACCGGCCTGGTATCGAAAGCGATGACCGCCCCCGACGGCATGGTGCGCATTCCGCTCAATGAATCGTCCGATCCGAAAAGCCAGATCAACGAATACCTCGACGCGTACCACGGCGAAGGCATCCAGCACATCGCCTGCTTCACCGACGACATCTATACGACGGTGGAAGCGATGCGCGCGGCCGGTTGCGAATTCCTCGACACGCCCGATACCTACTTCGACGTGATCGATGTGCGCGTTCCAAACCATGGCGAGGATGTGCCGCGCCTGCGCAAGAACAAGATTCTCATCGACGCCGACCTGGAAACCAAGCAGCGCAAGCTGCTGCAGATATTCACCCAGAACGCGATCGGCCCGATCTTCTTCGAGATCATCCAACGCAAGGGCAACGAGGGCTTCGGCGAAGGCAATTTCCAGGCGCTGTTCGAGAGCATCGAGCGCGACCAGATGCGCCGCGGCGTGCTCTGATTTGTTGGTGAGTGGTGAGTGGTGAGTGGTGAGTGGTGAGTGGTGAGTGGAGTGCGGAGTGCGGAAAAGCATGACGCGAGCTTTGGCTCTTCCCCTCTCCGGTCGGGAGAGGGGCAGGGGAGAGGGTGTCGGGATGTCCCGCCCGATCAAACCGCCGCTCCCGCGCCGAACGCTGGCCTTCGCCCGCCAGTTGCGCAGCACCGGCACGGATGCCGAAGGATTGCTCTGGTATCACCTGCGGGCGAAACGCTTTCAGGCATTGAAGTGGCGACGTCAGCATCCCTTGCCACCGCACATCGTGGATTTTTACTGCCATGCGGCAAGGCTGGTGGTCGAGATCGATGGTGGGCAGCATGAGGTCTGGCGCGATGCGGTACGTACCGAGTTCCTGGTTGCGCAGGGCTTGAGCGTGTTGAGGTTCTGGAATAATGAGATGTTGGGAGAGAAGGAGGCAGTGCTCGAGGCCATCTTCGAAGCGACGCAGCGCCGGACCCTCTCCCCCAGCCCCTCTCCCGGTGGGAGAGGGGAGTAGTTGAGTAACGGAGTTTTCAGCATGACGCTTTCCTACCAATCCGGCTTCGGCAATGAGTTCGCCACCGAGGCGCTGCCGGGCACCTTGCCTGAGGGACGCAACTCGCCGCAGCGTGTCGCGCATGGGCTGTATGCCGAGCAGTTGTCCGGGACCGCGTTCACCGCGCCACGCCACAGCAATCGCCGCAGCTGGCTGTACCGCATCCGGCCGGCGGCGATGCATGCGCCGTTCGCGCTGCTCGAAGACGGCGCCTTCCATAATCGCTTCGACGAACAACCTGCGACGCCGAACCAGCTGCGCTGGAATCCGCAATCCATTCCGACCGCGGCCAGCGATTTCATCGATGGCCTGTTCACTGTCGCCGGCAATGGCAGCGCAGCGATACAGATCGGCATCGGCATCCATGTCTATGCCGCCAATCGCTCAATGCAGGGCCGCTTCTTCTACAACGCTGATGCCGAACTGCTGATCGTTCCGCAGCAGGGTCGCCTGCGCATCGCCACCGAACTTGGCGTGCTCGCCATCGAGCCGCAGGAAATCGCGGTGATTCCACGCGGCATCCGTTTCCGCGTCGAGTTGTCTGACAACGAAGCGACCGGCTACGTCTGCGAAAATTTCGGCGCTGCGCTGCGCCTGCCCGACCTCGGTCCGATCGGTTCGAATGGTCTCGCCAACGCGCGCGATTTTCTCTCACCAGTGGCTGCGTTTGAAGAAGACGAAGGCGAGTTCGAACTCATCGCGAAATTCCAGGGCCGGCTGTGGCGCGCGGCGATCGATCATTCGCCGCTGGACGTGGTTGCCTGGCATGGCAATTACGCACCGTACAAATACGATCTGCGCCGCTTCAATACGATCGGATCGATCAGCTTCGACCACCCGGATCCGTCGATCTTCACCGTGCTCACCTCGCCCAGCGATACGCCGGGAACGGCGAACCTGGATTTCGTGATCTTCCCGCCGCGCTGGCTGGTGGCGCAGGACACGTTCCGGCCGCCATGGTTCCATCGCAACATCGCCAGCGAGTTCATGGGGCTGATCGCCGGCGTGTACGACGCGAAGGCCGAAGGTTTCCTGCCCGGCGGCGCCTCGCTGCACAACTCGATGAGCGGGCACGGCCCGGATGCGGAGACGTTCGACAAGGCTTCGGGTGCCGATCTCACGCAGCCGCATGTGATCGCCGACACCATGGCTTTCATGTTCGAAACGCGCGCGGTGATCCGTCCGACCGCGCAGGCGCTGGCATCGGATACGCTGCAGCGCGACTATCACCATTGCTGGCAGGGCCTGAGGAAGAGCTTCAAGCCGTAGCGCGCTTCGCACATGCCTGCGAAAGCATCCCCTGCACCATCAAGAACGCGACAACAACCCAAGCCGCGCACCGCGCGAACCAACCGGAATCGACATGAAACTAGCTTCACTCAAGGAAGGCGGACGCGACGGCACCTTGGTCGTGGTGTCGCGTGATCTGTCACGTGCAGTCAAGGCGACCGGCATCGCAGCGACGCTGCAGCGCGCACTCGAAGATTGGCAGTCGACGGCGCCGCGTCTGAATGCATTGTCGGAAGCGCTCAATGGCAGCAATGCCGAAACGATCAATGGCGAGCCGGTATTCGCGATGGATTTCGCCGCGCTTGCTGCGCCGCTGCCGCGTGCTTACGAGTTCGTCGACGGTTCGGCCTATCTGCCGCACGTCGCGCGCGTGCGCAAGGCGCGCGGCGCCGAGGTGCCGGAAAGTTTCTACACCGATCCGCTGATGTACCAGGCGGTGAGTGCCGGCTTCTATGGTCCGCGCGATCCGGTGCGCGTGCCCGATGCGGCTTACGGTATCGATCTCGAAGCGGAGGTCGTGATCGTTACCGATGATGTGCCGATGGCGGTGACGCCGGCGCAGGCAGCGGCGCATATCCAGTTGATCGGTCTGGTCAACGATGTGTCGCTGCGCAACCTGATCCCGAACGAGCTGGCGAAAGGTTTCGGCTTCCTGCAGTCCAAGCCGCGTTCGGCGTTGAGCCCGGTGTTCGTCACGCCCGACGAGCTCGGCGATGCCTGGCAGGGCAGCAAGGTACATCTGGCCTTGCTCACGCATATCAACGGCACATGGTTTGGTGCGCCGGAAGCGGGCATCGACATGCAATTCGATTTCGCGCAGTTGCTCGCGCATGCGGCGAAGACGCGGCCGTTGTCGGCCGGCACCATCGTCGGCTCGGGCACGGTCGCCAACGAGGACACCTCGCTGGGCGCGTCGTGTTTCGCCGAGAAGCGCACGGTCGAGACCCTCGAGCTCGGCAAGCCGGTCACGCCATTCATGAGCTTCGGCGACACGGTGCGCATCGAGATGCTTGATCGCAACGGTGCATCGGTATTCGGCGCGATCGAACAGCGCATCGTGCAGGCCGAGCCCGGCGGCTGATCCATTGTTTCAGTCCCTGCGTCTGGCCGGTTGACCGCACCTGCTCCGGCGGGTGTAGGCTAGATCGATGCGGGCCCGTCTGGCGGCCCGCCCGCGCAGTGGAGGTTTCCCGTGACGTCAGATGCAGTCCGGCTCTATTCCTACTGGCGCTCCAGCGCAGCCTACCGCGTTCGCATCGCGCTCAACCTCAAGGGTCTCGAATACGAAACCCTGCCGGTGCATCTGGTCCGTGACGGCGGCGAGCAGCACACGCCGGCCTATCGCGAGGTCAATCCGCAGGAACTGGTGCCGGTGCTGCTGCACGGCAATCGCGTGCTGCGACAGTCGCAGGCGATCATCGAATACATCGACGAAACCTGGGCGACCGCGCCGGCGCTGATGCCTGCGGTGGCGCGTGATCGTCAGCAGGTGCGCGCGATCGCACAATTGATTGCCTGCGACATCCATCCGTTGGGCAACCTGCGCGTGCAGCAATATCTCGAGCAGCACTTCGGCGCCAGCCAGGAAGCGCGCGATGCCTGGGTCCGGCATTGGGTCGGCACGGGCATGGACGCGCTCGAACACGTGCTTGGCGACAATCCTTCCACCGGCGATTTCTGCGAAGGCGAGGCGCCGTCACTGGCCGATTGCTGTCTGGTGCCGCAGGTCTACAACGCCAACCGTTTCGGCGTGGACATGAAGCCGTATCCGACCATTGCGCGGATCAATGCGCACTGCCTGGAGCTGCCGGCGTTCGATGCCGCGCGGCCGGAGAAACAACCGGATGCGCCCGCGACGTAAACCGCGGCGGGCGGGAGCGGCAGACCGTCAGGTCGTGCCGTACATGTCCGCGTAGGGGTCGTGCTCGCCGGTCGCGCCTTCGGCGAGGCGGATCTTCAGGGCAAGGCCGTCGCGCGAGTCGGCCTTGCGCAGCGCTTCCTCGAGTTCGATCTTGCCGTCCTTGAACATCTTGAACAGCGATTGATCGAAGGTGTGCATGCCTTCCTGCAGCGAGGTGTCCATCGCCTGCTTGACCTCATGCACTTCGCCACGGCGGATCAGGTCGCGGATCATCGGCGTGTTGATCAGCACTTCGCTGGCCGGCAGGCGCTTGCCGTCCTTGCCGATGACCAGGCGCAGCGAGATGACTGCCTTGAGGTTCAGCGACAGGTTCATCAGCACGTTCTTGTGTGCCGTTTCCGGGAAGAAATTCAGGATGCGGTCCAGCGTCTGGTCGGCGTTGTTGGAGTGCAGCGTGGCCAGGCACAGGTGACCGGTTTCGGCGAAGGCGATCGCCGATTCCATGGTGACCGCGTCGAGGATTTCGCCGATCAGGATCACGTCCGGCGCCTCACGCATGGCGTTCTTGAGCGCGTTGTGGAAGGCGTGGGTATCGAGGCCGACTTCGCGCTGGTTGACGATGGATTTCTTGTGCTTGTGCAGGAACTCGATCGGATCCTCGATGGTGAGGATATGACCGGTGTTGTTGGAATTGCGGTGGTCGATCATCGCCGCCAGCGCCGTGGACTTGCCCGAGCCGGTCGAGCCGACCACCAGCACCAGTCCACGTTGTTCCATCACGATGTCCTTGAGCACCGCCGGCAGCTTGAGCTGGTCGATGTTCGGGATTTCGCTCTTGATCGCGCGGATCACCATGCCCACTTCGCCGCGCTGCTTGAAGCAGTTGACGCGGAAGCGGCCGGCGTCCTTGACCGCGATCGCCATGTTGAATTCGAGGTCGCGCTCGAAGGTCGGAACCTGGCCTTCGTCCATCAGGGAGTAGGCGATCTTCTTGACCATGCCGGCGGGTAGTCCGGTATTGCCGAGGGGATACAGCTTTCCTTCCACCTTGATGTAGACCGGCGCGCCCGTGGTCAGGAACATGTCCGAGGCGTTCTTTTCCGTCATTAGCTTTAGGAAGTAGCCGATGTCCATTTTCGATTCCTTCGTTTCCCTGGGCCGCCCGTTGCACGGGGCTGGGCGGCTACTGACAATACCGCGTATAAGCTATCCGCGAATGCGCCTTATGACACTATCCCATAGAAAAATCTATCTTGCCCTGACGCTCTGGGCGATCAGCGCGACCGTCTCCGCGGCCACGCCGCCGAGCGCGGAAATGGCTGCCGCCGAAGCCGCCATCGCCGCCGCCGAACGTGCCAACCCGCGCGGAAATGCCGGACAGGCACTGGCTGAAGCGCAGCAACTGCATGATCAGGCGCAGGCCGCGATGCTCAAGAAAAAATACAAGGACGCCCAGCGTTGGGCCGACGAGGCTCATGCCGCCGCCGACCTGGCCAACGCCCGCGCGCGCCTGGACGCGGCCCGCCAGGAAGTCGACGAAAAATCCGCGCGCAATGCCGATCTGCGCCGCCAGTTGCTTTCGGTGCCGCAGCAATGACCCGACATGTCTTCCCGGATGCTCGTCTCCTTGCCGTGCTGCTGGCGGTGCTGCTCTTGGTCCCGGGTCGAGGGGTGGCCGCCGACGCTGTCGATCCTGATGTCGCGCGCCTGAGCGAGCAACTCGCGGTACTCGATCGCGATCCGGCGCTGGCCGATCTGGCCGGCCTGGAGCGGCTCAAGGCGCGGCAAGCCCTGGTCGGATTGCAGGCGGCGCGATCGCGTGATCGCGAACATGCGCTGTTCCTGGCCAATCGCTGGGTCGAGGCGGCCCAGGATGCGGCCCAGGCCGAACTGCTGCTCCAGCAATCGACGCAACTCGATCGCGAGCGCGACCAGATCACGATCGAGGCCAGCCGACGCGATGCCGAGATGGCCCGTCGTGAGGCCGATCGCCTGCGCCTGCAAAGCCTGGCGCGCGAGGAAGAGGCCGAACGCCTCGCCCAGAGCAACGAGAGCGAGCGTCAGGCCACGGTCGCCACCGCCGATGCCGCGACCGCCGAGGCCGCGCAAGCCCGCAAGCTCGCCGATGCCCGCGCCAAGGAAACCGCATTGGCGCGCAAGGAGGCCGCGTTGGCCGCAGCGGTCGCCGCCGATTCGATGGGCAGCGAAGCGACCGGCGCGAAGCCGGCGTCGACCGGCAAGCCCTCCGCGACCGGCAAACCAGCGACGACCGGCAAGCCGGATGCCTCGGGCTTGCCCGTCGCAGCGAGCAAACCGACCGCGACATCGATCTTGACGCCTGCGCCATCAGCGCCACCTGCGCCAAGTGGCCCGCGCGTCCGGCCGTTCTTCACCTTGCCCGGCACCGCATTTGCGTCCGGCAAGGCCAACCTCACGGCGACCGGTCAGGCCAGCCTGCAGCGCCTTGCCGACAAGATCGGCAATGGCTCGATTCGCGTCGAAGGCCATACCGACAGCCAAGGCAGCGAGGCGGCGAACCTGACGTTGTCGCGGCAGCGTGCCGAGGCCGTGCGCCAGGTCCTGGTCGCCAACGGGGTTCCCGCCGGACGCATCCGGGCTATCGGCCGCGGCGAGGCGGACCCCATCGCCGACAACGCCAGCGAGACCGGCAGGGCGCGGAACAGGCGCGTCGAAATCATCGTCGAATAGCCCGTAAAAACAAGCGCTTGCCCGACCACCTGGACCGCCGTACGGGCTAAGTGCTTGAATTTTTTGGGCCTGCTGAAGCGGGCTGAATTCACCCGGAAAATCTCCCCATTGCCTTGTGAAACAATGGCTTAAAAAAGATCTTGCGGCCCCGGAAACCCGGGAGTAGCTTCGGGGTTCCATGGGGCGCGTCGCCGCGTGGACAACCGAGCCAGGCCGATGAAAGCAGACCTCGTCCCCGCGGAAAGCGCCGCCTCAAAGCACGAGGCGGAGGCATATTTCCGGGATGGCCGTGCTGAAGACCTGACCTTTCATTTCAATCCACACGCCCAGGCCTGACCGCTTGGGCGTTCGTGTTTCTGAAGGAGGTCAACGATGTTTGAAGAGCAACCACAAAACGAAGTGGACACGATGATGAAGACCGACCCGGAATTCCGTCAGCTTTATCACCGTCACCGCGAACTCGACAAACAGGTGTTGGATGCCGAACTGGGCGTGCTTCCCCTCGACGACAACACCCTGGCGCGGATGAAGCGCGAAAAGCTTTACGCCAAGGATCGCCTCCTGCGCATGTACGACGCCAAGCATCACTGACGATTTCACCGCCGTGGTGGCGGCGGCCCTCCTCGTCGGGCCGCCGCCACCCAGCATCGCCGCTGGCCGCGCCAGCGCACCCCGGGGCAAAGGCCCCGCGCTACAATCGATCGTCGGCCAGCAGGCCAAACCAGCGCAGCAGCGCCCCATGACGGTCCATCAAAGCGTCCTCGAATTGATCGGCGAAACTCCGATCGTCAAAGCCCAGCATCTCGATACCGGCTTGTGCGAGCTGTACCTCAAGCTCGAATGCATGAACCCCGGCGGCTCGATCAAGGACCGCATCGGTCTGAAGATGATCGAGGCCGCGGAGAAATCCGGAAAGATCAAACCCGGCGACACCCTGGTCGAAGGCACCGCCGGCAATACCGGCATCGGCCTGGCGCTGGTGGCGCAGCAGAAAGGCTACAAACTCGTTCTGGTCGTGCCCGACAAGATGAGCCGCGAGAAGATCTTCAACCTGCGCGCGATGGGTGCCGAAGTCGTGCTGACCCGCTCGGACGTCGCCAAGGGCCATCCGCAGTACTACCAGGACATGGCCGAGAAGCTCGCCGCCGATACGCCCGGCGCCTACTTCATCAACCAGTTCGGCAATCCCGACAATCCCGCCGCGCACGAAGCCGGCACCGGCCCCGAAATCTGGCGGCAGATGGATGGCCAGATGGACGCCATCGTGTTCGGCTGCGGCAGCTCCGGCACGATGACCGGCTTGTCGCGCTTCTTCGCCAAGGCGGCGCCAGCGGTGGAATTGATCCTTGCCGATCCGGTCGGCTCCATCCTCACGCAATACATCAACGAAGGCGTACTCAGCACCAAGTCCGGCAGCTGGCTGGTCGAAGGCATCGGCGAAGATTTCCTGCCCTCGATTTCCGATTTCACCCGCGTCAAGAAGGCATACGCGATCACCGACAAGGAAAGCTTCCTCGCCGGTCGCGAACTATTGATCAAGGAAGGCGTGCTCGGCGGTTCCTCGACCGGCACGCTGCTGTCGGCGGCGTTGAAATATTGCCGCGAGCAGACCACGCCGAAGAAAGTGGTTGTGTTCGTCTGCGACACCGGCAACAAGTATCTGTCGAAGATGTACAACGACTACTGGATGCTCGACAACGGCTTCATCGATCGCCCGAAAACCGGCGATCTGCGCGATCTGATCCTGCGCCCGTACGCGCAGCGCGACACCGTCGTGGTCGGCCCGGCCGACACGCTCACCGTCGCCTACCAGCGCATGAAGATGTACGACGTCTCGCAGTTGCCGGTGATGGATGGCGAGAAGATCGTCGGCATCGTCGATGAATCCGATGTGCTGCTGCATGTCTACGGCGACGAGAAGCGCTTCCAGGATCCGGTCGCGACGGCGATGGTCAGCAAGCTCAACGTGCTCGACGTCACCGCATCGATGGAGTCCCTGCTGCCGGTGTTCGATCGCGGCCAGGTCGCGATCGTTATGGACGGCGCGAAATTCCTCGGCCTCATCACCCGCATCGACCTGCTCAACTACCTGCGCCGCCGCGCGCAATGACCTTGCCGCAATCTCCCTGACCGCGATCTCCCTCTCCCGCCGGGAGAGGGCCGGGGCGAGGGCAGCACAACCGAAGCGAATCTGGAAACAAAAATGTCCGACAACAAAAACCACCGCATCGGCACCCGCGCCATCCACGCCGGACAGTCGCCCGATCCCAGCACCGGCGCGGTGATGACGCCGATCTACGCGACCTCGACTTACGTGCAAAGCAGTCCGGGCGTGCACCAGGGTTTCGAATACTCGCGCAGCCACAACCCGACGCGTTTCGCTTATGAGCGTTGCGTCGCGGCGCTGGAAGGCGGCACGCAGGGTTATGCCTTCGCCTCCGGCCTGGCGGCGACCTCGACAGTGCTCGACATCCTCGATGCCGGCAGCCATGTCGTCTGCATGGACGATGTCTACGGCGGCACTTACCGCTTGTTCGAGCGCGTGCGCCGGCGTTCGGCGGGACTGGATTTCAGTTTCGTCGACCTCAACGACATGGCTGCGCTGGAAGCGGCGATCACACCGAAGACGAAACTGATCTGGTGCGAGACGCCGACCAACCCACTGCTGAAAATCGTCGACATCGCCCGCCTTGCGGAATTCGCGCGCAAGCGCGGCATCTGGCTCGCGGTCGACAACACGTTCTCCTCGCCGATCCTGCAGCGCCCGCTGGAACTCGGCGCGCACCTGGTCATGCATTCGGCGACCAAGTACCTCAACGGTCATTCCGACATGGTCGGCGGCATGATCGTGGTCGGCGACGACGCCCATCTCGCCGAGCAGATGACCTTCCTGCAGAACGCCGTCGGCGGTGTGCAGGGCCCGTTCGACAGTTTCCTCGCGCTGCGTGGCCTGAAGACCTTGCACCTGCGCATGAAGGCGCATTGCGACAACGCCGGCCAGCTCGCCGAGTGGCTGCAGTCGCATCCGGCGGTCGAGAAGGTCGTGTATCCGGGCCTGAAGGATCACCCGCAGCACGCGCTCGCGAAAAAACAGATGCACGGTTTCGGTGGCATGGTCAGCGTCTGGCTCAAGGGCGGCCTGCCGGCGGCGCGTCAGTTCATGGAACGAACGCAATTGTTCGCTTGCGCCGAATCGTTGGGCGGCGTCGAAAGCCTGGTCAACCATCCGGCGATCATGACCCACGCCTCGGTGCCGGCTGATCGTCGCGCCGCGCTCGGCATCACCGACAACCTCGTGCGCCTGAGCGTCGGCGTCGAGGATGTCCAGGACCTGCGCGACGAACTCGCCGGATGCCTGGGCTGATGTCGGCACGCGCGGGCGGCAAGGTGACGGCGGTCGCGGGATCGCCGTCACGATGAATGCCGACGAGTCGCACTCGACGCGGATCTCGACGCTGCTGGCGTCGTTGCTGGGCAATCGCGAATTGATCCGGCAACTGACCTGGCAGGACATCGTTGGCCGCTATCGCGGCTCGATGTTCGGGCTGGCCTGGTCGTTTCTCACGCCGTTGTTCATGCTCGCGGTCTACACCTTCGTGTTCTCGGTGGTATTCGGCGCGCGCTGGAACACCACCGCCAAGCATGGCAACGTCGAGTTCGCGGTGATCCTGTTCGCCGGTCTCGCCGTGTTCAACCTGTTCGCCGACTGCGTCAATCGTTCGCCGACGCTGATCCTCAATAACGCCAATTACGTCAAGCGCGTGGTGTTTCCGCTGGAGGTGCTGCCGATCATCGCGCTCGGCAATGCGCTGTTCCATTTCGCGATGAACATGCTGGTCTGGCTGCTGGCCTCGTTGTTCGTGTTCGGCCTGCCGCCGTGGACGGCGCTGGCGCTGCCGCTGGTATTGCTGCCGCTGGTGCTGGCGACGCTGGGCGTGTCCTGGATCTTGGCTGCGCTGGGCGTCTACCTGCGCGACGTCAGCCAGACCACCAGTCTTCTCGTCACCAGCCTGATGTTCCTGTCGCCGATCTTTTTTCCGCTCGAGGCCGTGCCCGAACCTTACCGCAGCATCGTGCTGATCAATCCGGTCGGTTACATCGTCGAGAGCGCGCGCGGCGTATTGATTTTCGGCCGGCTGCCGTCGCCGACCGGCCTGCTGTTGTCGACAGCGGTCGGCTTCCTGCTGGCCTGGTTCGGATTCTGGTGCTTCCAGAAAACCCGAAAGGGATTCGCCGATGTCCTCTGACGAGATCGCGATAAGGCTCGATCGCGTCGGCAAGTGTTACCCGTTGTACGACCGCCCCGCCGATCGCCTCAAGCAGTTCGTGTTGCCGGAAATAAATCGTGTTCTTGGTCGCGGCGTGCCGCGCTATTTCCGCGAACACTGGGCACTGCGCGATGTGTCTTTTGAAGTCCTTCGCGGCGAACAGCTCGGCATCGTCGGGCGCAATGGCGCCGGCAAGTCGACGCTGCTGCAGGTGATATGCAATACGCTCGCGCCGACCACGGGGACGATCGAGGTCAAGGGTCGCGTCGCCGCCTTGCTGGAATTGGGCGCGGGTTTCAATCTGCAGTTCACCGGCGAGGAAAACCTGTTTTTCAACGGCACGGTGCTGGGGCTGAGCCGCGCGCAGATCGAGCAACGTTACGACCGCATCCTCGCTTTCGCCGACATCGGCGACTTCATCCATCAGCCGGTGAAGAATTATTCCAGCGGCATGTACATGCGCCTGGCCTTCGCCATCGCCGCGCACGTCGACCCCGATATTCTCGTCGTCGATGAAGCCCTGTCGGTCGGCGACGAAGCCTTCCAGCGCAAATGCCACGCGCGCATCCAGGCGATCCGCGACGACGGCGCCACCATCCTGTTCGTGTCGCATTCGGCCGGTCATGTCACCGAAGTCTGCAATCGCGCGTTGCTGATCGACGCCGGCGAAATGCTCGCGATCGGCCCGGCACGGCCGGTGGTGTCGCGCTACCAGAAACTGCTGTATGCGCCGGCGACGAAAGTCGCCGCCATCCGCGACAGCCTGCGCAACGAACATCTGGGCATCGCTGCGGTGAATGCCGAACACGGCACCGATGGCATCGTCAAAAATCCGCTGCCCGATGCCGACCCTGCCGCTTGGGACGAGGGCATGCTGCCGCAGAGCACCGTCGTCTATTCCGACCAGGGCTGCGCCGTGCTGTTGCCGCATGTGCAGACCCTGGATGGCCGCCGCGTCAACGTGCTGCAGCCGGGGCGCGATTATGTCTACTGTTATCGCGCGCGTTTCGACACAGCTGCGGTGGCGGTGCGTTTCGGCATGATGATCAAGACCGTCACCGGTGTGGAATTGGCCGGGGCGGTGTCGGCCGGACAGCCGAGTCCGCTGCAGCATGTGGCTGCCGGCGACGAGGTCGAGGTGCGCTTCGCATTTCGCGCGATGCTTGCGCCAGGCACGTATTTTCTCAATGCCGGCGTGGTCGGTCTGGTCGGCGAACAGGAACATTATCTTTGCCGGCATGTCGATGCGGCGATGTTCCGGGTGATGTCCGATCCGGATACGCTGGCGACCGGCCTGGTGGATCTGGATATCCGTCCGCAGATCCGGGCGATCGGGGAGGGCGACGATGCAGCGGGAGTCTAGTCGGCAATCACGCGCTTTGCTGGTGCTCGGCATGCATCGCAGCGGCACGTCGGCGCTCACCGGTTCGCTGGGTCTGCTCGGCGTCGAACTGGGAGATCACCTGGTCGCCGCGGCCGAAGACAATCGCAGCGGTTATTGGGAAAACGCCGATGCGGTCGGCATCCACGATCACTTGCTGGCCGCGCTGTCCCGGCGCTGGGACGACGTCCGGCCGTTGCCATTCGACTGGCGCGAACGCGCCGCCGCGAAAGTCGCCGGCGATCGCATCGACGCAGTCGTCGCCGGCTTGGCCGCAGCACCATTGTGGGCGGTCAAGGATCCGCGCATGTCGCGGCTGACACCGCTGTGGTTGTCGGCGCTCGATCGCGCGAATTGCCAGCCGGCCTGCATCTTCATCATCCGGCATCCGGACGCGGTGGCAAAATCGCTGGCCGAGCGCGATGGCATGTCGCTCGCCGCATCGCAGCTGCTCTGGCTCCGGCATATTCTCGAAGCAGTGCGCGATACCGACGGGCGCGACCGGCTCATGCTCACCTACCAGGCACTGCTGCAGTCGCCGCGCGATTGCCTTGCCCGCGTCGCGCAAGCATTCGACCTGCGTTGGCCGGTCTCCTTCGATGCGGGCATCGTCCAGATCGGCGCCTTCCTCGATCCGGAGCAATGCCATCAACGGCCTGCGCCGGAAACGGAAGCGTCGGCCGACAGCCTGCTCGCCTCGCTGGTCCAGCGCCTGTACCGGCAATGTCTGCGCCTCGCCGACGGCAGCGCCGATTGGAGCAGTCTTGCAACATTCGCCGCGGAACTGCAGGCGTTCGATCGCGACCACGCCGAGTGGATCGCCGCGCTTGGCGAGATGCAGGACGCGGCGATCGTCGCGCGGGAAAAGCACCAGCACAAGTTGCTGCAGGAAATCGCCCTGCTGCGCGATCGCGTCGCCGCGCTCGCCGCGGTCAAAGCGGTGGCGGAAAACATGGCGATATGGCGGCTGGCGGAAATGGAGGCCTTCGCCGCCAAGTTGGCTGGCAAAGATGATTCCGCGCAGGCGCGGTTGCGTGACGCCGCGCAAGTCAGTCAGGACTATGCCGGGCTCGGGCGGCGTGCCGACGAATACCTGCGCCGGAATGAAGCACTGGAAGTCGCGCTTGCCGATATCGAGCGCCTGACGGCGGTGCACCAGATCGACGTCGAACACCTCGCCGCCAAGGATTTCACCATCCTGGGTTTGCGGATCCGCGTCGCGGACGTGACCACCTCGCTGTCGTGGCGCATCACCGAACCGTTGCGGAAAATTTCCGGTTGGCTGCGGTCGGTGACGAAGCGGGCATGAAGACGACGGTCGCCATCGATTCGCTCGCCATCCGCGATGGCCGAGTTTTCGGCTGGGGCTGGCTGCTCCATGAAAAACTCTCGGCGCGGCATATCGAAATACGCGTGCCGATGATGGCGGGCGAGCCGGCCCGCCTGTCCTGCCTGCGCGGCGTCAACCGCCCCGATCTCGCCAAGGCGTTTCCCGATGTCGCACATGCGGCGGGCGGCGGATTCCTGATCCAGGGCCGGATCCACGGCGATGTCGCCAGCGATGCCAGTCTCTTCGTCACCTACGAAGATGGCAGCAGCGAGCAACACGAAATCATCGGCTTTCCATATCGCTTCGTCGCGATCGCCGCCGAGCCACAGGTCCTGCGCGAAAAAGCCGGCAATGCCATGCGTCTGCTGCGCCGCGCGGGACTGCGTTCGCTGCTGGCACGGGTTTGGCAACTGGGCCGCGAACGTCTCGATCGCAGTCGCGGTCACCGCGAACTGGCCAAGGTCGCCGCAGCGGCCGAGCAGGCCGAGTGCGTGATCATTTTCGATCACGCGATGGGCGGCGGCGCCAATCATTTTCGCAATACGCTGGTGCTGCAGCATCTGCGCATGGGTCGCGTGCTGTACCTGGTGACGCCCGACCTGCCGACGCTCAGCTACCGCGTCACGCGACAGACGGCCGACAGCCATGGCATCGCCGATTACCCCACGCTGCCGGAGGCATTGGCGGTGATCGAGCCTCTTTCGCCCGGCATCATCATCATCAACGACCTGGTGTCGTTCGACGATCCGCAGGCGGTGCTCGCCTGGGCCAGTGCGCGCCGGAACGCGGGCGCGCGATTGCTGTTCTATCTGCATGATTTCCTCTCGGCCTGTCCGTCCTGGACGCTGATGAACGATCGCGACCGCTTCTGCGATCTTCCCGATGCCACGACCTGTCGCCTGTGCCTGGCGCGGAACGCGGTGCCGTTCCTGTCGTTCTATCCGGAGGCCGAGGTGCCGACGTGGCGGGCGATGTGGCGGGAATTCTTTGAGCGCTGCGACGAGATCGTGGCGTTCTCGTCGGCCTCGGTCGAACTGCTGCTGCGGGCGCATCCGACGCTGCCGCGCGAGCGGATCCAGATCCGTCCGCACGAGATCGATTATCTGCCGGCGCGCGTGCTGCAGCCGTCGCTGGCATCGCCACTGGTCGTCGCGGTGATCGGCAACATCAGCCTGCACAAGGGCGCCGACGTTGTCCGCGACGCCGTCGCCCATGCAAAAGCGACGCAGGCGCCCATTCGTTTCGTGGTGATCGGCACGGTGGTCAATGGCATCGCTTCGGACATGCTCACCATCACCGGCCCTTATGTCGCCGCCGAACTGCCGGATCTGCTCGAGCGCCATCGCGTCGGCATCTGCCTGCTGCCCTCGGTGTGCCCGGAAACGTTTTCGTACGTCACCGCGGAAATCATCCATTTCGGAATGCCGCTGGCGGTGTTCAATCTTGGCGCGCCGGCAGAGCGCGCGCGCAATTACAGCCGCGGCATCATTCTCGATGGCATGGACGGAAAATCCGTGGTCGAGGGTTTGCTCGCGTTTCATGCCACGCTTGTCGGCAACGCGCAAACGCAACAGCAACAGGGCAGCCAGGTTTCCATATGAAAAACATCGCGCCATGAAAACCATCGCCTACACTTCGGCCGCGGTCAATTACCTGCCCAAGGTGCGCAAGCTCTGCGCATCGATCAAGCGCCTGCATCCGGAATTCGAAGTCGTGCTGGCCTTGTCGGACAAACCGAACGCAGGCGTCGATTTTTCCGCCGAGCCCATCGACCGCGTGATCGCCGTCGAGGACCTGGACATTCCGGATCGCACGCGCTGGAGTTTTTTTCACGACATCGTCGAGCTGTCGACCGCGATCAAGCCGTTCGTGCTGAAGAAGCTTCTTGCCGAGGACGGCGTCGCACGTGTGCTCTACTTCGATCCGGACATGGTGCTGTTTTCCCGTCTCGACGATCTGCTGGCGGCGCTCGATGCCGCGAACGTGGTGCTGACGCCGCACCAGACCCATCCGGAAACGACGTTGGAAGCGGTGCGCGACAACGAGATCGCCAGCCTCAAGCACGGCATCTACAATCTCGGATTCCTTGGCGTGCGTCCCACCGCCGAAGGTCGGCGTTTCGCCGACTGGTGGGCCGAGCGCATCTATCATTTCTGCGTCGCCGATATCGCCAACGGCCTGTTCACCGATCAGCGCTGGATCGATCTGGCGCCGGCTTTCTTCGATGGCGTCGGCATCCTCAAGAATACCCGTTACAACGTCGCCACCTGGAACCTGACCACGCGTCTGCTCAGTGGCGACATCGCCAATGGCTTCAAGGTCGACGGCAATCCGCTCGGCTTCTATCACTTCACCGGTTTCGACAGCGGTGCCCATCGCGTCATGGCCGACAAGAACGCGCCCGGCAATGCCTCGGTGCGCGCGCTGGTCGACTGGTATGCGGACGAAACGCGCCTGGACCGCGACGATCCGGTCGCGCGGATCCGCTGGCAGTACGGCAGTTATGCCGATGGTTCGCCGATTCCGACTTCGCATCGTCGCCTCTATCGCGCCCGGCCCGATCTGCAGGCGACGTTCCCGGACCCGTTCGACAATCTTGGCAGACAGTCGCTGGCGCACTGGATGCAGACCCAGGGGCCGTTGGAACAGCCGGAGTATTTTCCAAAAAAAAAAGCCTGGGGCTAGGGCAGCGCGTCGCGAGCAAGTTCCGGAGACTGTCCGGACTGTTCCGCCTTGCCCTGGCCGATTCGCGATCGCGGCGGCATCTCCTCGACACCTTCCGACGTCGCGTGCGCGAGGAAGGTTTTCTCACCGTGATCGCGAAGGCCTTTTTCCGGATTTGAGTTGCGGCGTTGCAGGTCTTGGCGCGACGGACGGTGATCATCGTGGTTTTGTCGCATCGCTTGCGCGGCTTCGGTGTACGGAATTCTCTGCGGGAAGAAATTTGGAGCAGCCATGAAGATCGATTTTCGCAGCATCACGACCGGCGCCTGCATCGTTCTCGTCGCGGCGAACCTGGCCGCCTGCGGGAAGGATCCTTACGCCGGCAAGCCGATGCAGAGTCAGGAAAATGTTGCGGTTGAAGCGGCTGCGCCGGCGCCTGGCCCGCAGTTCGATGTCGCGAAAGAGTCGTCGGAGCAGGTGCTGGCGATGAAGCCGGTGCAGACCTGCGCGCTCGAGAACGTCGCCGCGCTTGTCGACAATTTACCCCGTCCCGGTGCCGCGCCAAATTCCTGGAGCGTCGGCAAAGGCCAGGCCTATCGTTTGATCGGTTTCGCCAGCAATCGTGATGCCGGCGCCGTGCCCGCTACCTTCCGCCTGGTGCTGGTCGGCGCAAAAGTCTATGCACTCGCCGCCGCCACCGGTGCGGCGCGTCCGGATGTCGCGGCGTATTTCAAGACACCGGCGTTCGCCAAGGCCGGTTATCAGGCCGATGCGGCTTTCGACCGGGTCGACGCTGGCGAGTACCGCGTGTTCGCGTTGCAGGGTGCCGGCGCCGAAACACTCGCCTGCCCGACCTATCAACGGGTCACGGTCAAGTAATCACCTCGGTGGGAGAGATGGCGGGATGCCCTTGCCGATGATCGATTTTCGCAAAGCCTTAGCCGTGTTCAGCGCGCTCGCGATGACGCTGGCGATCGTGGCCATCGCCCTGCATTTTCCCGGGCAGATCTCGATGGACACCAGCATGCAGTTGTATGAGGCGCAGACCGGTCGGTCGGTGTCGTGGGCACCGCCGTTCATGTCGGCACTGATGCGTTGGCTGGGTGGCAGCGAGCGCGGCACCGCCGGAGTCGTGGTGATCTGCAGCCTGCTGACGTATCTGTCGTTGGCCATGGTGGCCAACAGCGCGTTGCGCCTGCGCGCAGCGGCAGGGCAGGCGCGCTTGTCGATCTTGCGAGTGACCGCCTGCGTCTTGCTGCTGCTCAATCCGGTGCTGCTGATCTATGTCGGGATCGTGTGGAAGGACGTGCTGTTTTCTTCGGCGATGTCCGCAGCGGTTGCGCTGAGTTTCGCCGCTGCCGCCGCCGAAGGTCGACGCGCGCTTGCCTGGGCGGCGATGGCGGCTGCGTTGCTGGCGATGGCCTTGCAGATCCGTCAGCAGGGAATCTTCATGGCGCCTTTACTGCTGGGGCTGCCGATTCTCGCGGTGGCGGCGGGCAGGCAGGGCGCGCGCGCGCGGCGGATCGGCGCGGCGTCGATCTTGGTGGCTACGTTCGTGTTGTCGCTGCTGGTCACGCAGGCTCTCGTTGCGCAGTCGATCGCCAACAGCGGCGACAAGAGCCATTCGGTTGGCTTCAGGAACATCATGCTGTACGACATCGCCGGCATCGTGGCGCGCTCCGGCACACCGACCGCGGCGCTGCCGGTGGCGATCACCCCGCAACAACGCGAGGCAGTGCGCAGTGCTTATTCCAGCGAACGCATCGACTACCTGATCGGCAGCCGTGAAGCCATGGTCTGGCTGGACAGCATTCCCGACAACCAGCGTGCGCGGGTCTGGCGGAAGTTCATCCGGCGCGAACCGACCGCCTTTCTCGAACACAAGTGGTTCGTCTTCCTTGCCTTGCTCGATGTCAACGGCATCGACGGCTGCCTGCCGATGCATGTGGGTGTCAGCGGCAATGCCGATTACCTGCGCGCCGAGGGAATTGCCGAGGGCAGCAATGCCCGTGCCATCGGCCTGTATGCCTTCGCGGAGTGGTTTTTCGATTGGCCGCTATTCCGGCACTGGTTTTATGCGCTGGTGTTGCTGGCCGCGGTGGCGACGACGCTGCTGACGGTGATGCCGGCCAGACTCAAGGGCATGTGCCTGGTCCTGGCGTTTGCGACTGCGGCTTTTTATCTTTCGTATCTGCCGACGTCCATTGCCTGCGATTTCAGATATCTCTACGGCGCGATTCCGTTGATCACCATGCTTTGGCTGGTGCTGCTTGCGGGTGGCCTGCGCTGGCGTTGGCCGGGTACTTCGCGGACGCAAATACCGCAGGGCATTTCCCCGTGACTGCCGATACGCCGCTGCCGCCATCATCGCCATCGCCATCGAAAGACGAACGCTCCGTGCGCCGTGCCATGCTCTCGCAGGGCCTGTCCTTCCTCGTAGTCGGCCTGCTGCAGTTGCTGATCGACTGGGGATGTTTCGTGCTGCTGACCTGGCTGGGCGTGCGCGTGCCGGTGGCCAACATCGCCGGGCGCGTGAGCGGCGCCACGCTGGGCTTCTGGTTGAACGGTCGTTACACCTTTTCCGAAGAAGCCGGCAGCGCGTTGGGACGCCGGCATCTGCTCAAGTTCTGTGTCGCATGGATCTTCATCACGATGTTGAGCACGCTCGCGGTCACCACGCTGGCGAAATCGCACTGGCTGTGGATGGTCTGGCTGGCGAAGCCGGTGATCGATGCGATGCTGGCCGTACTGGGTTTTCTCGCGTCGAAATACTGGATCTATCGATGAGTCGCGTCGGCGGGCGGTATTTCCTGCAGGCCCTCCTCGGTTAGGATATCGCCAGCGTCACGAGACGAGTATTGCGCTGCTTGCGCAATGATGATTTTCCCCGTCGTCCGTGAAACCCCGACCGCAGACGAAGATGCCGATGAGCGCTGGCCAGAATTTCGACAACTACCGCAACTACGTCGGCTCCGAGGACAAGTACGACCTCATCGGCGCAATGCAATTCAATCTGCTGACCGCGCTTGGCCTGCGCGAGTCGCATCGTCTGCTCGACATCGGCTGCGGCTCGCTGCGCGCCGGCCGCCTGTTCATTCCCTATTTGCTGGCCGGTCACTATTTCGGCGTCGAGCCCAATCGCTGGTTGCTCGATGCCGGCATCGACCATCACCTCGGCCAGGACATGCTGCGGATCAAGGCGCCGACGTTTTCCGGCGTCGACGATTTCGATTTCAGCGGATTCGCGCAGACTTTCGACTTCATTCTCGCGCAGTCCATTTTCACCCACGCCTCGGCGAAGCAGATCAAGACCTGTCTCGCCGGCGTCAGGCGCGTGTTGAAGCCCGGTGGGTTGTTCGTCGTCAATTACGTCGAGGGCCCGGTGTCGTATGCCGGCGACGAATGGGTGTATCCGGGCATGGTCGCGTATTCCTGCGACGATCTGAATGCGTTGGCGATGGCCGAAGGTCTGGTGCATCGGCCGATCGACTGGCCACATCCGAACGGTCTGCGCTGGGCATTGATCTACGACGGCTCACCGTTGACCGGTCTGCAGTTCATCGATGGCAGTGACCGTGTGATCGGAAATTTCGATGGCGCGGGGCCGGTGTCCGCGCATCTATGGCAATTGCATGGCTGGGCCTTCGATCGCGAGACGTCGCCCGGCGTCGAGCGCATCGTGTTGCTTGATGCCGATGGCAGGTTGCTGGCACAAACGGAAGTGGGTCGCGAACGCCCGGATGTCGCCGCGACCTTCGACGATGCGGCGGCGCTGGGCGCGGGCTGGTGCACGACCATCAGCACCGCGACCTTGCTGCCGGGCCGGCAAAAAATCCGCGCGTATGCGGTGATCGATGACCGCGCTTTCGGCCTCGGCGTCGTCGATGTGACGGTGACGCATCCGCTGCAGGCTTGAGCCGGGCACACGGCTCGAGATTTGCGCTGTGATGATTACTGAACGAATCGCCGTTTCGTTCACGAATGTCGACACCTGCCCCGAATTGGCATACGGCTACGAACGGCTGCGTTCGCGCGGCCTGAATGACCGGCGGTGCTAGGCTTCCCGAGCGCACGCTGGCGCAAGCCTCCTGGGGAGAGGGAGGTGTTGCCGCAATGCCGGTGACTTTGCGTATGTACCAGATGAATGCGGCGAAGGAGCCGCGGCGAACGCCGCATCCGGGCCGATCCGTTGAGCAACGTCCACCAGGGGAAAGAAAATGATCAGCAGCAAGAAACAGTTTGTGGCAACAGCGTCGATTTTTTTGTTGGCGATGTTGATGAGCACCGCGGCGTTCGCGCAGGCGACGCGCACCTGGGTTTCCGGTGTCGGCGATGACGCCAATCCCTGCAGCCGCACCGCACCTTGCAAGACCTTTGCCGGCGCCATTTCCAAGACCGCTCCCGGCGGCATCATCAACGCACTGGATCCGGGTGGTTTCGGCGCGGTCACGATCACCAAGTCGATCACCATCGATGGCGGTGGCGTCGCCAACGGCGGCATCCTCGGTTCCGGAACCACAGGCATCAATGTCAACGCCGGCGCCACCGATGTGGTCACCATCACCAATTTGACTCTTGACGGCGCCAACACCGGCATCAACGGCATCAAGTTCAATACCGGCGGCACCTTGAACGTCATCAACGTCGTCATTGAAGGCTTCAACGCCAGCGGCGATACGAACAACGGTCGCGGCATCTATTTCGCACCCAGCGCCGCCAGCAAGTTGAACATCAGCCACCTCAACGTGCACAACTGCGTGGGCGGCATCCTGATTTCGGGCGGTGCTGCCGGTTCCGCCACGGTGGAAATCGCGGACGCGACGCTTTCCGGAAACATCAACGGCCTGCGCGCGAACGATCGCAGCATCGTCAGCATGCACAACTCGGTGGTCAGCCATAACACCAGCAACGGCATCGTGGTCTCCGGCACCACCGCCTACAGCCAGTTCAACCTCGACCGCAGCGATCTGATCAGCAATGGTTTGACGACCCCCACGGCAGCGGGCCTTTCCGTGGAAGGGCCGCAGGCAATCGCCTGGGCTTCCGGCAACATGATCACCGACAACCCGACCGGTTTCCGCTCGCAGAGCGGCGGCAATCTGGTGTCGCTGGGCAGCAACACGGTGGTCGGCAACGATGTCGACGGCAGCCCGAACTCGACCGTCACCGGGCGCTGAGTCCAGCGGAAAACAAATCGCCCGCCGCTTCTGCGGTCGGCGCAGGTACAAAAAAACCAGCCTTCGGGCTGGTTTTTTTTGTTGCGCGACGAATACGCCGGCAATCGCCGACTTGATGTTCCGGAACTACAACGCGCGCTCAAGCTCCGGCACGATCTGGAACAGGTCGCCGACCAGACCGTAATCGGCGATTTCGAAAATCGGCGCGTCGCCGTCCTTGTTGATCGCGACGATCGTACCCGCGTCCTTGATGCCGGTCAGATGCTGGATCGCGCCGCTGATGCCGATGGCGATGTACAGCTCGGGCGAGATGATCTTGCCGGTCTGGCCGACCTGCAATTCGTTGGGTACGTAACCGGCATCGACGGCAGCACGCGAGGCACCGACCGCCGCGCCCATCTTGTCGGCCAGCGAATAGATGATCGAGAACGCATCGGCGGAACCCAGCGCACGACCGCCGCTGACGACCTTGGATGCGCTCTGCAGATCGGGGCGATCGCTCTTGCCCTGCTGCAGGTTGACGAAGCGGGTATGCGTCGGCAGTGCGGCATCGACGCTGCCCGCTTCGATCGCCGCGTTGCCGCCGTTGCCGGTGGCCGGCCAGGAAGCGGTACGCACGGTCGCGACGACAGTTTGGTCGGTTGGGGCGGCGACGGTGATGATCGCGTTGCCGGCGTAGATCGGGCGCTTGAACGTATGCGCGCCGTCGACCGCCATCACGTCGCTGACCTGCGCCACGCCCAGCAGCGCAGCAATGCAGGGCATCAGGTCCTTGCCGAAGGTGGTCGAGGGACCGAACACATGCGTGTAGCCGGCGGCGAGCTTGGCGACTTGCGGTGCCTGCACCTGCGCGAGCGGATGCGCGTTCGCGGCGTTCGCCAGCGTGATCACTTTGCCGACGCCGGCGATCTGCGCGGCCTGCGCGGCGACTGCGTCGGGCGCATCGGACAGCACGACGATGTCGATGCTGTCGGCATTGATCGCTTTCGCGCAGGTGACGCAGCGCGCGGTGGCGGAATTGAGTTGGCCGTTGAGATGCTCGGCGACGATCAGGACTTTGCTCATGATTTTCTTTCCTCTGGCTGTCATCCCCGCGCAGGCGGGGATCCAGTGTCTTGGTTTTTCGTCTCCCCTTTGTGGCGGGGTCCGGTGTCTTTCGTTGTCGCGCGAAAGTCGCTGGATGCCCGCCTTCGCGGGCATGACGTCGGATATTTTTAGGCGAGGCCCTTCGCTTTCAACGCGGCCACGAGCTCCGCCACATCCTTCACCATCACACCCTTGCTGCGTTTCGGCGGCGGCGCGTAATGCGTAGTGCTCAGATGATCGCCCGAGGTCACGCCGAGATCGGCGAGCTGCAGGGTTTCCATCGGCTTGCTCTTGGCTTTCATGATGTCGGGCAGCTTGATGAAGCGCGGCTCGTTGAGGCGCAGGTCGGTGGTGATCACCGCCGGCAAATCGACTTGCAGCGTCTCCAGGCCGGCGTCGACTTCGCGCGTGACCGTGGCTTTTTCGCCGCTCACTTCGACCTTGCTCGCGAACGTCGCCTGCGGCCGGCCCCAGAGCGTGGCCAGCATCTGGCCGGTCTGGTTGGCGTCGTCGTCGATGGCCTGCTTGCCCATCAGCACGATGCCGGGCTGCTCTTTTTCGATCAGCTTGAGCATCGCGCGCGCGGCGGTCAGCGGCTGGATCGCCTGGTCGGTGACGATATGGATGGCGCGGTTCGCGCCCATCGCCAAGCCATTGCGCAGATGTGCCTGCGCATCGGCGGGACCGATCGTCGCGACGATCACTTCCGTGGCGATGCCCTTGTCGCGCAGCCGCAGCGCTTCTTCCAGCGCGATGTCGTCGAAGGGGTTGGCGGAAAGTTTCACGCCATCGGTGACCACGCCGGAGCCGTCGGGCTTGACCTGGATGCGGACGTTGTAATCGACCACCCGCTTGTAACCAACCAAGATTTTCATGCGCAGCTTCCTGAAAGACAGTCCGGCCGCGCGGCGAGCCGCGGGCGGGCTTTGGGGGAGGGCGCGATTGTACCCGGACGGGACTGGGGCTCGCACCCTAAATCCGGGCGGGAAAGCGTATGGAAAGGCGGGGTTTTCGTGCAGCGTCGACGGGGAAACGCCGTAGGAGCGATGGCAATCGCGACACGACGGAGCGCGGTAGCCCATGTCGCGATTGCCATCGCTCCTACGAAAGGTTGCTTCCGAGCCGCGCGAGCAAGGCGTGGGAAAAACGCGCCGCTGCGTCCGCGTCATACAGGAAAAACAGCGAGGGCTCGGTGAGTTCGAGTTCGAGCAGGCGTGGCGAGCCGTCGGCGGCGCGGATCAGGTCGATGCGCGCATAGGGCAGGGCGGCATCGAGGTCCAACAACGCTGGCAGTGCGGCGATGATCGCGTCGGCGAGGGCCATCTCATCGGCGCCCGGCGTGCGTGCGGTGATTTTTTCCGGTGCGAACAGATGATCGGTCGGGCCTTCATCGCGTTGCAGCAGCGGGCCCTTGCGGATCGCATGGCTGTAGCGGCCGTCGAAATACAGCAACGCGGTTTCGCCGGCATCGTCGACCGAGTCCAGGTACGGCTGCAGCAACACGCTGCGCCCCGCCGTGATCAGACGCGCGACGTGGGCGACCGCCGCTGCCTGCTGGGCGCGTGCGTAACGCTGGGCATCACGCGAGCCGGCGCCGACCGCAGGCTTGACGACGAATTCGCCGGCGGCGGGAAATTTTTCGAGGAATGCAGTCAGGGCAGTGACCGCGTCATCGCCTGGCTCGACGAACACACTGGGTACGATCGCGATGCCGGCGCGTTCGAGATCGGCGAGGTAGTGCTTGTCGGTATTGCGACGGATCACCGCGAGGGGATTCAACAGGCGCGTCTGTGCATCGATGCGCTCGGCCCAGGCGAGGAATTCCGGCAGACGCTCGGTGTAATCCCAGGGCGAGCGCAGCAGCGCGGCATCGAAACGCGACCAGGAAACGGTCGGATCATCCCAGGCCAGGATCTGCGGCGAGGCGCCGGCGTTGCTCAGGGCTTCGGCCAGCGGCGCGAGGTCTTCATCGAGCGCGAACGCCGCGATGGCAGTGACGAGGGCGATTTTCATGCCGGCATTTTCGCATAGGGTGCCGTCGTAGGAGTGATGGCGTTTTCAACGGCGGAGCCGGTCATCGCGACCAAGGCTAGTCGCACCAGCAGCTAGTCCAGGGCTCACTTGATTGCGTCGATCAATGCCGCGCACCTAAAGTCGCGATGACCGGCTCCGCCGTTGAAAACGCCATCGCTCCTACGGCAGCGTATCGGTGATCAGCTCCACCCAGCGCGCATACATCGCGCCCGAGGGATGCAGGCCGTCGTCGGCGAGCATCGCCGGTTCGGCGCCGGCCTCGCGGGTCAGCGGCGTGATGTCCATCCAGGCAACATCGTGCGCGGTGCAGATCTGTTCGGCGGCGGCGTTGAAGGCGTCGAGTTCGCGGGCGATCTGCGCGCGGTCGCGACCGCTGCTGCGCGCGAATGGCGTCACGCCCCAATCGGGAATCGACAGCACCAGCACGTGATCGTGGCGGCCGCGCGCTAGCGCGATCGCGCGTTCGAGCAGTGCGGAGAATTCCTTGCGGTAATTGGCGATGTCGCGGCCGCGATACTGGTTGTTGACGCCAATCGACAGCGTGACCAGATCGTAGCCGGCGTGCAGTTCGCCATGTGCTTTGGCGGTGTCGATCGCGGCGGACAATTCGTCCGTGGTCCAGCCGGTGCGCGCGATGATCTGCGGGTCGGCGATGTGTTCGCCACTTTTGCGCAGCGCGGCGACGTATTGCATCGGCCAGCGTTCGTGCGCCGGCACGCCTTCACCGATCGTGTAGGAATCGCCGAGCGCGAGATAGGTCAGCGATGCGTGCGCGTTCGGCATCGTCGTCACCGCCAGTATCGAGGCCAGCAAGGCCTCAGGCCACGGCGACATTTCGGCGTTGCGCGGCATCGGCCATGCGGCCGAGCAGGATGTCGATGCGCCGGAACACTTCCCGCATCGTGCTCGCTTCCGGCAGCAGGGTGACGCGGAAATGATTGCGATAGCGCACGTTGAAGCTCGAGCCCGGCACCACCAGCACGCCTTCCTCTTCCATCAGCGCGAGCGCGAAACGATGATCGTCGAAACCTTCCGCGGCCGCGCCGACCACTGCCGGGAACGCGTACAGCGCGCCCTGCGGCGCGACGAGGTCGAGATGTTCGCTGGTCGCGCAGATGTCGATCACCGCACGCCGGGTTTCGTACAGCCGGCCTTCTTCGACGCACAACGGTGTGATCGTGTCGGGTCCGGTGAGCGCAGCGGAAACGGCGAATTGCCCAGGCACGTTCGCGCACAGGCGCAGCGCGCCGAGCAGATCCATCGCGTGGTGGTAATCGCCGAGGCGCGTTGCTTCGCCCGACAGCACTGCCCAGCCGACGCGCCAACCGCAGGCGCGATGCACTTTCGACAAACCACCGAAGCTGATGCAGGGCAGGTCGCCGGCGAGCGGCGCCAACGGCTGGAACTGCGCGCCGTCGTAAGTGATGCCGTCGTAGATCTCGTCGGCCATCAGCAGCAGGTTGTGTCGGCCGGCGACGGCGACGAGTTTTTCCAGCAGGTCGCGCGGATACACCGCGCCGCTGGGATTGTTTGGATTGATGATCACCAGCGCGCGCGTGCGCGGCGTGATCAGTGACTCGACTTGCTCGGGATCGGGCAGGAAACCATTCTCTGGGCGGCAGTCGTAATGCACGGCCTTGCCGTCGTTGAGGATGGTCGCAGCGGTCCACAACGGGTAGTCGGGACTCGGGATCAGCACTTCGTCGCCGGGATTGAGCAGGGCGCGCAGGGAGATGTCGATCAGTTCGGACACGCCGTTGCCGACGAACACGCGCTCGGGGCTGGCATTGGGCGTGCCGCGCTGCTTGTAGAACGTGGCGATCGCCTCGCGCACCGCCGGCAGACCTTGCTGGTGCGTGTAGGGATCGGTATGCGGCAGGTTGTGCGCGATCGCCTGCTGCAGATGTTCGGGGGCACGGAAACCGAAGGCGCCGGGATTGCCGATGTTGAGCTTGATCAGCGGGCGACCCTGGGCCTCGAGTTCGAGGGCGCGCCGGGCGAGTTCGCCGCGGATCTCGTAACGGACTTCGGACAGGCGTTCGCGGATGACAAGTCGGTTGTGCGGCATGGCGGTTAAAAATCAGTGAAAACTGCCGGGGAGCCTACCGTAAAGCCGTAGAGCTTTGTAGGAGCGGCGGCAGTTTGGTAGGAGCGACGCCAGTCGCGAAAGCTCGCTCCGGAGTGGGAGCTTTCGCGACTGGCGTCGCTCCTACCCCGGCCGGTCACACAGGCCCGCCGCGCAAACACCACGCCGCCACCCCGGCAAAGCCCAGCTCCCAGACCAGGGCCGTAGCCAGGAAGGGCGTCGCCACGCCACTCAGGGCGATGCCGAGCAGGCGGATCAGGCCGATGCCGCCGTTGCTGGCGAAGGTGAGCCACAGACCGGGCCGGCGCAGTTCACGGCGGCGGGCGCAGGCCAGCAGGATTCCGCCCAGGCCCAGTTCCAGGCCGCCATAGAAGGCGCGCAGTTCGATCAGGCCGGCCGGGCCATGGGCTTCGATACCGACCCCGGCCAGGCCGCTGGCCGGGGCGATGGTCAGCCACACACCGAAGCCAAGAAAGCCCAAGCCAGCCAGGGCCACCCACACGCGCGAGAAAGTTTTCATGGCCGCAGGCTGCCCGGCGCCGGGTCAAGAAAAGGTGCACGGCGCTAGAATGCCGACGATGCAGACCGACTCCGATGCTTTCGAACGACTCCGCGTCATTGGCTGGCCCGACGACGCCGCGTTGCGCGAGGCGGCCGGTCAGGCCCGCGTCGCCCGGGTGATCGGCCAACATCGCAGCGGTTACGACGTCGCTGAATTCGCCGGCGATCTGCGCCGTGTGCAGCCACCCGCGGCCTGGACGCGCCCGCGCGGCGACCCGACCCTACGTGCCGTCGTCGGCGACTGGGTGATTCTCGATACCGACGGCAAGAACATCCTGAGCCTGCTGCCGCGCCGCGCCCTGCTCAAACGCGCCGCTGCTGGCGAGCATTACAAGCAGCAACTCATCGCCGCGAATATTGATCACGTTCTTGTAGTGAGCGGCCTCGATGCCGATTTCAATCCGCGCCGGATCGAGCGCTACCTGCTCATCATCCAGGCCAGCGGCGCCTCGCCGGTGCTGGTGCTGACCAAAGCCGACGAATGCGACATCCTCGATGACGTATTGGAGGTGCTGGAAAACGAGCGCCTCGCCGACATTCCTGTGCATCCGGTCAACGCCAGGGACGCCGCCAGCGTCGCCGTGCTGCATCCGTATCTCGGCGTGGGCAAAAGCGCAGTGCTGGTCGGTTCGTCCGGCGCCGGCAAATCCACGCTCACCAACACCTTGCTCGGCATCGACCGGATGAAAACCAAGGAAGTGCGTTCGAACGACCAGCGCGGCCGCCACACCACCACCTATCGCGTGCTGATCCCGTTGCCGCAGGGCGGTTGCCTGATCGACACGCCGGGCATGCGCGAGCTCAAGCTCAGCGGCGAGGAGGACCTTGCCGATGGTGGTTTCGAAGATATCGAGACGCTCGCTGCCAATTGCCGCTTCAGCGACTGCGGCCACAGCAACGAACCCGGCTGCGCGATCCGCGCGGCGATCGAGGACGGCACGCTGGAAGAAGCGCGCTACCTGACCTATTGCAAGCTGCGCGACGAACGCGATTCCGCCGCCGTCACCCTCGCGCAACGCCGCAGCGAAGAGCGCGCGATCCACAAGACCTACCAGAAGCGCGTCAAGGACAAATATGGACGTCACTGACAGCAAGCCGCTGCCGCCGGACATCAGCCACCACGCCGCACTCGACGCGCGCATGGAAAAAGCGGTGCGCGGCATTCGCCTGCTGGAATCGGTGAGCTGGCCGCAGGCAGTGCAGCAGCAGTTTCTCGATGCCTGGCGCAGCGGCAAGCGCGAATTGCCGAAAGTCGTTTACCAGAAGGAAGAACACGGCGACGAGCGCCGCGAGCTGGAAGCGATCATCGCCGCCGCCGATCCCGATCACCCGCTCGGGCAATACCTGCAACGCACCGCCGGCAGCTGGGTCGTCGCCACGCAGTTGCTGGAAGCGCTGGGCACGAACGAGGTCACCGAGCATTCGATCAAGCTGTTCGGCCGCCCGGGCGACGCGCTGCCGGGAAATGGCCCCAGCAATATCGAAGCGGCCACGCATTTCATCAGCCTTGCCGACGAACTCGACAAGGAGCTCTCGGTGATCGAAGCCGATTGCAACCTGTCGGCGACTACGATGCAGGAAGAGCTGCAGGCAGCGCTGGACAAGTTCTTCGTGCATCACCAGGTCACGGTCGAACTCGACCCGAACCTGATCGCGAAAGCCGCGGCCGGCCCGACCCGCATCCGCCTGCGCAGCGGCGCCGCGTTCACCGAATACGATCGTCACCAACTGCTCGAACACGAAGCCTTCGTGCATTCGCTGACCGCGCTCAATGGCCGCGAGCAGCCGTACTTCAAGAGTCTCGCGCGCAACTCGCCGCGCGTGACCGCGACCCAGGAAGGCTTGGCGACGTTCGCCGAGCTGATCACCGGTGCGATCGACATCGAGCGCATGAAGCGCATCAGCCTGCGCATCATCGCCATCGACAAGGCGATGCATGGCGCGGATTTTCTCGAGGTATTCCAGTTCTTTCTCGCTGCCGGCCAGAGTGATGCCGACAGCTTCGCTTCGGCGCAGCGCGTGTTCCGCGGCGTGCCCGTCGCTGGCGGCGCCGCGTTCACCAAAGACACCGTGTATCTGCACGGCCTGTTGTCGGTGCACACGTTCTTCCGCTGGTGCCTGCGCAACCGCCGCCTGCGCCTGACCCGGCTGCTGTTCGCCGGCAAGATGAGCCTGCGCGACGTGTTCGCGCTCGAGCCGATGTTCGACGCCGGCTACCTGGTCGAGCCGCTGTACCTGCCGCCCTGGGTGCAGCGCGCGAATGGCCTGGCCGGCATGCTCGCGTTCTCGTTGTTCGCCAACAAGATCCGCCTCGACAATGTCGACGCCGACAACCTGGTGCTGGGTTTGTGACATCGCTGTAGGAGCGATGGCAATCGCGACAGGACGGAGCGCGGCGTTTTTGTCGCGATTGCCATCGCTCCTACGGTGTACCGCCCCACGCCAGCACCCGCCACCCCGGCAGGCTAGAATCCTTCCCTCGCGTATTTTCCTTAAAAGTCCTCCCTCCCATGTCCGAACACGACGAATTCAAGCAGGCCGCCCTCGACTATCACCGGCACGCGCCGCCGGGCAAGATCAAGGTGGTCGCGACCAAGCCGATGGTGACCCAGCGCGATCTCGCGCTCGCCTATTCGCCGGGCGTCGCGCATGCCTGCGAAGCCATCGTCGCCGATCCGCACCAGGCCTCGGCGCTGACCGCGCGCGGCAATCTCGTCGCGGTGATCACCAACGGCACCGCCGTGCTCGGGCTGGGGAATATTGGTCCCCTGGCAGGAAAGCCGGTGATGGAAGGCAAGGGCGTGTTGTTCCAGAAATTCGCCGGCATCGACGTGTTCGATCTCGAGATCAACGAGAACGATCCCGACAAACTCGTCGACATCATCGCCAGCCTCGAGCCTACGTTCGGCGGCATCAACCTCGAAGACATCAAGGCGCCGGAGTGTTTCGAAGTCGAGCGCAAGCTGCGCGCGCGCATGGGCATTCCGGTATTCCACGATGATCAGCACGGCACCGCGATCATCGTCGGCGCCGCCATGCTCAACGCCCTGCTCGTACTCGGCAAGAACATCGGCGAAGTGAAGCTCGCCACCAGTGGCGCCGGTGCCGCCGGCATCGCCTGCCTCGACATGCTGGTCGCACTCGGCATGAAGCACGAAAACATTCTCGTCGCCGACAAGGATGGTGTTCTTTATACCGATCGTCCTGGTCTCGATCCGGCGATCGCGCGTTTCGCCCGCGACACCAGCAAGCGCACGCTGGCCGACATCGTGCAGGGCGCGGATATTTTCCTCGGTCTGTCTGCCGGCGGCGTGCTCAAGCCCGAAATGGTCGCGACGATGGTCGAGCGCCCGGTGATTTTCGCGCTCGCCAACCCCTATCCGGAGATCACGCCCGACGATGCGAAATCGGTGCGGCCGAACGCGATCATCGCCACCGGGCGCTCGGATTATCCGAACCAGGTCAACAATGCGCTCTGCTTCCCGTACATCTTCCGCGGCGCGCTCGATGTCGGCGCGACCACCATCAACGAAGAGATGAAACTCGCCTGCGTGTATGCGATCGCCGAACTCGCACGCAAGGAAGCTTCCGACCTCGGCAGCGCTTACAGCGGTGAGACGCCGTGTTTCGGCGCCGAATACCTGATCCCACGGCCGTTCGATCCGCGCCTGCTGATTTCGCTGGCGCCGGCGGTGGCGAAGGCCGCGATGGCCTCCGGCGTGGCGACGCGGCCGATGGCGGATATCGGCGTCTACACCGAACATCTTTCGCAGTTCGTGTTCCGCACCGGCCTGGTGATGAAGCCGATGTTCGACCGCGCCCGCGCCGATCTCAAGCACGTCGTCTACGCCGAGGGCGAAGAAGAGACCGTGCTGCGCGCCGTGCAGACCGTGGTCGACGAAGGCCTGGCGCGGCCGATCCTGATCGGTCGTCCGTCGGTGATCGAAAAACGCATCGCGCGTCTCGGCCTGCGCCTGAAAGCCGGCGTCGATTTCGACCTCACCAATCCCGACGACGATCCGCGCTTCAACGATTACTGGCAGCACTACCACCAGATCATGGCGCGCCGCGGTGTGTCGCCGCCGGCCGCGAAAGCGATCGTGCGTTCGCGCAGCACGGTGATCGCGGCGCTGATGGTCAAGCGCGGCGAAGCCGACGCCATGCTCTGCGGCCTGGTCGGCCGCTACAACGGCAAGCTAAAGCATGTCGTCGACGTGATCGGCCTGGACCCGAACGCGAAATCACTGTCGGCGCTGTCGGTGGTGATCAGCGACAAGGGCCCGTTCTTCTTCATCGACACGCACGTGCAATACGACCCGACGGCCGAACAGATCGCCGAATCGACATTGGCGGCTGCGTATCGCCTCAAGCTGTTCGGCATCACGCCGAAGGTCGCCCTGATCAGCCATTCCAATTTCGGCTCGAACGATTCCGCCAGCGCGCTCAAGATGCGCCGTGCGCGTGAAATAATCCTCGAGCACAACCCGAAACTCGAAGTCGAAGGCGAGATGCACGTCGACGCCGCCCTCAACGCCGAAACCCGCGAACGCATGTTCCCCGATTCGCGCCTCACCGGCCGCGCCAACCTGCTCGTCCTGCCCAACCTCGACGCCGCCAACACCGCCTACAACCTCACCCGCGTCATGACCGATGGCATCGGCATCGGCCCCGTCCTCATGGGCATGGCCAAACCCGCACACGTCCTCACACCCTCCGCCACCGTCCGCCGCGTGGTGAACATGACCGCGATTGCCGCGGTGGAAGCGCAGATTCGGGCGGCAAGAGGGGTGTGATGATCGTGTTCGCGACTTGCGTCGCTCCTACGTGGGCAAGATTGCCCCGCGGTAGATTTTCGTAGGAGCGACGCAAGTCGCGAACGCGATACGCTCAAACCCACACTGCATCCCAGAACGGGTAATCCCGTATCCGTCGCGACAAGCCAGCCCGGATCGGATTCAAAACCAAATATCGGGCCGCGTGCACCAGATCCTCGTCCGATCGAATGGCGCGATCATGAAACGACGGTGCCCAGATGCGACCGATCCCTGGGTGTGCTTTCCGAATGCGGCGGGCAGTGTTGGCTTTCAACGACTGGATCGTTTGCGACAGCGTTTTGTCGGGCCCAAGTTCGACCAGACCATGCCAATGGTCGGGCATCAGCACCCATGCTTTCAGCGCTGATGATTGCCAGTTGCGCGAATCGCAAATCTCGCGGCACGCCGTGCAGGCTTGATGAAAATCGAAAAACCACGGCCGCCGCCGATAGGTGGTGAACGTCACCAGGTAGACCTGGCCTTCCCGTGAGAAGCGGCCTTTCCGCAGGGCGGCGTGACCAGGGGTTTCTTGATCGACGGGTTTGTCCATGCCCAAGACGGTGCTTGGCCGGCAGGACGATCGATGTCAGGAGAGAATGTCCGAAGGGGTGGGGAGGTCGCGACTTGCGTCGCTCCTACAAAAGCCCGACCCCGTAGGAGCGACGCAAGTCGCGAATGCGCCACCCCCATACCCCGCCGTACCGAGAAACCCCATCGCCTTGCGATAAACTCCCCAGCTCGACAAAAGCACCGCCGGCGCTGGATGGCGCGGGCCGACAGGGAAGGGAAGGCGATGAGCTGGCTGAACGATATTCTCGACAACGACCGCGATCCGAACGAGACCCGCGAGTGGATCGAATCGCTGAAGGCCGTGCTCGATCACGATGGCCCCGAGCGCGCGCATCACCTGCTCGAGCGCATGGTCGAACTCACCCGCCGCGCCGGCGCGCAGCTGCCGTTCCAGCCGACCACCGAATACATCAACACCATTCCCGCGCATCTGGAGCCGGCGATGGATGGCGACGCCGCGATGGAATGGCGCATCCGCTCGATGATCCGCTGGAACGCGATGGCGATGGTCGTGCGCGCCAACCGCAAGCCCGGCGAACTCGGCGGGCATATCGCATCGTTCGCTTCCTCCGCCACGCTCTACGACGTCGGCTTTAATCATTTCTGGCGCGCTCCCACGCCCGAGCATCCCGGCGATCTGCTTTATATCCAGGGCCATTCCTCGCCCGGCATCTACGCGCGTGCCTTCCTCGAAGGCCGCATCACGGAAAACCAGATCGACAACTTCCGCATGGAAGTCGACGCCCAGGGCGTGAGCTCGTATCCGCATCCGTGGCTGATGCCGGAGTTCTGGCAAACGCCGACGGTGAGCATGGGCCTCG
>NZ_DATGBO010000149.1:0-4392 GCF_035312645.1 Arenimonas sp.
ACCGCCGCCCAGATCACTTCCAGCACGGCATCAGTCTGTACCAGCACATCATCATTCCAGTACCGCAACACGCGATAGCCGCGATCGTGCAGAAAACCCGCGCGCCTTTCGTCATCGCCCGCGCGCTCGAGATGCTGCCCACCATCAAGCTCGACCACCAGCCTCATTTCAACGCAGACGAAATCCACGATGTAGATCCCGATGCGATGCTGGCGACGGAATTTCAATCCCGCCAATCGACGATCACGCAGGCAGCGCCACATCCTCGCCTCGGCATCGGTTTTCTCACGCCGCAGCCGCCGCTCGAGTTGATGGCTCTTCTTTCCGCGCATTGCATTGTTTCACTGCGATTTGCTCGCCCCTCACCCTAACCCTCTCCCCATGGCTGGGGAGAGGGGACTGGCTCGCTTCGCAGTCAGGTTTTACATTCCCATAACTCGCACGGTGCCAATCCGCCGCCGAAATTTCCGCCATCCCACTCCATCCACCAGCCGGTATGATGGCCCCAGCCATGAAGCCCAGCCTGCAGACACGACTCGGACAGCAGTTGACCCTGACGCCGCAGCTGCGTCAGGCGATCAAGCTGCTGCAGTTGTCGTCGATCGAGCTGGAGCTGGAGATCAATGCCGCAGTCGACAGCAATCCGCTGCTCGAACGCGAGGAAGAGGAAGAAGAATCAGCCCCCGAGCCGACGATCCCGAACAGCGACGCGCCCAGCGAACCCAGCAAGGCCGACAGCGACGGCGAAGCAAACGCGCTCGATGAAACACCGCATTTCGAATGGGACGACGACGGCCAGCCGCGCGGCAACGGCAGCGGCGATAACTACGGCGACGGCGATGATCGCGATGAAGGCACTGCCGCGCCGCAGGACCTGCACGCGCACCTGATCTGGCAATTGCATCTGAGTCATCTCGGCCCGCGCGACCTGATGATCGGCGAGGCGCTGATCGAGGCGATCGGCGATGAGGGTTATCTCGACGCGAGCATCGAAGACATCCAGTCGCTGCTGGCATCGGAATTCCCCGCCGAAGCCGATGAGATCGAAGCCGTGCTGCACCTGATCCAACGCTTCGATCCGGTCGGCGTCGGCGCCCGCAGTCTTTCCGAATGCCTGTGCGTGCAACTGGGACTGCTCAGCACCGACACGCCCGGCCTGGCGCTGGCGCGACAGATCTGCGGCCAGCATCTCGATGTCCTGGCCAAGCATGGCGCGATCAAGCTCGCCGCCCAACTCAAGCAATGCCAGGAAGACAT
Organism: Arenimonas sp.; assembly: GCF_035312645.1. Classification (GTDB taxonomy): domain Bacteria; phylum Pseudomonadota; class Gammaproteobacteria; order Xanthomonadales; family Xanthomonadaceae; genus Arenimonas. The sequence goes on from NZ_DATGBO010000149.1 coordinate 1,258, forward strand.
CGACACCGCGATCGCGCTGCTGCGCTCGCTCGATCCCAAACCCGGCGCGCAGATCAGCCCCGGCGAAACCGAATTCATCAGCCCCGATGCGATTGCCTACCGCCAGGGCGGCGTCTGGAAAGTCGCGACATCGGCCAGCAGCCAGCCGCGCCTGGGCATCAACCGCCATTACGAACGCCTGATCGGCAAATCCAGCCGCGACGACGACAGCTACCTGAAAGCGCAACTGCAGGAAGCGCGCTGGCTGATCAAGAGCCTGGAAACCCGCGCCGACACCTTGCTGCGCGTGGCGAAGGCGATCGTGCGCCAGCAAAGCGGCTTCCTCGAACACGGTGCCCAGGCGATGCGGCCGCTGACCCTGCGCGAGGTCGCCGAGGAACTGGACCTGCACGAGTCGACGATCTCGCGCGCGACCACACGAAAATACCTGCGCACGCCGCGTGGCACCTTCGAGTTCAAGTATTTCTTCAGCTCCGGCATCACCACCGATTCCGGTGGCGGCGCCTCGGCCACGGCGATCCAGGCGATGCTGCGCACGCTGATCGGGGCGGAGAATCCGCGCGCACCGCATTCGGACGCCAAACTGGCGGAAATCCTCAAGGCCGAGGGCATCCCCGTGGCCCGGAGAACTGTGGCAAAGTACCGCGAAGGCATGAATATCCCGTCGTCCAACGAACGACAACGTCTGTAAAGGAGGCCGCCGCGCCGCCCAGCCTTGCAATCCCGGGCAAACCCCACCAGATCTGATCACGACACCGGCGCAATGCCGGCAGCGCAGCGAATTTGGCAGTGGCAACAACGACAGGAGGTATGACATGCGTATTGAAATCAGCGGTCATCAGATGGACATCACCCCGGCATTGCGTGATTACGTGACCGAAAAACTGGCCCGCCTGTCCAAGCACTTCGAACAACACCTCGATACCCGCGTCACCCTCACGGTCGACAAGCTCGACCACAAGGCCGAAGCCACCCTGCACACCCCCGGCAAGAACCTGTTCGCCGACGCCAGTGCCGCCGACATGTACGCCGCCATCGATCTGCTGGTCGACAAGCTCGACCGCCTCGTGCTCAAGCAGAAAGAAAAAACCAAGGATCACCATCGCGGCGAATCGGCCGCCCGCTCGGACAGCTTCGGCTGACCCACCTGCGAAATCATGCGTACCCGGATCAGCGCCCGCGAGGTCTTCGACGAGCTGCACGAAAGACTCGACCTGCGCTGGCTGACCGGCCAGCAGGGCGGCGAGCGCCTGCTCGAACGCAGTGAGCAACAAACCCGCCGGCCCTCGCTGGCGGGTTATCTCAACGTCATCCACCCCAACAAGGTGCAGATCATCGGCGCCGCCGAACTGGCCTGGCTCGATACTCTCGATGCGCGCATGCGCTGGGAAAAACTCGAGCAGATCATGGGCTTCGCGCCGATGGCGCTGGTGATCACGCAAAACCAGAACTGCCCGACCGACCTGCGCAACGCCTGCGAAGAATCCAACACGCCACTGTGGGTGTCGCCGCGGCGCGGTTACGAACTGCTCAACCTGCTGCAATACCATCTCGCGCTGTCGCTGGCGCCGCGCGTCACGCTGCATGGCGTGTTCATGGAAATCTATTCGATCGGCGTGCTGATCACCGGCGATTCCGGCGCCGGCAAGAGCGAACTCGCCTTGGAATTGATCAGCCGCGGCCATCGCCTGGTTGCCGACGACGCGCCCGAATTCACCCAGATCGCGCCCGACGTGCTCGACGGCACCTGCCCCGACATGCTGCAGGACATGCTGGAAGTGCGCGGCCTGGGCGTGATGAATATCCGCCAGATGTTCGGCGACACCGCCGTGAAGCGGAACAAATACCTGCGCCTGATCGTGCACCTGATGCGCGTCGGCGATGTTTCTTCGGCGGCGATGTCGCGGCTCACCGGCGAGACCGCCGCGCCGCGCCGCGTGCTCGATCTCGACGTGCCGGAATTCCACCTGCCGGTCGCCCCCGGCCGCAACCTCGCCGTGCTCACCGAAGCCGCCGTGCGCCTGCACATCCTGCGCGTGAAAGGCGCCGACCCGGCCGCGGCCTTCCTCGCCCGCCACGCCACCTTGCTCAACCTCGGACAGGAAATATGAGCGACGAAGCGACACCGACCGCGCGCCCGATGCTGACCGTGGTCAGCGGCCTGTCCGGTTCCGGCAAAAGCGTCGCGCTGCGCACGCTCGAGGATCTCGACTACTACTGCGTCGACAATCTTCCCGCCGAACTGCTGACCAGCTTCGTGCAGAGCATGTCGTGCAACGGCAGCAAGCGCTCGCGGCTCGCGGTGAGCATCGATGTGCGCAACCTCGCCACCGATCTTTCGCGCATCGGCGTGTGGCTGTCGGCGGTCGCCGAACTCGGCTACGACCATCGTCTGGTGTTTTTCGACACGCGCGACGAAGTGCTGGTCAAGCGCTATTCGGAAACCCGACGCCGGCATCCACTCTCGCACCAGGGCCTGCCGCTGTCGGACGCGATCGCGCTCGAACGCCAACGCCTCGGCCCGCTGCGCGCGCTCGCCGACCACGTGATCGATACCACCGATCTCAACGTGCATCAGCTGCGCAAGGCCGTGCTCGCCGAGCTCGAGTCCGGGCACGCGCCGCGCGTATCGCTGCTGTTCGAATCGTTCGCATACAAGCACGGCGTGCCGGTCGACGCCGATTTCGTCTTCGACGCGCGCTGCCTGCCCAATCCGCACTGGGACGCACGCCTGCGTCCGCTCTCGGGCCGCGACGGCGCCGTGCGCGACTACCTCGACGAACAGGACACCGTGCGCGAATACGTCGCCCAAGTCAGCGCCTTCCTCGACACCTGGCTGCCGCGCTTCGAATCCGACACGCGCAGCTACGTCACCATTGCGTTTGGGTGCACCGGCGGCCGCCACCGCTCCGTCTACCTTGCCGAGAAACTCGCCGCGCACTGCCGCAGCAGCGACCGCGAAGACGTCCTCACGTACCATCGCGAATTGGAATAGATCCGCGGGCAAAGGGCGCGAGGCCAGCCATCACCGCGAATTGGAATAGATCCGCGGACAAGGGGCGCGTCGCCAGCCATCACCGCGAATTGGAATAGATCCGCGGACAAAGGGCGCGTCGCCAGCCATCACCGCGAATT
>NZ_DATGBO010000150.1:0-11778 GCF_035312645.1 Arenimonas sp.
TGACCTTACATCCACGAGCACGGGCACAAGTGGGTTCAGGGCTTACGCCTTAAGCGGCGAGAGCGTAGTTGTCGTCGTTGGCAACTAAATTTTGCTACTGGATTAACGAGGACAGTCGCCCCCTCGGCATGCGCCAGTCGACTTTGCGACCCCCGTCGAAGCCAGGACAGCCCCGGCAATTAACAGGAAGCAGAATCTTCCAACGACGACAGTATGGGGGCGGGGGTGGCCCGGCACAACCCGCGCGGCTGCAGGAGCGGCTTCAGCCGCGACCCTCGTTCGATCGACCTGTCGCGGCTGAAGCCGCTCCTACGTTGCCTGATCAGGCGTTCTTGTTGTGCCGGCGCATGGTGCGTTGTTTTTCGCGCGCCCAGTCACGGTCTTTTTCGGCGGCGCGCTTGTCATGCGATTGCTTGCCCTTGGCCAGGGCCAGTTCCAGCTTCACCTTGTTGGCCTTCCAGTAGCAGGCGGTCGGGATCAGCGTATAGCCTTCGCGTTCTACCTTGCCGACCAGACGGTCGATTTCATGGCGATGTAGCAGCAGTTTGCGCGTGCGGCGGTCGTCGGGGATGACATGGGTTGAGGCGGAAATCAGCGGCGTGATCTGCGCGCCGAACAGGAAGATCTCGCCGTTCTTCACCATCGCGTAGCTGTCGCCCATGTTCAGGCGGCCGGCGCGGATCGATTTCATTTCCCAGCCGAGCAGGGAGATGCCGGCTTCGTAGCGGGATTCGAGGTGGTATTCGTGACGCGCGCTTCTGTTCAGCGCAATCGTCTTGCCCTGCGTCGCTGCGTTATTCTTGGCTTCTTTCTTATTGGACATGGAGTTTCCTTGCGTCCCATTGTCGCCGATGCGTGGCCGGGCAGGGAACCTTTGATGGGGGCGAGGGCATGACGAGCATCCACCGACACGCGCTGGTGCGGCATTCGGCGCTGCGCATGTACGGCCTGGTCAATGATGTCGCCGGCTACCCGCGCCGTTTTTCCTGGTGCGAGTCTTCCGAAGTGATCGAACAATCCGATCAGCACATGCTGGCCAGGCTGGATTTGCGCGTTGCCGGCCTGAGGATCGGTTTCACCACCCGCAATGCACTCACGCCGCCGACGCGCATCGAACTGCAACTGGAAGAAGGGCCGTTCCGAAAATTCAGCGGCCTGTGGGTTTTTCATTCGCTGGCCGAGGATGCCTGCAAGGTCAGCTTGAGTCTGGATTTCGATGTCGCTGGAAAACTCGTGGGCTCGGCGCTGGCGCTGGGTTTTCAGGGGCTGGCCGATCGCCTGGTCGATGATTTTTGTCGCGAGGCCAATCGTGGCGATGACTGAGCAAGTGCCGGTCGCGATGCGCGTCGACGTGGTTTACGCGCTGCCGGAGCGCTATTGGTCGCTGATGCTGACGCTGCCCGAAGGCGCCGTCGTCGCGGACGCGCTGGCGATGATCGGGAAAGAAAAAGAAGCGAACGACTGGGAAGTGGACGCGACGCGTCTGGCGATTTTCAGCCGGCCTGTCACTGCCGAAACAAGATTGCGTGATGGCGATCGGCTCGAGCTGCTGCGGCCCTTGCTTGCCGATCCGAAGCAGGCGCGCCGTGAGCGCGCCTCGGGCCCGGGGAAACGCCGCTTTTAACGGTGTTTCTTGTCCTTGTCCTTGTCTTTCGGCAGGTTGCCGAATTTCGCGGCCTGCTTGAGCAGTTCGCTGTTGTGGTCGGGGAAATACTCGCCGGACCATTTCGTGACCTGGTCATTCTCGAACCACACGGTGAGATTCTTGACCTGGGCCGGATCGCGCTTGTAGCGCTCGCTGGCGGCGTAATCCCAGCGCTCTTGGTGGAAGGGGTCGGCTACCGACGGCGTGCCGAGCAGCAATTCCACCTGCTGGCGGGTCATGCCTTCCTTGAGTTGCTCGACGTATTTCTGCTCGAGCAGGCTGCCCTGATAGATAGGCTGGCGGTAGACCAGGTTGCAGCCTGAAACCAGGACCGCGGCGGAGAGAACGAGAAGGGCCTTGCGCATCGTTAGCATAGTCAAAGGTGGGTAGCCGGGCGATAATACACCAAGCACCGACCGACGTCGGCCGGATAAGTTGCACGGGAGCGGAAGATTCATGGAATCGCAGGATCTGCGCAAAGTCGGCCTCAAGGTCACGCACCCCCGGATCCGCATCCTGGAGCTGCTTGAGACCACCGGCACCCGCCATCTGACTGCCGAAGACATCTATCGGCAATTGCTCAACAGTGGCGAGGACATCGGCCTGGCCACGGTGTATCGGGTGCTTACGCAGTTCGAGGCCGCCGGCCTGGTGCTCAAGCACAATTTCGAGGGCGGTCAGGCCGTCTACGAAATGGATCGCGGCCAGCACCACGACCACATGGTCGACATCGAATCGGGCAAGGTCATCGAATTCACCAGCCCGGAAATCGAAGCTCTGCAAAAGCAGATCGCCGACAAGCACGGCTTTGTGATCGAAGAGCACAGCCTCGTGCTGTACGTGCGGCCCAAGAAGAAAAAATAACCGCGGGTGTAGGAGCGATGGCAATCGCGACCATGCTTGTCGCGGCAGCAGCTAGTCCAAAAAAGGGCATTGGATTGTGCTGATCTTCACAGCAGCGAACCCTGTCGCGATTACCATCGCTCCTACGAAAATCACGCCTGCGCCCGCGACAACATCTGCCGGGCATTCGCTCGCGTTTCTTTGGTGATCTCGACGCCGCCGAGCATGCGCGCGAGTTCCTCGATACGCTCTTTTTCCGCGAGCACGCTCACGGCGCTGTGCGTACTGCTGCCATTGACGGCCTTGCTCACCTGCAGATGGTGATGGCCCTGCGCCGCGACCTGCGGCAGGTGGGTAACGCAAAGTACCTGGCGCGAAGCACCCAGCGCGCGCAGTTTTTGTCCGACCACTTCCGCGACCGCGCCGCCGATGCCGGTGTCGACTTCGTCGAAGATCATCGTCGGCACCGAATCCAGGCCTAGCGCCGCGACTTCGATGGCGAGGCTGATGCGTGCCAGTTCGCCGCCCGAGGCGACCTTGCGCAGCGCCCGCGGCGGCTGCCCGGGGTTGGCAGAGACCAGGAATTCGCAGCGCTCGGCGCCCAGCGCATGCGGCTTGTTGTTGTCCTGTGCGGTGAGTTCGACCGCGAATACGCCGCCGCCCATGCCCAGTTCCGACATCAGTCCGGAAACCGCCTTGCCGAGTTTTTTCCCGGCGGCATTGCGCGACTGCGAAAGTCTGGCCGCCGCAGTTTTCCAGCGCGCGTTCGCCGCTTCACGTTCGGCGAAAAGGAATTCGCTGCGTTCGCCGGCGCCGCGCAACGATTCCAGCTCGGTTTCGATCGCATCGCGACGCGCAGCGAGTTCCGCCAGCGGCAAGCGATGCTTGCGCGCAAGATCGTGCAGGCGGGTCATGCGTGCTTCGAGTTGTTGCAGATGCGCCGGGTCAATGTCGAGCTCATCGCGCAGGCGTTCGATCAGGCCGCCGGCTTCGTCGATCTGGATCTCCGCCGACTCGAGCAGCGCCGTCACTTCGCGCAGGCGCGGCTCGCTGTCGAGATGGCGGCCGAGTTCGCCGTTGGCCTGGCGCAGGCCGCGCGACAAGGACTGGCCTTCGTCGCCGGACAGCCGCGCCAGCGCCGATTCGTAGCCTGCCAGCAGGCCGGCGGCATTGGCCTGGCGGCGGTGCGCGGCGAGCATGTCGTCGATATCGCCGGCGGCCAGCGCTTCGCGTGCCAGTTCGCCGTGCTGGTGCTCGAGGTAGGCGATGCGGTCGCCGACATCGCCGGTGCGCGACAGCGCGGCGAGCTCCTGGTCGAGGTCCTGCCAGCGGCGGGCGTGTTCGCGAACATCGGCGAGCAGGGCTTCGTGCTGACCGAACGCATCGAGCAGGCCGAGCTGGTGGCTGCGTTCGAGCAGGGCCTGGTGCTCATGCTGACCGTGGATTTCGACCAGCAGGGCGCCGAGTTCCGACAGCTGCGCCAGCGTCGCCGGGCGGCCGTTGATCCAGGCCCGCGAGCCGCCATCGGCACGGATCACCCGGCGCAACTGGCAGCTGGCGTCGTCGTCGAGTTCGCGTTCGCGCAACCAGTCGGCCGCGTCGGGGGCATCGGCGAGGGAGAATTCCGCGGAAAGCTCCGCGCGTTCGGCGCCGTGGCGGACGATGCCGGCGTCGGCGCGGGCGCCGGTGAGCCAGAGCAGGGCGTCGACCAGCAGCGATTTGCCGGCGCCGGTTTCACCGGAAACCACAGTGAGTCCGGCGTCGAAGCCGAGCTCGGCGGCACTGACGACGGCGAAATCCTTGAGGGTGAGATGACTGAGCATGATGGGCGGGAGTTTGCCTGAAACGGTGGCGGAATCGTTCAGGCACTATCGCCGATGTCAGTCCGAAAACCTGAGACTGGAAAACTTGCGCCGCGGGCGCCGCGGCCTTATCTATGAGGCATGAGCCTGCCCCTGGATCCCCGCGCCCGTCGCCTGTTGCGCACCCTGATCGCCCAGCACATCCGTGATGGCGAGCCGGTCGGCAGCCGCACGCTGGCCAAGCAGTCGGGGCTGGACGTGAGCCCGGCGACGATCCGCAACATCATGGCCGACCTCGAGGAAATCGGCCTGCTGTCCGCACCGCATACCTCGGCAGGGCGCATCCCGACCGCGCAGGGCTACCGCGTTTTCGTCGATTCCCTGCTGCAGATGCAGCCGCTCAGCGACCCCGAGATCGACCGTCTGCGCATCAACATGCCGACCGGTGCGGGCACGCAGTCGCTGCTGGCCAATGCCTCGGAATTGCTGTCGGCGATGAGCCAGTTCGTCGGTGTGGTGACGGTGCCGCAGCGCGCGGCCTTTGCCTTCAAGCACATCGATTTCGTGCCGCTGGACGGCAGCCGCGTGCTGGTGATCCTGGTGTTCACCGACAACGAGGTGCAAAACCGCATCATCCAGACCCGCCGTGCGTATTCGCCCAGCGAACTGGAGCAGAGCGCGAACTATCTCAACGCCCATTTCGCCGGCCGGCCGCTGGCCGACATCCGCGCGGTGCTGTTGCGCGAATTGCGCGATACCCGCAGCGAAATGGAGCGGGTGCTGTCGGCGGCGGTGGAGATTTCCGAACAGACCCTGGGCGGGCCCGGCAGCGGTTTTGCCAGCAACGACGACATGCTGCTGGCTGGCCAGACCCGCCTGATGGGCCTCAACGGGCTGTCCGACATGGATCGATTGCGCGAGTTGTTCGAAGCTTTCTCGCGCAAGCGCGAAATCCTCGCCCTGCTCGAGCGCTGCACCCATGCGCCGGGCGTGCGCGTGTTCATCGGCGAGGAAAGCGGCTTGGCGCCGCTGGAGGCGTGCACGGTGATCACCGCGCCTTATGCCAGCCAAGGCAAGGTGCTCGGGGTGCTCGGGGTGATCGGCCCGACCCGCATGGCGTATGAGCGGGTGATCCCGATGGTGCAGGCGACCGCGGACTTGCTCGGTGCCGCGCTGGCCCCGGATTCATCGGCCTGATTTCAGCAAATCGGGGTCTTGAAAGCCTTTTCGATGACCCCATGAAGGAGGCGGCCCCCGCAGGGGCGGGCCGGCCCTCTACACCTAGCCAGCAGGAAGACCATGCACAGCGAATACCCCCAGCCGGACGCGCAAGCGCCGCAAGACGAAACTGCGTCCGAGACCGAATCGCTTTCGGCCGAACTCGACCAGCTGCGCGCCACCATCGTCGCGCTCAAGGAAGAAACCCTGCGCGAACGCGCCGAGCTCGACAACCAGCGCAAGCGCCTGGGCCGCGATATTGACGTGGCACGCAAGTTCGCCAACGAACGCCTGCTCGCCGAACTGCTGCCGGTGTTCGACAGCCTCGATGCTGGCCTCACGGCCGCAGGCAGCGAGGCCAGCCCGCTACGCGATGGCCTCGATCTGACCCTCAAGCAATTGCTCAAGGTCGCTGCCGACAACGGCCTGCGCCTGATCGATCCGGTCGGCGAAGCCTTCAATCCCGATCATCACCAGGCGATCAGCCAGGCCGAAGCCGCCGGCGCCGCGCCGGGCAGCGTGCTGCAGGTTTTCCAGAAGGGTTACCTGCTCAACGACCGCCTGCTGCGTCCCGCCCTCGTGGTGGTCGCCGCTGACTGACGGCCGAGGCCGGGGCGGTTGAATTAGCCGGCCCCGGCCATACATCTCGAACAGCGCGGAACATTGGTTTCATCCCTTCGCGCCAATCAACACATTCACGAATCAAGGCATTACGGAGCAAGCATCATGGGCAAGATCATCGGTATCGACCTCGGCACCACCAACAGCTGCGTCGCGGTCATGGAAGGCGGCGTCGCCAAGGTCATTGAAAACTCCGAGGGCGATCGCACCACGCCGTCGATCGTCGCGTTCACCAAGGACGGTGAAGTGATCGTGGGCGCCTCGGCCAAGCGCCAGGCGGTCACCAACCCCAAGAACACCTTCTACGCGGTGAAGCGCCTGATCGGCCGCAAATTCACCGACGATGAAGTCAAGAAAGACCTCGACCTGGTCCCGTACTCGATCCTCGCCCACGACAACGGCGACGCCTGGGTGTCGACCAGCGACGGCAAGAAGATGGCCGCGCAGGAAATTTCCGCGAAGGTCCTCGAGAAAATGAAGAAGACCGCCGAAGCCTACCTGGGCGAGACGGTCACCGAAGCCGTGATCACCGTCCCGGCCTACTTCAACGACAGCCAGCGCCAGGCGACCAAGGACGCCGGTCGCATCGCCGGTCTCGACGTCAAGCGCATCATCAACGAGCCGACCGCGGCCGCGCTGGCCTATGGCCTCGACAAGAAGGGCGGCGACCGCAAGATCGCGGTCTATGACCTTGGCGGCGGCACCTTCGACGTGTCGATCATCGAGATCGCTTCCATCGACGGCGAAACCCAGTTCGAAGTTCTCGCCACCAACGGCGACACCTTCCTGGGCGGCGAAGATTTCGACAAGCGCGTAATCGATTTCCTGGTCGAGGAATTCCAGAAAGAGCAGGGCATCGACCTGCGCAAGGATCCATTGGCTCTGCAGCGCCTCAAGGATGCCGCCGAGCGCGCCAAGATCGAGCTCTCGTCCTCGCAGCAGACCGACGTCAACCTGCCGTACGTCACCGCCGATGCTTCGGGTCCGAAGCATCTGAACATCAAGCTGACGCGCGCCAAGCTCGAAGCCCTGGTCGATGACCTGGTCAAGAAAACCATCGAACCCTGCCGCATCGCCTTGAAGGACGCCGGCCTCGCCGCCAGCGCCATCAACGAGGTGATCCTGGTCGGTGGCCAGACGCGCATGCCGAAAGTGCAGGCGGCGGTCGCTGAGTTCTTCGGCAAGGAGCCGCGCAAGGACGTCAACCCCGACGAAGCCGTCGCCATCGGCGCGGCCGTGCAGGGCGGCGTGCTCGCCGGCACCGTCAAGGACGTGCTGCTGCTCGACGTGACCCCGCTCAGCCTCGGCATCGAAACCATGGGCGGCGTGTTCACCAAGATCATCGAGAAGAACACCACGATTCCGACCAAGGCCTCGCAGACCTTCTCAACCGCCGAGGACAACCAGTCCGCGGTCACCGTGCACGTGCTGCAGGGCGAGCGCGAACAGGCCCGCTACAACAAGTCGCTGGCCAAGTTCGATCTTTCCGGCATCGACGCTGCGCCGCGCGGCATGCCGCAGGTCGAGGTCTCGTTCGACATCGACGCCAACGGCATCCTGCATGTCTCGGCCAAGGACAAGAAGAACGGCAAGGAGCAGAAGGTCGAGATCAAGGCCGGCTCGGGCCTGAGCGAGGAAGAGATCCAGCAGATGGTCCGCGACGCGGAAGCCAATCGCGAGGAAGACAAGAAATTCCACGACCTCGTCACCGCGCGCAACGCCGCCGACGGCCTGATCCACGCCACGCGTACGGCCATCAAGGACCACGGTTCGAAGGTGCCGGGCGAGCAGCTCGGCGCGATCGAAACCGCGTTGTCCGATCTCGAGACCGCGATGAAGGGTGACGACAAGGGCCAGATCGAAGCCAAGACCAATGCCTTGCAGCAGGCGGCGCAGTCGCTTTACGCGGCGGCGCAGGCCGGCGAACAGGCACCCGGCGATGCCGGCGCGAACTCCGGCAAACCGGCCGAGGACGTGGTCGACGCCGAGTTCACCGAGGTCAAGGACGACGGCAAGGTCTGACCCTCCGGAACAATCCAGAAAAAGCGAACGCCCGGCATCGGGCGTTCGCCGTGTTGGCAGAGGGGCGGGCGGGTGATGGGGAAAAACAGGCTCGAGGCATTCAGTGACGGCGTACTGGCCATCATCATCACCATCATGGTGCTGGAGATGAAAGTTCCGCACGGCACCGATCTGGCCGCGCTACAGCCATTGCTGCCGGTATTCCTGAGCTACGTGCTGAGCTTCGTCTACGTCGGCATCTACTGGAACAACCATCACCACATGTTGCATACCGTGCAGAAAGTGACGGGCGGCGTGATGTGGGCCAACCTGCACCTGCTGTTCTGGCTGTCCCTGTTTCCGTTCGCGACCGGCTGGATGGGCGAAAATCATTTCACGCCCCTGCCGACCGCGTTGTACGGCGGTGTGCTGCTGATGGCCGGTGTTGCCTATTGGCTGCTGCAGCAATGCATCATTTCCGTGCACGGCCGCGAATCGGCCTTGGCCCAGGCCATCGGTCGCGATTTCAAGGGCAAGGCCTCGCCTTTTCTGTACCTGAGTGCGATCGGCCTCGCCTTCGTCAACGTCTGGCTCGCCAACATCATTTTCGTCCTGGTCGCCCTGATGTGGCTGATCCCGGACCGCCGCATCGAATCGAGATTTTCCGAATGAGCAAGCGCGATTTTTACGAAACTCTCGGCGTCAGCAAGACGGCGAGCGAAGAAGAGTTGAAGAAGGCCTATCGCCGTCTGGCGATGAAGCATCATCCGGATCGCAATCCGGGCGACAAGGTTTCCGAGGAATCCTTCAAGGAAGCCAAACAGGCTTATGAAGTCCTCACCGATCCGGCCAAGCGCCGCGCCTATGACGCGCACGGCCACGCCGCGTTCGAACACGGCATGGGCGGTGGCGGTGGCGCAGGCCCGGGCTTCGGCGACGTCAACGATATTTTCGGCGATATTTTCGGCGACATTTTTGGCGGTGGTCGTCAGCAGCGCGGCCCGCGCCGTGGTGCCGACCTGCGTTACGTGATCGAACTCGATCTCGAGGAAGCGGTGTTCGGCGCCGAGAAACAGATCGAAGTGCCGACGCTGGTGTCGTGCAAACCCTGCAAGGGCTCGGGCTCCGAAGACGGCAAAGTCGAGACTTGCAAGACCTGCGTTGGTCGCGGCCAAGTGCGCATGCAGCGCGGCATTTTTTCCGTGCAGCAACCTTGCCCGAGTTGCGGCGGCCGCGGTCAGACCATCGCCAAGCCCTGCAAGAACTGCCACGGCAATGGCCGTCTGCAGGACGAAAAGCTGCTGTCGGTGAAGATCCCCGCCGGCGTCGACAACGGCGATCGCATCCGCCTGCAGGGCGAAGGCGAAGCTGGTCCGGCCGGAGCGCAGGCCGGCGATCTGTACGTGGAAGTGCAGGTGCACGAACACGCGATCTTCAAACGTGACGGCGACGATCTGTATTGCGAGGTCCCGGTGCGTTTCGCGCAGGCCGCGCTCGGCGCCGATGTCGTCGTGCCCACGCTTGATGGCGAGGCGCTGATCAAGGTGCCGCTGGAAACCCAGACCGGCAAGTTGTTCCGCCTGCGTGGCAAGGGCGTCAAATCGGTGCGCAGCCACGGTACGGGCGATCTCTTGTGCCGCGTGGTGGTGGAAACTCCGGTCAACCTGACTTCGCGCCAGCGCGAACTGCTCAAGGATTTCGAGGCGACGTTCGAAGGCGAGGAGGGCGCGCGGCATTCGCCGCGCTCCAGCGGTTTCCTCGATGGCGTGAAAGCCTTCTGGGATCGCATGACCTCTTGATCCCGCTCCTACGGCTTCATGACTTGCATCCGCGGCCCCCGGCCCGCTAGCCTCGGGCCATGAATTCTTCTTCGCCGATCCGCATCCTCATCCACGGCGCCAGCGGCCGCATGGGCCAGGCCCTGCTGCGGCTGGCGCGGGAAAATCCCGCGCTGCAAGTCGTTGCGGCGGTTTCGCGCTCGGGCGCGGCGATCGATGGCGTGGACGTGCCGATGTTTGCGAGCGCGGACCTGGCTCGCTGCCCCAGCTTCGATGTCGCCATTGATTTCAGTCTGCCGGAAGGCTTCGATGCCGTGTTGGCTGCATGCAAGATGCGCAAGGCGGCGTTGGTCAGCGGCACGACCGGTTTGTCCACGCAGCAGCGCGAGGCGCTGGCTCAGGCGGCGCACACGATTCCTGTGCTGTGGGCATCCAACTTCAGTCTGGGTGTGGTCGTGCTTGAAGAACTTTCGCGTCGTGCCGCGCAGGCATTGACCGGTTGGGACGCCGACATCATCGAATCCCATCACGTGCACAAGAAAGACGCGCCCTCCGGCACCGCACTCACGCTGGGCGCCGCCGTAGCGGCAGGGCGCGGAAGCGCGCCGCACTACGCCTCGTTGCGTGCCGGCGACATCATCGGCGAGCATAGCGTGCAGTTCACCGGCCCGGGCGAGCGTATCGAGCTGATTCATCGCGCCGGCAATCGTGACATCTTCGCGCGCGGCGCCCTGTCTGCGGCCGCGCATCTGGCCGGTCGTCCCGCCGGCAATCATCGTCTCGCCGATCTGATCTTCAGCGACTGAAGTCCGCACCGGCGCTGATTTTCCGCGCAGGTTTCCGATCCAGGCGCAGTTCGTCGTGGACAGCCCCGGCCTCGGCGGCTAGAATTCCCGCTCGCCTGAACCCCCTTTTCCCCCACGAACTTGGCCTCCTGCCTCGTTCGCGGTCTGCCACAGCCTGGCGGACCGGGGCGGTTCACCCAATCAAGGCGAGCTCCCGTGACCCAAACCGCCATTCTTGCCCTCGAAGACGGCACCGTATTCGAGGGTATTTCCGTAGGCGCGCCCGGATTGTCCGTCGGCGAAGTGGTGTTCAACACTGCGCTGACCGGCTACCAGGAAATCCTCACCGATCCCTCCTATGCGCGGCAGCTGATCACGCTGACCTATCCGCATATCGGCAACACCGGCTGCACGAATCAGGACGACGAGTCCGAGGAAGTTTTCGCTGCCGGCCTGATCGTCCGCGACGTGCCGCGCCGTCCCAGCAACTGGCGCAGCCAGGTCGCCCTCCCGGAATGGCTGGCCGCACGCGGCGTGGTCGCCATCGCCGACATCGACACCCGCAAGCTCACCCGTCTGCTGCGCGATCGCGGCGCCCAGAACGGTGCGTTGATGGCTGGCGAGATCGATGCCGACAAGGCCATTGAAGCCGCGCGCAAATTTCCCGGCCTGAAGGGCATGGACTTGGCGAAGGAAGTCTGCACGCGCGAACGCTATGTCTGGAGCGAAGGTCAGCTCGATCTGGATCGCAACGAATTCCAGCGCGTCGACGCGAAATTCCATGTCATCGCCTACGATTTCGGCGTCAAGCGCAACATCCTGCGCATGCTCGCCGAGCGCGGCTGCAAGGTCACCGTCGTCCCCGCGCAAACGCCGGCGGCGCAGGTGCTCGCGGAGAAACCCGACGGCATCTTCCTGTCCAATGGCCCCGGCGATCCCGCGCCCTGCGATTACGCGATCGCTGCGATCAAGGAATTTCTCGCCGCGAAGATTCCGATCTTCGGCATCTGTCTCGGCCACCAACTGCTCGGCCTCGCCGCCGGCGCGCAGACGATGAAGATGAAATTCGGCCATCACGGCGCCAA